>NZ_JAMPKY010000003.1:0-300000 GCF_039962255.1 Leptolyngbya subtilissima AS-A7 | reverse complement strand
AGGTCAGCGATCGCCATTTCTTTCAGGTGGGCGGCAAGGGCGGCATTCATCGCGCAGAATATGTCGAGGGCAGCCCTCGGGTAGCAGAATTTCTTAAGCAGCAGGGGTCTGAGCACAGCCACTGGCACAGCCCCCCCTCTGACGGCGACTGGCCCGAGGCGGAATGGGGCTTTGAGCCGGCTCTGCGCGAAGATGCGATCGCCTTTGCCGAGGAGAACGGCTTCAAGGTGCAGCGAATTATGTTTGACGATCCCCAATCCCTCAGTCCGTTGGTGGCCGACCTGCACCGCTGGTGGTATGACCAGTTGGGTGTGCCCAGCGACCGCCTGCTGGCCGAGTCGTTTGTCTACCTGCACCCCTGGCTATGCATGCGCCTCGGTCTGGTGCCCTACTGGACAGTGTTTAACGACCAAACTTCCCTGGGGCTGCTCAAGGACTATTTGCAAACCACCGAACCCTACGACGACATCTATCTCACCCTGTTTTCCAACGGCATCAACTCTTTAGGGATTGCCCCGATTGAGCAGTGGCGATCAGAAATTTTGTCTCAGGCCCGCCGTCGGGGCGAATTTTTGGGCGTCAAAGAGCAGCGCTTTCCGCGAGACAATGCCTCGATCATTCAGCACTACCTAGATCTGAAGCAGATGCCAGGGCAATTCCCCATACCTAAACCACTAACCCTGCACCAGCTGGGGGAATTTTTGGAGCAACGGGGCGATCGCTACGCCGTAGACTGGCTGAGCTGTTGAAGCCAGAGTTGCGAATACTATGGGGTAACGCAATTCTAAATTTCCCCCATGGCTGGACCACCGCCAGACTATACTCCTACCACTGTTGAGAAAGTCTTTGAACTGCTTGATACTAAACTGGTTTCCCTAGGGGTACCGGGGGCACTAAGCTTTGTGGGCATTACCAACGCGCGCGCTGGGCAGTGGGGTGAAGCAGTTATCTGTTTTGCAGGAGCGGCAGTTGTTTTAGTCATCATCAAGCTCGGCAAAAAGCTAGCCCCCAAGCTCGATCAAGTTCTCGACTGGGGCATCAACAGGGTTGAATGTTCTGTGCTGTCTTTGCGCTCAGACTTTGCTGGCCCTTACCTGCAACAGCAGACTCGTCTCTGCGAAGAGTTCACCGTCGAAGGGTTCAACCCAGATCGCACCGCCATTCCCCTACTCGAAGAGGTGTTTGTGCCTCTCGATCTGAGCGGGGCGATCAGCAGCGGTGCCCTGAGCGATCGCACCTCAACCGGGGGCGCATTGGTAAACGCTAAAAACCGCCGCGACGATTGGCAAAACGATCCCAGCCTCCGCTCTGAAAACCTCGATATCTGGAAGCTGCTGGCTCGCACCAATAAAGACCGCAAGTTTCGGCAGATGAGCATTTTGGCCAAGGGCGGCATGGGCAAAACTACCCTGCTGCGCCACATTACCCTGATCTACGGCCAGGGCAAACACCGCCGCCACCGTGCCCCCAAGCTGGTACCCGTGCTGCTGCGCCTGCGCGACTGGGTTAGCGAACTTACCCAGCCCCAGCCTCCCAACCTGCCCCAGCTCATTAACGAGCACCACATCCCCAGCCTGTCAAAGAATCATCCCCTCACCCCACCCGCTGGCTGGGCTAAGGATATTTTGACAAAAGGCAAAGCCCTGGTCATGTTCGATGGGTTTGACGAAATCCCCGCCGAAAAGCGCCCCCAGGTCAGCCAGTGGCTAAGCAGGCAAATGGCTGAGTATCCCCAGTCGGTGTTTATTCTTACGTCTCGTCCCGCTGGGTACAAAGACTACCAGGCTAAAAAGCCTGCGATCCCCATCTACGTCAATAAGTTCAACCTAGCCCAGCAAGAGGCGTTTGTTCGACGGTGGTACCTGTGCCAAGAGCGGTGCTGTCGCAGCGAAAAGCAGCACCGCCAAGCTAAGGAAGTCGCCCAAGAGCGCTCCGACGATCTAATTGCCCAGCTACAGGCCCGTAGCGAAGAGCTAGGCTACATGGCCGAAAATCCGCTGCTGCTAAACATGCTGGTGACCTTTCACCGCTTCGACATCGCCGCCGAGCTACCCCGCCAGCGTCTTGGCCTTTACCAAGGCATTTGCAAGCTTCAGCTCGACGATCGCCCCCGCGCTCGATTCGTTCAAATGCCCCTGCCCTACGACAAAAGCATGGCCCTGCTTCAGGAACTCGCCATTGGCATGGTGACTTCCAAAACCCAACGGCTCACTATTAACCGGGGAGCATTGCTACACTTTTTATCCCAGCACCCACTGCTGCAAGCCGAAGAAGTTGACCCCGCCGACTGGCTTAAATCCATTGTGGATGTCAGCGAACTACTGGTCGAGCGCGAACCGGGTGAGTATGAGTTTCCCCATGCCAGCTTTCAAGGCTTTTTTGCCGCGACCTGGTTGGCCAAACCTCAAGACCGGGAAACCCTGCAAAAAAATGCCCAGCTGGTGCTGCAAAACTGGAACGAAGCTCTCTGGCGTGAAACCGTGCTGCTCTACACCGCTCAGCTCACCCCAGGGCTGCTAAACCAGGTAATTCGCAAAGCTTGTGAACCCGGTGGCGAAGCGGCAGAACTCGCCACCCTGGCTCTGCAAGAATACCCCCGCCCCAACAAAATTCAAGATGACCTCAAGGTGCTGCTGGAAAATTTGAAGAATGTTACCCAAGACTCGAAATATCAAAAGCTGGAGGAATTGCTGAAAACTGGGCAGTGGCGCGACGCCGACAAAGAAACCCATCGGCTGATGATTACCACTGTGGGCAAGGAAGAAGGACAGTGGTTTGATCGCAAAGATCTAGGAGAGTTTCCCTGCAATGATCTGCGCAGCCTTGATCAGCTTTGGGGCAAATACAGTAATGGCAAATTTGGCTTTAGCGCTCAAAAGAAAATTTGGCAGGAATGGGGTAGCCCAATTGCTTTGGGGGATGATTGGAATAAATTCTGTCGTGAAGTAGGGTGGCAAGATTTAACAGCAAATCATTATATGTCTGAGGACGAACTTAAGTATGACCAAGAAAAATCCCCTGCCGGTGAGTTGCCAGCGCTGGGAGGTGCTTTGCGTGTTCTTTCGGTGGATTTGAAGGGGTTAGATATCTTTTTGTTCTCTTTTCTCGCGCAGAGACTCGTGAGCTGTAGCGTGAACCAGTCCTAGCCGTTTTCCCAACATTTGTAAAACGCCACTTTTCACACGATTCACCTACCTTGCAAAGATCCATTAACTGGCACGAAGGGGTGCTCCAGAGGTATGGTGCATTCGCGGCATACCTCTCTTTGGCAAATGTGCGATTCACCTTCTTGACCGCAATGCACCGCCCACCCTAGGAGTAATCGAGATTGACCGCTAATTCTCCCTACACCGGGTGAAAGAAAAACGAAGCTCCAAGAATGGCGAAGGTGGAGAGCAGCAGCACCCCCTCCAGCCAGTTCGATTTGCCATCCTGGCTGATTAGGTTAACGACAGCGACAGCGATTACTACCGCGATCGCCTCAAAAGGGCCAAAGTTCAAATCCATAGGCTGGCCAATAAAGTAGCCGATAATCACCAAAACGGGGGCCACTAGCAGCGCCACCAGCAGGCTCGACCCCATGGCGATCGACACCGACAAATCCATGTTGTTCTTTACTGCCATGCGCACGGCCGTAACGTACTCCGCTGCGCCACCCACCAGGGGCAGCAAAATCACCCCGGTAAACAGGTCGGTCAGCCCCAGCATGGTGGCCGTTTCTTCCACCGCGCCCACAAAAATTTCTGACTCAACCGCCACCCCAATGGTGGCCGCCAGCAGCACCCCTAGCCAAAGCGCCACGTTGGGCTTTTCGCCTTCGCCGTGCTCGCCCTCAGCATCGCTTACCCCCACGTCGTAGAGGTAGCTGTGGGTCTTTAGAGAAAACAGCAGCGTTAGCCCATAGACCACAATCATCACCACCGCCACGGTCAGCGACAGACGGCTAATGGCGCTCGGCTCCACAATATTCGAGGTGTTGATCACCATGGCCGGCAGCACGATCGCCGTCACTGCCAGGGCCATGGTGCTGCCATTAATACCCGCCACGTTTTGGTTAAACTCCTGCTCTTTGTAGCGCAGCCCACCAAAGAACATCGACAGACCCAACACCAGCAGCAGGTTGGCCAAAATCGACCCGGTAATGCTGGCTTTGACAATGTCGATCAGCCCCGCCTTGAGGGCGACCAGGGCAATAATCAGCTCGGTAGCGTTACCAAAGACGGCATTGATCAACCCACCAATAGTTGGCCCGGTCACCACCGCTAGCTCTTCGGTAGCGGTGCTCAGCCAAATCGCCAGGGGCACAATGGCCAGCGCCGACAGCACAAATATAGTTAGGGCACCCCACTCCAGCCGCTCTGCTGCGATCGAGATGGGAATAAAGAGCAGCAGGCCCAGGGAGACAATGTTTTTTATCGACATAAATAACCAGTTAAAGGAATAGGTGGGCCAGGAAGAAACAATACTTCACCCATGCAGCATTTTTCTGCCCATTCTCGGTTGAGAGGCTGTTCTGCGCAATCACCTTAGCAAATTCCACCGCTGCAAAGCACCGTGATGCGTCTGCAGAAATGGCCTAAGCGCGTACGCTTCTCGGGCACCGCAGTCACAGAACCGATTTGTGCCGCTCGGCTACCCCGCCAGCAGTTGCATCATCTGCTCTTGGCTAAGTACACTGCCCACTACCCGTCGCACGGGTTCTGGAGAAACCTGAATCAGGGTTGGGGTCGCCGTAATATTAGCGGCCTCGGCTTCGTCAGGGTGAGTGGTGACGTCAATTACCTGGAGGGTGTAGGCACCAGGCAGGGTTGACTCTAGCGTGGTGTACAAAAACCGCAGCATTTTTTCGGTGACAGCCGTGTCGGTAGCCCTGACAAACAGCTTGAAGCAGTGCGCTTGAGGCAGCGGGTCAACCGCTAGCGGTATTTCCAGCAGCGGTGTAGTGGGCGTAGGAACAGCGATCGCCTGCTCGACGCGCATCACTAAATCGTGGCATTCCCACAATTCGGGAAAGGTGGACTGGTACGACTCGATCAGCGCTACCGAACATTCTTCAGCGCTGGTGTAGTTGGGCTGCCACTGCAATTCCCCCAGGCCAAACAACGCGTTGAGCAGGGGTTGAAACCGTAGGACTCGGGGGTAAGCCTCGGCCACGGTCACAGGTGCTTGAGTAGCGGAGTTAACCCAGCGATCTACGGTAGCGGTAAAGCAGGGCAGCAAAAAGTAGGGCGGCTCCGCCAGTTCCAGGTGGGTTTGTAAAGCCGCACAGAGGTCGATGTGCCAGTGGGCCCGCTTTTGCTCATCAATGCAGTAGACGCAGTCGCCCCCCGGGGTAAAGAGGGCAATACCTTTAAAGCTAGAGGCGACTGCACCAACCGCAGTGCCATTAGACACGGCCGCGCAGCATTTGGGCCATTTCGTTTTGCTTGGGCGACATTTCCAGCGCAGTCTCTTCGGTGATCCGCCCCGACTCGTAGAGGGCGTAGAGCGACTGGTTCATGGTGCACATACCGTCGAAGGTACATTTGGGAATCAGCGCTTCGACTTCGTCGAGCTGTCCCCGCAGAATGTAGTCTTTGATCGCATCGGTGTTGATCAAAATGTCGTGGAAGGCGGCCCGCTTGCCATCGGTGGTGCGGCAGAGACCCTGGGCAATCACCGCCACCAGTGACTCCGCTAGGGAGACCCGCACCGGCGCCTGCTGCTCAGGCTCGTAGAGGTTGAGAATCCGCTCTACGGTTTTGACGGCGCTGTTGGTGTGCAAGGTACCCATCACGAGGTGACCGGTCTGAGCCGCTTTGAGGGCGGTGTTGACGGTTTCTTTGTCCCGCATTTCACCCACCAGAATGATGTCGGGGTCTTCCCGCAGGGAGGCTTTGAGGGCGTTGTCGAATTTTTGGGTATGCATACCGACTTCCCGCTGCTTAATCAGCGATCGCCGGCTGGTGTGCACAAATTCCACCGGGTCTTCGATGGTGATGATGTTTTTGGGCATCTCGGTGTTGACATAGTCAATCATCGCCGCCATGGTGGTCGACTTACCCGAACCCGTAGGCCCAGTCACCAGCACCAGCCCTTTGTGGTAGTGGCACACATCGCGAAAGATGGGTGAGAACCCTAGCTGGTCGAGGGTGAGAATTTTCACCGGAATCAGACGCAGCACCATAGCAGGGCCGCGCAGGGAGTCAAAGATGTTGATCCGAATGCGGGTAAAGTCGTACTGAGCAGCTCCGTCAAAATCAAGAGTTTGGCGAAACTCTTGAATCTCTTCAGGCTTGAGGATTTCTTCGAGCCAGGCGTAGAAAGTGGCTTCGTCGGTGACGGGATACTCGGTAGTTGCGATATCGCCGCGATCGCGGAATCGCGGCACTTCCCCCACGCCCATGTGAATGTCTGAGAAGCCCTTATCGAAAGCCTCGCGCACAATTTTCTCTAGGGTTAGCCCGCTGCCTACCTTGAAGGTTTCTGCTGCCTTGGGCATAGGTGGCGGCGAAGGCGGACGGTGGCGGGCTTGCCCTGGGGCAGGCGCAGCTTGAGCCGCTGGGGCTGAGGGCTGATGCGCTACTGGAGCTTGACCGACCGGAGGCTGATGCGCAGCTTGAGCGGCTGGGGCTGGGGGCTGATGCGCTGCCGGAGCCTGACGCGCTGCTGGAGCCTGACCAACCGGAGCCTGGTGGGCCGCTGGAGCGTGACCCGCTGCCGCTGCCTGAGCTGCCGCTTGACCTGCGGCACGCGCAGCAGCCTGGGCTCGAGCTTGGGCTGAGGCCTGGGCCTGGGCCGCCGTCTGGGGAGGTCTAGGCGGTGGTGGTGGTGCAGGTTGGGCCCCGGGGGCGTTGGGTAACTCAGCCATGAAAGGGTTCTCCATGATGGACTCGACAGCGACAGGTACAACAGCTGGGCTGGGGCAGGGCAGCCCGTATGCCCGTGGAATACAGTCAGGTTGCCCACATTGGGTGCAGAACTTAGCTAGTCCGTTACCTCTGGCAATGCCACGACAGTCTAACAACAGTCGCAGGATTTAATGGGCTGGCTATAACCCCTGAGTATACAACCTGTGCCCAATTAGCTCATCAGCGTGCGTCCTAGCAGGTGGCCGTGGCTAAATACCGATCGCATCAGCCCCCAGCGCACCGGGTTAGGCGCACGGCCAAATAGACCTAGCATGGCCTGCACCACCTCAGGCAGCGAGAGATCGTCGGTCAAAAACCCGGCCCAGTCGTCGGTGGGCAGGTTAAAGAAAGCATTAAAAAACTGATGCAGCTGCGGCGCGTCAAAGGCCATCAAATTTTCGAGGCCGAAGAGATAGAGGTAGTGCTTGCGCACGCGCTCAGCGGGCCAGAGGGCTTGCCAAGCCTGGTAGGCCGCTTGGTCAGGGGTAGTTTGGGATGAGCTGAGGGCAGATGCGATCGCCGCCGCCAGCCCCGGCCCTCGCCGCAGCAACGCTCCCACCATATAGCCCGACGCCGGATGCACCATGCTAGCGGCCCCGCCAAAGCCCACCACTCGCTGAGTAAAATCGGGCAGCGGCTGGTTCATCGGAAACAGGCACCGCTCCACATGGTGTGTTTCTTTAATCTCAATGCCCCGGTGGCCTAAACGCTGGTGAAGGCGCCGCTCAAGCGTCTCCATCGAGATCGCAGGGTGGTGAGCCAGCGAGGTTTCTTCTACAAAGTACACTCCATCGCCTAAATCCATGGCGTAGAGAAACGTAGGCGGTTCGTGGCGCTGGGCTGGAGTAAGGTAGTCATCGCGGAAGTCCATCAGCACCATCTGCTGGGGGTTGGTAGGCGGCTTAGAGAACCGCCCCACAACGCCATAGGCCGCCTGAAATGCCAGTTCCGGAGCCTCCGGACGCCGCACCAGCGCCGTCTGATGCCCTGTAGCATCAACTACCAGCCGAGCAGTAAGTATTTCACCCGCTGCGGTAGTCACTTGGGTATGGGTAGGCCTGTGCTCGATGTGAATGGCTTTATCCCGATGCCAGGTGACCCGGTGCTGCTCAGCCTGGCCCAGCCAGTGGGATTGCAGGCGATTGTTGCTCAGCAACCCATACTCGCGGTGCAGGGGCACAGGGCCGCTGTTGACGTACATCACGCAGTCCTTCCAGCGATGCTCTAGAAACGGCACCAAACCCACATCTTCGAGTTCATCAACCCAGATGCCATACGTGTTGGGCCAGGGGTGCGCCGGATCGCCTAGGGCCAATCCCTGCACCGCCAGCCCTGACTCTGCCAGGGCTGCCACTAGCGACAGCCCCGCCGGCCCCGCGCCAATGACCAACACATCCTGCATGAACTGCTTGCAACCTCGTTTGCTGTGAATCCCTATCTTACAAAGATTGCGGTCGTTATTGGGCAGATCGAGGCTAAGGGTGAGAGGGTGCGGGCGGCAAACAGATTAAACGCTTCGGATGCTCGCCGTCTCTAATCTCCCCCGCCCGCAGCCGGGCGATGTATCATTCAGAGGCGATTTAACCCGAATATGTGGCCATGGCAAATCTTGCGAGCGATCCCAACGTACTGGCTACGGTGGTGGGCATAGTGGCCCTAGCCTTGGCCCCTTTGGCGTTTTTGCTGTGGTTTTTCTACACTCGCGACAAGCTCAACCCAGAGCCGCGAGGGCTGGTACTCAAAATTTTTGGCTTAGGAATTCTGGCGTTTATTCCAGTATTTTTGGTGCGGCAGTTTGTTCCCCTACCGGCCTGGCTAATGGCGGTGGTAGTGGTACCAATTGTGGCGGAGCTGATTAAGTTTTGGGTGGTGAAAGCGGGCGTCTACAACCATCCTGAATTTGACGAACCTGTGGACGGGATTACTTTTGCCGCCGCTGCCGGCCTAGGATTCGCCACCCTAGAGGTAATTGGCTCCATGCTCTACGCCTACTTCGCTGTAGCGCGGCTAGGCGTACCGGGAAATGCCTTGACCACCGCCTGGCCCGCCGTACTCAGCATGTTTGCCCTGCGGGGACTGCTGAGCGCTCCTGGTCATGCCCTGTGGTCGTCGCTATGGGGCTATGCCCTGGGGATGGCAAAATTTGCGCCTAGTGGGCAGGGTAGTGGGCTGGTTCGCAACGGCCTGGTGGCGGCCATACTGTCCCACGCTGCCTTTAATGCCCTAGCGATGGAGACGAGCTGGTGGCTCAACCGGGTGGGCCTAGTGCTAGTGATTGCAGTGCTGTGGTTTGTGGTGATGCGCTGCCTGCGCTACGCCCTAGCCCTGACACCCAAAACTCAAGACGGCTCTGGGGCATGACAGGGTGAACAAACGCCAAGGGCAAGTGGCGTCTGCCCTTGCCCCTGCGTGAGGGCCGATCTACTGCTGCATTGAGACAGTCCTCTACCCTTCCCTTTATCTCGAATCAGTACTGCAATAGGACGGTGACCGGCACGTCGGGGAGCTTGGTGCGGCCTTCTAGACCCACTAGCTCAATTACAAAGCCATACCCGGCAAGGGTGCAGCCGGTTTGCTCAACTAGCTTGGCGGCGGCCGCCGCCGTGCCCCCTGTAGCAATCAAATCGTCGATAATCAGCACCCGGCTACCCGATGGAAAAGCATCTTGGTGCAGTTCGAGGGTGTCGCTGCCGTATTCCAGCGCGTAGCTGGCGGTGTGCACCGCAGCGGGGAGCTTGCCGGGCTTACGCACTGGAGCAAACCCCACTCCCAGCTTGTAGGCCAGGGGCATGCCAAATATGAACCCTCGCGACTCTATGCCCGCGATGTAGTCGGGGCGATAATCCTCCACCTGCTCGGCGAACAAGTCGATGCTGTATTGCAGCGCGGTGGGGTCACCTAACAGCGGCGTGATGTCGCGGAAGAGAATGCCGGGCTTAGGGAAGTCGGGAACGTCGCGGATGTGGGCTCTGAGATCCATCGGGGTGCAGGTAAAAGCCGTTGCCATGGTATCACCGTGGGGCATTGGGCGGTGAGGAAGATAGGGAAGATGAGGAAGGCAAGGAAGGTGAGAGCTATGACAAAGGTTTCATTCCCTGATCTCGCTATTCTTCTATCGCCTTGTTGTGGAGAAGTTGTCAAACCAGCCGCGTTTCCAGAAGAAGTAGATTTGCAGCACGGCAATTACGGCCATCACTGAGAGACAGATGATGTAACCCCAGTACCACCCTAGTTCGGGCATGTTCAGGGGTGACTTCTCGGTGTCGAAGTTCATGCCGTAAACGCCGGCAATAAAGGTGAGGGGAATAAAAATGGAGGAGATCACCGTCAGCAGCTTCATCACTTCGTTCATACGGTTGTTGATGGAGGAGAGGTAGACATCCATTAGGCTGGAGGCGATTTCGCGGTAGTTTTCGATGATGTCGACGACCTGCACAATGTGGTCGTAGACGTCTTGCAGGTAGACGCGCACTTCCTGGCTGATGAGGTCGTCACTATCGCGAATCAGGCCGTTGATGACGCTCCGCTGGGGCCAGATGTAGCGACGCAGCTTCATTAGCGCCCGGCGCATGCGGTGAATTTTTTTGATGGTGGCATTGGTGGGATTGGCAACCACTTCTTCTTCGAGATCTTCGAGGGTTTCGCCAATCACCTCTAGCACCGGGAAGAAGCTATCGACGATGGTATCCATCAGGGCATAGGCCAGGTAGTCGGCCCCCTGCGTGCGAATGGTGCCGGTGCCGCGCCGAATGCGATCGCGCACCGGGTTAAACGAGTCCCAATTTGGCTCTTCCTGAAACGTGACCAGAAAGCCATTGCCCATGACAAAGCTCACCTGCTCACTGCCCACCCCAGAACCGGTTCTTTTGGGCTGCACCATCTGCATGATGATCAGAATTTTGTCGTCGTAAAAGTCGATCTTGGGACGGTGGGGCACATTGACAATGTCTTCGAGTATCAGGGGGTGGAGGCCAAAGGTCTGACTGATTTGCCGCAGGATGTCTTCGCTGCCCAACCCGCGAGCATCGAGCCAGGTGACGGTTTCGGGCTTGCCAAGAGCCTCGCACTCAACTGGGTGGTCGATGGTGGCGGTACGCAGGGTGTCTGGGCCATAGTCCATCAAATGCAGCTCTGTGGGCAGGGCGTCGTCAGGAATATTCAACGTGCCAGGGAGCGTACCGGGGGTCGAATAGTTGAAGTCAATCAGTTTCTTTCTGCCCTCGCGGGGCGAGGCGTTGAGGGTGTTAAAAGCCGCCGCTTTTAACGCCTCTGCGTCAACTCGCTCGACCCTTGCCTGATTGGCTTGGCCCGGCGAGGAGGATGGGTAGCCCCCTGGGTTTGGTGTGCGGCGCGACATGGCTCTGACTCTCAACGATTCCACATAAAGCATAGGGGCACAGCCGTAACTGTGCCCCTATGGGTTAAGCATTTATTCAGAGATGACTGGGGGCAGACTACATCATGCCCATGCCGCCCATGCCACCCATACCACCCATGCCGCCCATGCCACCCATGCCGCCCATGCCGCCCATACCGCCCATGCCGGGGTCACCAGCGGGAGCGGGAGGCTCAGGGATATCGACGACTAGGGCCTCGGTAGTGAGCAGCAGACCTGCGATCGAGGCCGCATCTTGCAGACCAGAGCGCACGACCTTAGCCGGGTCGATAATGCCCGCCTGAATCAGGTCTTCGTAGGCACCCGTGAGGGCGTTGTAGCCCGTGGGGAAGCTCATGGCCTTCACCTTTTCGACAATCACAGAGCCGGGTTGGCCAGCGTTGTCGGCGATTTGCCGCAGGGGTGCTTCCACAGCCCGCATGACAATATTTACACCGATGGCTTCCTCAGCGCTGAGAGAAGCTTTGAGCGACTCCAGCTTGGGGGCCAAGTGCAGCAGGGTAGCACCGCCACCGGGGACGATGCCTTCCTCTACAGCAGCCTTGGTGGCGCTGAGGGCATCTTCGATGCGCAGCTTGCGATCTTTGAGCTCGGTTTCGGTGGCGGCCCCGACTTTGATTACGGCGACACCGCCAGCTAGCTTAGCCAGGCGTTCGGAGAGCTTCTCTTTGTCGTAGTCAGAGTCGGTGACGGCCAGCTCTTTACGAATTTGAGCGATGCGCTTGTCGATGTCGGCTTTGTTGCCCGCATCCGACACCAGGGTGGTGGTGTCTTTGGTGATGGTGGCTTTAACAGCCAAGCCCAGCATGGACAGGTCGGCGGTATCAAGGCTGAGGCCGACTTCTTCAGAAATTACCTGGCCGCCAGTGAGTACTGCGATATCTTGAAGCATGGCCTTACGGCGATCGCCAAAGCTTGGCGCTTTCACCGCCGCCACATTCAGCACGCCGCGGGCTTTGTTGACCACCAGGGTCGCCAGAGCCTCGCCTTCGATGTCTTCAGCAATGATCAGCAGGGGAGCACCCTCGCGGGCTACCTTCTCAAGCACCGATACCAGATCTTGAATAGAGCTGATTTTTTTGTCGACGATTAGTACGCGAGCGTTGTCAAGCTCGGTCACCATGCGCTCTTGGTCGGTGACGAAGTAGGGGGAAATGTAGCCGCGATCGAACTGCATCCCCTCGACAACATCTAGCTCGGTGTAGAGAGACTTCGATTCTTCCACGGTGATGACGCCATCTTTGGTCACCTTATCCATGGCTTCGGCAATCATTTTGCCGATCTCTTCGTCGCTGCCAGCGGAGACGGTGGCGACCTGGGCGATGGTGGCATTGCCTTCTACGGGCTTGGCCACGGCGGCGATTTCGCTCACCAGCAGGGCAACGGCTTTGTCGATGCCGCGGCGCAGGCTAACGGGGTTGGTGCCCGCTGCCACGTTCTTCAGACCTTCTTTAACCATGGCCTGGGCCAGCACGGTAGCGGTGGTGGTGCCATCGCCCGCCAGGTCCTTGGTCTTGGAGGCCACCTCTTGCATGAGGCGAGCACCCATATTTTCAAAGGCGTCTTCTAGCTCGATCTCTTTGGCAATGGTGATGCCGTCGTTGACAATCTGTGGTGCCCCGTACTTTTTCTCAAGTACGACGTTGCGCCCCCTGGGGCCGAGGGTGATTTTAACGGCGTCGGCTAAGGCGTTGACGCCTTTTTCGAGGGCCTGCCGCGAAGCCTCATCAAAGGAAATTCTTTTTGCCATGTCGTCCTGTCTTTCAGCTCTCCAGAGACAAACTTAGCACTCACTATGCCAGAGTGCTAACCTCGCTAGAGTACCGCTGTGGGAGACGGTCGGTAAGTCGCAATAACCGATCCTCTACGGCAGATGGGGCTGTCTTGTCTAGACTATGCCGCGCTGATGGAGACCACTAACCAGATAGCCGCACTGGGGTACTGCGATCGCATCGCCTGGTCAAACCCTGTACCCACAGACCGCAGCGGCGAATAGCTTAGGGTAACGACCCGCAGGCAAGGGGGTGACGGCTGGATAAATAGTTAAATAACAGAAGCCTCAGGGGTTTTAAAGCGCACCCTTTAAACTGGCTTTATACAGGCATTAGCTGCTCTTAAGTACTGTTTCAACTTCCGAGTACAGTACATCGGTCGTATCACAAGTCTCCGAAGCCTCAGCAGTCACTCCCCAAAATTCGTCGCTGAATATCTCGATGGCTATCAGAAGGTGTTCGGCAGCTAGCCTAAGGCTTATACTCCGCGCTGGGATGTGCAATCCATTTTTGGTGCGTGAAAAATACAGAGACTCTTCCCTAAGCCGTGAATAGTCTCCTAATTCATAACCTTCAAATATCTCTTTAGCTCTTTCATCACCGATGCTATTGGCGATGCGATCACCTATTAAGTAAATAGGATCAACCGAAATTTTATGCTTTTTCCCATGATGAAAGAGAGGGTCTTTATTTCGCTTTACCCTTTCCCTTTCACTTCCCCAGGCACGCATATGGCCAGCTTTTATTTTTGCAATATCTTCAAAGACAGTAATAGACAAGAAAACAGAAGGAGCATAACTACCATTCACAAACAAAGCATATGATGCTCGAATCAAATCACAAACATGAGTGACAGCAGCGTTGTACTCTTCACGACCATATAAGCCTATGTATTCGTCAGAAATTACTAAAGAGGCTTCAGATGCTATGTGATATCCCTTTTTCTTCACAGTATCTCCCGTGCTGCTAATCACATACTAAGTGCCAATTCGACACATAAGGCCTTTGATTTCCAGCATTATCTAGTAGGCCTGTGGGATAACACCTAAATCCTAGGAAATTGAACATTATGCTTGTCGAAAAGTTCGTAACTTTTGTGCTTTATTCAATGAACTTGAGAGTGAGATATGGGGACTCGGTATATTATTCACCACCTTCGCTGGATAATTCCTTGAAGGCAGGGATTATCTAGCATCTCCTATGCTATCTCCGTGTTATGTACTCCCGCAGAGCAGAGCTTTTTGCAAAATCAGCCTACATACCCACATACTCCTGAAGGGACTTCACCTGGAGGGGGTGTTGTTGCAGGGATTGGATGGCCGAGGCTGTTGCTTTAGCTCCCGCGATTGTAGTGATGATCGGTACCTTGTAAGCCAAGGCTGTGCGGCGAATTGAGCGATCGTCCTCCTGGGCAGTACTGCCGGCTGGGGTGTTAATAATCAGCTGAATTTCGTTGTTTTTGATTGCGTCTTCAACATTGGGGCGGCCTTCGTGGACTTTGAGAATGAGGTTTACGGTGAGCCCCTCATCCATAAGGGCGGCGCGGGTGCCGGAGGTAGCGATCAGGTTGAGGCCCATGTCGGCCAGTTCCTTGGCAACAGGGATGACGGCGGCTTTGTCGCGATCGTTCATGGAGATAAAAACGGTGCCAGCGAGGGGCAGCTTTTGGTTGGCCCCTAGTTCGGCCTTGGCAAAGGCTTTACCAAAGTCGGCGTCAATGCCCATGACTTCTCCTGTGGAGCGCATTTCAGGGCCGAGCAGGGCGTCGGTGCCCGCAAACTTATCGAAGGGCAGCACCGCTTCTTTAACGGAGATGTGTTGGGGAATTACCTCTTCGGTAAAGCCTAAATCGGTCAGGGTTTTGCCCGACATCACCCGCACCGCAATCTTAGCCAGGGGATGGCCGATCGCCTTCGACACAAAAGGCACTGTGCGCGAGGCGCGGGGGTTGGCCTCGATGATGTAGACCTGGTCGCCTTTGACTGCAAACTGAATGTTCATCAGGCCGATCACCTTGAGGCGCTTGGCCAGCTTCACTGTCCAGTCGCGGATGGTGGCGAGGGCAGCGTCGGGCAGGGTCATGGTGGGGAGAGAGCAGGCCGAGTCGCCGGAGTGAATGCCCGCCTGCTCGATGTGCTCCATAATGCCGCCGATGACGACCTGACCGGTGTGGTCGGCGATCGCATCCACATCCACCTCGATCGCATTCTCCAAAAACTTGTCGATCAAGATGGGGTGGTCGGGCTCCACATGCACCGCGTAGGTCATGTAGCGCTCCAGATCGGTGTCGGAGTAGACGATTTCCATGGCGCGGCCACCGAGCACGTAGCTGGGGCGCACCACTACGGGGTAGTCGATCTGCTGGGCCGCCTTGAGCGCATCCTGGTAGCTGCGGGCCATACCGTTGGGGGGCTGTTTGATGTCGAGTTCGCGCAGAATGGCCTCGAAGCGTTCGCGGTCTTCGGCGGTGTCGATGGAGTCGGGGGAGGTGCCCCAGATCTGGGTGGGGGGGTGGATGGGTGGATTAGCCGAGGGGTCGGCGGCGGGCAGGGAGGCGAGGTATTGCTGAAGGGGAACGGCGAGCTTGAGGGGGGTTTGGCCGCCAAACTGGATGATGATGCCGATGGGGTTTTCAGCTTCGATGATGTTGAGCACGTCTTCTTTGGTCAGGGGCTCAAAGTAGAGGCGATCGCTGGTGTCGTAGTCAGTCGACACCGTCTCCGGGTTGGAGTTGACCATGATCGTCTCGTAGCCGTCGTCGCGCAGGGCAAAGGATGCGTGGCAGCAGCAGTAGTCAAACTCGATGCCCTGGCCGATGCGGTTGGGGCCGCCGCCGAGAATCATCACCTTGGGGCGATCGCTGGGCAGCACCTCGGTCTCGTCTTCGTAGGTTGAGTAGTAGTAGGGGGTAAAGGCCTCAAACTCGGCGGCGCAGGTGTCAACGGTTTTGTAGACGGGGATGACGCCCAGCCCCTTGCGGTAGTCACGCACGGCGTCTTCGTGGGTGCCGGTGGCGTAGGCGATCTGGCGATCGCTAAAGCCTTGGCGCTTGACCGCCCGCATCTGCCCATAGCTCAGCTCTGTCAGGGGAGTGCGCTTGAGAAACTTTTCGGTCTGCAACAGGCCGGCTAGCTGGTTGAGAAACCAGGGGTCAATGGCGGTCAGGTCGAAGATATCGTTGACAGTCAGGCCGAGCTGCATGGCGTGGCGCAGATCAAAGATGCGATCGGGGTTAGGGGTGCGCAGCTTGGGGCGAATTTCGTTGAGGCTGGGCAGTTTTTCGGCGCGATCGCAGCCCCAGCCCGCCCGGCCAGTCTCCAGCGATCGCAGCGCTTTCTGGAACGACTCCTGGAAGGTGCGGCCGATCGCCATCGCCTCGCCCACCGACTTCATCTGGGTGGTCAGGGTCGAGGTGGTGCCGGGGAATTTTTCGAAGGCAAACCGGGGAATTTTGGTCACCACGTAGTCGATAGTGGGCTCAAAGCTGGCCGGGGTTTTCTTGGTAATGTCGTTGGAAATTTCGTTGAGGGTGTAGCCCACTGCCAGCTTGGCGGCGAATTTTGCGATCGGGAAGCCCGTTGCCTTTGAGGCCAACGCCGAGCTGCGCGACACTCGAGGGTTCATCTCGATAACGATAAAGTCGCCGTTGTCGGGGTTGACCGCAAACTGAATGTTCGAGCCGCCAGTCTCTACCCCGATCTCGCGGATGATCTTGACCGAGGCATCGCGCAGGCGCTGGTATTCTTTATCGGTCAGGGTTTGGGCCGGGGCCACGGTGATCGAGTCGCCGGTATGCACCCCCATGGGGTCGAGGTTTTCGATCGAGCAGATAATCACCACGTTATCTGCTAGGTCGCGCATTACCTCTAGCTCGTACTCCTTCCAGCCCAGCAGCGACTGCTCGACGAGAATCTGCGACACCGGGCTGGCGTCGAGGCCCGATCGCGAAATGGTTTCAAACTCTTCCTGGTTGTAGGCAATGCCGCCGCCAGTACCGCCCATGGTGTAGGCCGGGCGAATGATTAGGGGAAAGGTGCCGATCTGCTTGGCAATTTCCTTCGCTTCATCCATGGTTTCGGCCAGGCCTGACGGGCACACGGGTACATCAATGCGCGCCATCGCCTCTTTAAATAGCTTGCGATCTTCCGCCATTTCGATGGCTTCAAGCTTGGCCCCGATCAGCTCGACGCCATAGCGCTCTAGCACGCCGGTTTTAGCCAGGGTCACCGCCAGATTCAGCGCCGTCTGGCCCCCCATGGTGGGCAGCAGCACGTCGGGGCGCTCCCGCTCGATCACCCGCTCCACGATTTCGGGGGTCAGCGGCTCTATATAGGTGCGATCCGCTGTCTCCGGGTCGGTCATAATCGTCGCCGGGTTGGAGTTGATTAGCACCACCTCGAAGCCCTCTTCCCGCAGGGCTTTGCAGGCCTGGGTGCCAGAGTAGTCGAACTCGCAGGCCTGACCAATGACAATCGGGCCAGAGCCGATCAGCAGAATCTTTTTGATGTCATCACGGCGGGGCATAGGCTGCACGGGTGCGAAGGAAAAATCCAAATCATTCTAAGGGTTAATTGCCAGATTCGTTTGCTTAGGTTGCGGCATTCCGGCGGGATTCTTCGGGGCTGCGAGCCAATGTCAGCGTTTAGTGAATTTAAGCAAAACTCCCGAACCCAGGATGAGGGGTACAGGGTTTCAGGTGGAGGGTTTAAGGGGCGACACCAAGCCTTGTCCCTGCCCCCCTTACCTTGCACCCCTAACCCCCGAAAAAGTACCCGCGCGGGTACTGCGATCGCCTCAACCCCGTTGCCATGATGGGGCCATCCACCGAGTTGAACTACACGAGGTATGCCATGACACGGCACGGTCAAATGTATCTCAGAGACACGGCGCCCCCGCGCTTTCGGGTTCCGGCTCGGGGCCGCTTCGGCAGAATGTTTCGCTGCACGCGCCCCTTTGCTCAAGACACCCCCGCCGTTCGCCAAGCCCTGATGGAGCTGGGCAAAGCCGAAGGCATTATGGACCCCGGCCCGACCAACAACCCCGATAACCCCACGATTCCGGCTGGGTTTACTTTTTTGGGCCAGTTCATTGACCACGACCTCACCTTTGACCCCACCTCTAGTCTAGAGCGCCAATCGGATCCTGAGGCGATCGAAAACTTCCGCACGCCATCCTTTGAGCTGGATAGCGTCTATGGCGCTGGCCCCACTGCCAGCCCCTTTCTCTACGACAACAGCCCAGCCAATCGCGGCAAGCTGCTGATCGACGCCGATCGCCCCCACGACCTGCCCCGCAACAGCCAGGGCACCGCGCTGCTGGGCGACCCCCGCAACGACGAAAACCTGATTGTGTCGCAGCTGCACCTGGCCTTCGTCAAGTTCCACAACGCGATGATCGACAAGCTCAAGGCCGACGGCGTCAACCCCGGCCAGCTGTTTGACGAAGCCCAAAAGCTGGTGCGCTGGCACTATCAGTGGATTGTGCTGCACGAGTTTCTGCCGCTGCTGGTGGGCCAGAATGTGGTCGACACCGTGCTGCAGCGGGGCCGTCGCTTCTATAGCACTCGCTGGCGGCGCGAGCCCTACATTCCGGTAGAATTTTCGGTAGCGGCCTACCGCTTTGGCCACAGCCAGGTGCGCGGCGGCTACCGCATCAACCAAAACTTTGCGGCGGCGATCTTTGCGGCCCCCGGTTCGGGCGGTAACGACCTGTCGAGCGGCAAACCGTTACCTCCTGAGCGGGTCATGGACTGGCAGAACTTCTTCAAAGTGAATGAAACTGCCACGCCTCAGCTGAGCCAGCGCATTGATGCCACCATCTCGCGCCCCCTGTTTCAGCTGCCGTTTATTCCACCCAATATGGCGTCGAACCCGGCCTCGCTGGCCCAACGCAACCTGCTGCGCCACCTGACCTTTGGGCTACCCTCAGGCCAAACCGTCGCCGGCCAAATGGGAATCGCACCCTTGTCTGCCGCTGACCTGGCGGATGTGGCCGCGATCGATGCCGGTCTGGCTCACAACACGCCCCTATGGTTTTACGTGCTGCGGGAGGCCGACAAGCGCGCCGATGGCCAATCGCTCGGTCCTGTAGGCGGTCGCATTGTGGCCGAGGTGTTTATTGGCCTGCTGCAATCTGACGAGCTGTCGTACCTCTGCCAAGAGCCCAACTGGACGCCCAGATTAGGAACCGGCGGTGACTTCAAAATGGCCGACCTGCTGAAGTTTGCTGGAGTAGCTGAGCCCCCTGTCTTGCCTACCCCACTCGCTGAAGCCCCTGCTCAACCCGTTGAGGTCGCTCAACCCGCCGAGGTGTCCGCTGGCTAAGGCTCAACGCCAATTGCTACCTGGTTTGTAGGGGCGCAGCATGCTGTGCCCCTACAGGCGATCGGGCGGGCAGGGGCAGGCTGGTCGCTGGGGGCTGAGCTGGCGCAGGGTGCTGAGGTAGTCTTCGAGTTCGCCAAACTCGGCAGGGTTGAGGCTGTAGTAGATCCAGCGGCCATCTTGACGGGCGGAGATCAGCCCGGCCTCGCGCAGGGTTTTGAGGTGAAAGGAGAGTTTTGACTGGGCAATTTCCATGCGATCGCACAGATCGCACACGCACATTTCCTGCGATCGCAGCAACTCAATTACCTCCAGCCGCAGCGGGTCAGACAGAGCCTTGAAGCGCGTCAGTAGAGTATCAGACCGTTTCTCTGAAGCCGTGGTCATTTGCTGCCCCACCCCAGACAATATTCAAACAATATCTAGACTCAGAGTAGCAAAGCGACAAGACATCAGCTGAGGGCACAGAGCAACTGCGATCGCCGCCAAATGCTACGATATATGCCGCTTTGCCATTCTCCCTGCTCCTCGGAACGCTGCATTTTGACCCAGGCTTTTTCCTTTAGCTGCGACGCTCGCTGTAGCCACACCCAGGCGCGGGCGGGCACCTTCATCACTCCCCACGGCCCCGTCCGCACGCCCCGGTTTATGCCTGTGGGCACCCTGGCCAACGTCAAAACCGTCACCCCGGCCCAGTTGGCCACTACCGGGGCACAGATGGTGCTCTCTAACACCTACCACCTACACCTACAGCCGGGCGAAGACATTGTGGCCGAGGCGGGCGGCCTGCACCGCTTCATGGGCTGGGATGGCCCGATGCTTACCGATTCGGGCGGCTTTCAGGTATTTAGCCTCAGCCAGATGCGCACGATCACTGAAGACGGGGTGACGTTTAAATCGCCCAAAGATGGTCGCATCATCAATATCCGCCCCGAAACCTCAATTCAAATCCAGAACGATCTGGGGGCCGATGTGATCATGGCCTTTGACGAGTGCCCTCCCTACCCGTGCAGTCGCGAGACAATCAAAGCCTCCACCGATCGCACCTGGCGCTGGCTCCAGCGCTGCGTCGAGGCCCATAGACGGCCCGATCAAGCGCTGTTTGGCATTGTGCAGGGGGGCGTCTATCCCGACCTGCGTACCGAGGCCGCGCAGCAGCTAGCGACCTTGGATCTGCCGGGCTATGCGATCGGCGGGGTCAGCGTGGGCGAGCCGCCAGAGCTGATTGAAACTATCGTCAAGGCCACCGCCCCCTGCCTGCCGGAGCACAAGCCCCGCTACCTGATGGGAGTGGGCACCTATCGGGAAATGGCCCAGGCGATCGCCGCCGGAGTAGATCTATTCGACTGCGTCATCCCCACTCGGCTAGCTCGCCATGGAGCAGCGCTGGTAGCAGGCGATCGCTGGAACCTCAAAAACCAGCGCTTTCGCCGCGACTACACCCCCGTTGACGACACCTGCCCCTGCTACACCTGTCAAAACTTCAGCCGCGCCTACCTCTGTCACCTGATCCACGCCAAGGAGATGCTGGCTTTCACCCTGATCTCGATCCACAACATCACCGAGCTAGTGCGGTTTACTCAGCGGATCCGAGAGGCGATTTTGGGCGATCGCTTCACCACAGAATTTGCCCATTGGTTAGCCCCAAACCCGATCGCAACCACCGAAGACGCCCCCCTGCCATGATAAAATGCGAAGAAAATTTACCAATTCTCAGATTTCAGCCAGGGCGCTCAGGGTAAGGCTCGGCTCAGGTCTGAGGCTGGTCTGTCCCGGCTGTGTAACGAGAGGATAATCATTAATGGAAGTCGCAATGCTGCTGGCCAAACTGCCCGAGGCCTACTCCCTGTTCGACCCCCTGGTAGACGTGCTGCCCATCATCCCCGTATTCTTCCTGCTGCTGGCCTTTGTGTGGCAGGCTTCCGTCGGTTTCAAATAAACCTTTTACATTCTTAGTAGAGCTAAGCCCCAGCGTTAGTAACGCTGGGGCTTTTTAATGGGCAGTGCCAACCTGCCGTAGATTTAGCTAGCCGCCTGGTCCGTAGGTCGCACTTAAGGGATTAGCTGAGGCACCAAAACCTAGGTAGGCTGAGGTCGTGGACTTGGCAAAGCCGTTACCGATTGGCGTTGATATACTGAGCCAACGCTATTTGCTCTATCACACCCACCGGCAATGGTCAAAGAGCTTGACTCAGGCAACAGTTTTAGGCTTTCGATAAAATCCTTGGAGGATGACTCAGATCCAAGGGTTGTCCACGCTAGTGTGCAGGCACTTTGTAGCAGCATTACCCAGTTGAGCCAGCTTGAGCAGACCAAGTTTGCTTTTCTTCCCAATCCGCAATACAGCGTTTTAGCCGAAGCAGTAGCCCATCCTAGAGCGGTCGAACCCAGCTTATATGCTGGGCTGCAGTGTCGGGCACCGCTGAATAAACTCAGAGTAGTTTTGCGGCACGTAGGCAATTGGCTTGAGCGCACTGCCCAGAAAACCCTGTTTGTCCTAGAGATTCCGCCCAGCCACACCATCACCCTACAGACTAATCAGGCCAAGGTATTGGCTCAACTGCTAACCCTGGGCGAAGCCCTGCTGCCACCCCACGAGTTCTACCGTACCCAGGCCGAGGGCTATGTGAGTGCTTTTGGTGAGTTAACGCCGGCGGCCAAAGCCAATTTAAGTCTGGTGCAGCAGCGGGTAGAACTATCGGTTGAAGAAGCTAACGAGCTCAATGCCACAGCTATGGGGCCTTTCAAAACCCTGGCCGAGAAATATCAGCACTTTCGCAAAGAGCTGCTGGTGTGCAAGCAGGCTAGCGATCTAGATGAGAATTTTTGGAACGTGATGCGGGCCAAAGCTATCAGCATGGGTTTGCCCGAGGCCGATGCTCAGTTTCTCAAAGACGAGCGCCTAAGCATTCTGCACCATGAGGCCGAGCAGACGCGGCGACAGGCTGAAGCTGAGGCCGCAGCCGAGGCTCAACGTCAGCACGAGCAGCAGCAGCGGTGGCTGGGTTACCGCCACCAGTTTGAAGAAATGGTCATTGACTCGCTGTCTCAAGGCGTTGACCGCAAGCACATTAGGCCAGCTGACGATCAACTAGAGGCGGCAGTATTTCACCAGAATGTTATGGCTGGCCTCGCTAGTTCCGATTTCAACCGGGGCCGCCTAACCCAGGCGCGTGAATACTATAACCTCGACTCCCAAGAGGCCAAAGCCCTGGAGAAAACCGTTTTAGATGAGCTGTATTTGTTATCTGACCTACTATAGGTTGCAGGAGATGGGCCGTTGGATAAGGCCTAGTTTTGGTGCGTCTGTGAGGTGTTAGCTTGGCGCAAAACATTGCATGTTTAATCAAGTTTGTCGATCCTCAGCTCAAGCATGATGAGCTAGACACTGAGGTTCACTACTTAACTGAAGACCTGCGCGATCTAGATGGCATGGGCCAAATTCGCTTTAATCCCATCCTAGAAACTAGAGATGCGGCAGAGATCAGAGTAGGGATTAGGTTTATTGCCCATTCGGATCTGCTGGTTCCTATTCTGAGGCGGCTGCGCGATCGCCTCTACTACAAGCCCCTTGAAACCTGGTTCCTCTTCCAAATTTCAGACCTCAATTTGCAAATTCGCACCGATCAGGCCGAAGACCTCGTAGATCTGATGGCCACCGCCCAGAGCGGGCTGCCATTCTCCCCAGTGCGCGACTACCTAGCCGAGGCCGAAACCTACAGCCGCACCCAGGGTGAACTCTCGCCCACCGAACTCGACAATCTCGACCTGCTGCGTCAGCGCCTCGGCCTGTCAGCAGAACAGGCTGAACTGCTCAATGCCAGAGCGGTTGGCCCTTACAAAACCCAGGCCGAAAAGCGCCGCTATTTTGACGAGACCACAGCCGCAGAGTTCAGTCGCCTGCGGCAAATGGATGCAGACCAGCCCTTTGCCGCCAAAGACCCCTGGCCAGTGCTGCAAGAACTGGCCGAAAACTTGGCCCTGCCAATTCCTGAGGCAGAGGCCATGTACCAAAAACATTGGCAGAGCTACAGCGACGAAGCCAAACTCAAAACCGAGCAGCAGACCGCCAAAACCGTCGTCGAGGACAGCCTTGCGCCCGAAACCAAGGCCGCAGATACTCACCAAAATCAGGCTCAGCAGGCTCGAGAGCACCTGGAGCAATACCTGACCCTCTGTCGCGAGACCATGGCCGGCAGCCTGTACCCCTCCGAGTTTGACCAGGGACGCCTCGACCAGGCCCGCCGACTGTGGGATATCTCCATTGATGAAGCACTCACCATTGAGATTGCCGTGCGCAATGAGCTGTATGGCGGCATTGAGTCTGCCGCTGGGGTTGACTACAGCCGCCTGCGCGACCTGCTGATGCAACAGGCCTGGCAAGAGGCCGACATGGAGACTGAAGCTGTTATTCTCAAGACCCTCGATCGCGACATGCAACCCGTCACCGCCGACACCGTACAGCGGCTGCCAGCCGTCGATCTAGCCACCATTGACGCCCTTTGGAGCCGCTACAGCAACAAACGCTTTGGGTTTAGGGCCCAGCAGCAGGTACACCGGAGCCAGCAACAAATTCAGCAGGACGATCGCCAGCAGTGGCTGGCCTTTCAACAAGCCCTCGGCTGGTGCGAGCCGCCATCGCTGTTTTACCGAGGCTATAGGCCCTACCATGACCTCGATTTCAGCCTCGAAGCGCCCGTGGGTCATCTGCCAACCTGGCGCTGGTGCTGCCCGAGTCTGAGCGATCGCTACCGCCTGAGCCTCGACGTTATGGCCGCTGTGATCCACCACCTGAGCCTATGCATGCCCTTAGACCCAGCGCCCGCTCCAGCTGTTGACCCAGCCGCCCCAACAGTGCTCACCGGAGGGCTAACCCGTGCTGTCTAACACCTTCAACAGCCCCGCCTTTAACAGCCAGCTAGACGAAAATCTCGACGAACTCAGCCTGCTGCTCGACGAAGAAGACTGGGAAGCGGCGGATCGGCTGACGGCGGACCTGCTGCTCGAGGCGGTGGTGCAGAACTACAACGATGCCACCGGACTGTCGTCAGAGCCAGAGCCTCGCCATCAGCCTCACCTCTCGACCGAAGCTCTAGCGGGTTTGCCCTGCCAACTGCTGCATGCCCTTGACGATCGCTGGCAAAGAGCCAGCGGCGGGCATTTTGGCTTTTCGGCTCAGCTTCAAATCTATGCCGCCACTCTAGAAACCATCGACTTTGATCCGGCCCTGCGCAACTGGTCTACCCCCCATCCCTTTTTTGAAGAAGTGGGATGGTTGATGCTAACGCCACTGCGGCCCATAGGGTTTTTGCGGTTTTACAGCTGGCTCGACTTTGACCTTGAAGCCCCCAGGGGTCATCTACCCGCTCTTTGGTACTGGCGGGTGCCGCGCATCACCTCGTTACAAATGGGCGGCTTCTTGACTGGCCAAGGAGGAGGCTTTGGCGATCTGGCCCGACTCGACGCGATGATGCTGCGGCTGTCGCGCTGCCACCAGCTCGGCGGGTAGCCGCCCTTAAACCGTAAACCTTAAACCCTAAACCCTCCTAAACCCTTCTCAACCTGTTGCCCTTGGCTGAGTAGACTATTCTAAGACTGCTGCCGCTGGCACTTGGGGCTGCACCTGAATCGTGACCTCGGCCAGGTAGGGCATTTGCTGGTGAAGGTGAATCCTGAGGTGGGATGCGATCGCATCCCCCTCCGCCACCGACAGCCCCGGCTCTACCGCCAACCTCATCTCTCCATACAACCGATGGCCCAGCCATCGCGCTTTGACCTGTGTCACCGTAGCGGCGGCACCCTCAACCCCATGCTCTATTTCATGGCGCAGGCGATCGACCATCTCTGGCTCCACCCCGTCGAGCAGTCGGGTAAACACCGTCTGGGTTGATTGCCACACCACCCGCAGCAGCACCAGGGTAATCACCAATCCCATCACCGGGTCGGCCCAGGGGTAGCCCAGCCCCACGCCCAGGGCGCTCACCAGCACCGCCAGGCTCACCAGGCCATCGGCCCGCGCATGTAGCCCGTCGGCCACCAGGGCGGCGCTGTTAATTGCCCGCCCTACCCGCAGCCGAAACAGGGCCACAACTTCATTGCCAATGAAACCAATTACGGCCGCCGCCGCCAGTGCCCCCAGGTGCTCTAAGGGCTGGGGATGTCGCAGGCGCTCAATCGACTCATAGCCGGTAATTAGGGCACTCAAGAAAATCACCGCCACGATCGCCACTCCGGCCAGATCCTCCGCTCGGCCATAGCCGTAGGCAAAACGGGGCGAAGGTTTAGCGCGAGCCAGCAAAAACGCCACCCCCAGGGGCACCGAGGTCATGGCATCGCCCACGTTGTGAATTAAGTCGGCCATTAGGGCGACGCTGCCTGAGAGGGCAAAGACAACCGCCTGGGCGATCGCCGTGATCACCAGCCCCACAAACGACCACTTCACCGCCCATAGCCCCTGCTCTGACGCGACAATTTCAGGGTCCACAGCGCCGTGAGTGTGGCTGTGCCCGTGAGAATGCCCATGCCCATGATGATGATCGTGGCCGTGATGGTGACCGGGTTCGACCGGGGTTACCAGGGCGATAGCGCCCTCAATCGCGTCAGAGTTAGGAACTGGAGAAGCCGGGTTAGGCATAGTGAGCAAAAGCGCTACTGAAGCGTTATGGTACCTACTTAAAACCAAGTCTTGCTACCGCAAGGCCGCAGACTCAAGCCTAATCCGTCAGCCAAAATTCTGCTTTAAACGACAAAGTCGGGGAGACATAAGTTGCCTCCCCGACCGCTAGCTAGCCCTGCATCAGAGGACTGCGGCAATTAGCCGCGATCGGACTTCTTCACCAAGTGCGCCTCTAGGAACCACAAACGCATGTCAATGGTGCGAGAGATCTCGGTGTAGAGGTCAGCAGTGTCGGCATCGCCCAGTTCATCGGTGGTGTCGATGGCGGCGCGCACGTGCTTACCGTAGGCGGCAAAGCGCTCAGCCAGAGCCTCGATGTGCTCAGCGCCCTCCACGGCATCAATTGGGTATTCGGGCAAGATTGACTGGCTAGCAGCGATGCGAGCCGTGCCCATGGCAGTACCACCTAGGGCGGTAACCCGCTCGGCCACCATATCGACATACCCCTCTAGCTCACCGGCCAGTTCGTCAAACAGCTCGTGCAGCTGATAAAAGTCCATGCCCTTGACGTTCCAATGGGCCTGCTTAGTTTGGGTCTTGAGATCGAGGGTGGCAGCTAGGGTCTGGTTGAGCACGTCACAAACCTGCGATCGCACCTCAGCCGACATATCAATCCGGGTGGGATAAAACCCACGCTTGGTCTTCGTTTTTTCAACGGTTGCAACCATATGGCCTCTCTTTGTTTCTATCAATCGAATGAATAACTAACAAACCTGTGCTTTTGCCGGCAGGCCTAGTCTTGAAATCCTACCACTATGGCCTTGGCTCTTCTAAATCATACTCGTTATGACTTCGACTTGCAACATTTCAGCCAGAGTTTGTTGTCTGAGAAAGCTTTAGCCCACTCACAGACCACTGTGTCCCATTAGAAGGCACAGTGAGCCACAGCGACTGTCAATCCCACAACATTAACGCTGTAGCGGCAAAGCAGTCTGTATTAAAAGGCAAAATCGACAGCCAACATTAAGGATTGAAGTACTACCAGGCTACTGGCCGAACTCAAGGCGCACCTGTTCAACCAAGTCTGCCGTCACCGCTTCAGCCTCGGTCTCGCGGGCCACATCTTCAATTCGCTTGCGGGCCTGAGCGCGCACGAAAAACGGAATATTTTTGAGCTTAGCCTGAGCATCAGCCGTCCAGGGAAGACCATTAACCATTACCGGAGTCTGCTTCGAATAGCAATGAATGCCCTAATCCTATATGTCGCCTCGGGGTCAATGTAAGGTTTTTGCCAAGGTGTAACGTTCCGTCAGGAATTACCCGCACAAACGGCGTAGATTACGGTGTCGGTTAGAAATTTCCTCCCTCAGCCCACCCCCCGTAGACTTGGGCCGCCCCAAAAGCACCGCCCAGCCCCCGGAACTCCAGCCACTGTTCTAAAGTCCTAGCGGTTTGGGAATACTGAAACTAGGTTGGCAAATGGCCTATCGGCACAAGTTTAGTACACGTTACTAGAGCACGTCATGGTAGCAACACCCCACTACAGCAAAAACGAAGCCTCCGCCCGGCCCGATCGAGAGTTCAGTCTCTCCAGTTTGGGAGACGAGGATGAGGGGGCATCCCTATCTCTCAAAGGTTTCTCTGCGTCCGACACTGACGAGAGCGACTTCGAAGTCGATGCCGCCGAGGTGCTCAAAGGGCGTCGCACCACTGACCTAGTGCGTCTCTACCTGCAAGAAATTGGCCGAGTGCGCTTGTTAGAGCGCCACGAAGAGGTCTCTGAAGCTCAGTGCGTCCAGGGCTACATGCAGCTTTTAGTCGATCTAAACCAGGCTGCGGAAACAACCGGTGGCATTTTGGCCACCTACAGCAAGCTGTTGCAAACCCGCGATCGCCTCTCTTCTCAACTGGGCTATCGCCCCTCCCTCGAGCGCTGGGCCGCCGAGGCCGAAGTGCCCATTGCTGAACTCAAGCCCACCCTGGCTGAAGGTAAGCGCGCCTGGGCCGCCCTCACTACCCTCACCGTGCCCGAGCTAGAGAAGGCGATCTCCGAAGGCATCCGTGCCAAAGAGCATATGATCAAGGCCAACCTGCGCCTGGTGGTGTCGGTGGCCAAAAAGTACCAAAACCGGGGCCTAGAGCTGCTCGATCTAATTCAAGAAGGCACCCTAGGCCTAGAGCGCGCGGTCGAAAAGTTTGACCCCACCAAGGGCTACCGCTTTAGCACCTACGCCTACTGGTGGATTCGTCAGGGCATTACGCGGGCAATCGCCACCCAGAGCCGCACTATTCGCTTGCCTGTCCACATCACCGAAAAGCTCAACAAAATCAAAAAGGCCCAGCGCAAACTCTCCCAGGAGAAAGGCCGCACCCCCTCGATTGAAGACATCGCCCGCGAGCTCGACATGACCGCCGCTCAGGTGCGCGAAGTACTGCTGCGCGTACCCCGCGCCGTGTCGCTAGAAACCAAGGTGGGCAAAGACCGCGACACCGAGCTGGGCGACCTGCTCGAAACCGACTGCATGTCACCCGAAGACATGCTGATTCGCGAGTCGCTGCGCCGCGACCTGCAACAGCTGATGGCCGACCTCACCACCCGTGAGCAAGACGTGATCAACATGCGCTTTGGTCTGGGCGACGGCACCCCCTACTCTCTAGCTGAGATTGGCCGCGCCCTAGAGCTATCGCGCGAGCGAGTGCGCCAGATTGAGTCGAAGGCGCTGCAAAAGCTGCGCCAGCCCAAGCGCCGCAACCGCGTCCGCGACTACCTCGAAGCGCTGAACTAGAGATCCTGCATAGCTACCTCAAGCCCCCTTGTTTTTAAGAAAAGCAGGGGGCTTTTTCTTGGGTATTGCCGTGGCCTGCCATGGGAGGCATAAGCGAGATCTGTTGGGTGTAGGCGTTGAAGCGAATTTTGATGGCGGCATCGTCGCGACGGCTGGCTAGCAGGGTCTCGTAGTCGTCCCAGGCTTGGTAGTGCAGAGTAACGGTGCTGCTGGGGGGCAGCTGAAGCGCTCTGGGCTGACGGTGAGAGCCATGATGCTTTGGTTAGTTGGACGGAGGAATGGTGCGATCGTAGTGCAAGATCAAAGCGCTTGGGGCTTTTAGCGAATAAGCGATCGCGGCCCACCAACTAATAATGTTGAGGTAACCGCGCCTAGAATTGCCCCAATCATGTTGTTCTTACTACTGTTGCAGTCGCCTAGGCTTGAGGGAATTAATTGATTCCAAAATTCCTTAAAATCTGTCAAAGGTCATTCTCTGGTCAGCCTGAAAATTTTTTAACGACCCCATTCACCCGCCTTTCGAACTCCGTCAACCAACTTGATTCGGTCGGTGTGCAACGAGATTGTTGGACATCATGGCACACGAGCTTCAAAATCTTTATCCATAGAAGTCAATAAGAAATCTGAAATAAGCTGAGATACTTGGTCAAATTTTTTAGCGGACAAGTTTGGTGAATTTGCAGTTAAAACACCATGAGCAAAAATATGACGTGTACATCGTGCCAGAAAACTGACATTCACATCTTGACCACTCATAAAGTCACGCATCATCTTTTTAAGCTCTGAGCCACTCAAATGCTCACAAAGGAAGCCAGAAAATAAATTCTCAGGATCTAACTTACGAATAGACTTGATAACATCTTTCTGTAATTGACTGTCTTGAAGCACTTTGACTTTAGATTCATACTTTGGATTCAAGCCAAGAATGCAACAGTATGTCTCAAATGCTGAGTACACCAAAAAAATTCTAGTGATTGCAGAATACAGATCAGGGGTATCCGAGCCAGAATAATGATCTCCCAGATCTAATGCCTTAAAACTCTTTGCCAGACGAAAACGAGCAGACCATCTAGATAACTGAGCAAAATCACTAAGCTCTTTGGGCATCACATTATCTTCATTACGAGAAACAGAGACAAAGCGTGACCATGCTTTCGGATAGTTACTATTAGACAAAATGATATCACCGCATAAATAATGATGTCTAACTATGTATTAAGTGTCAAATCTGCTAGATAAGCCTCTGACTTTAGGTCTCATCCCTCACCTTTGATGTCTAGCTTCCTGACAAAGGGGTATTATCCGTCAATTATGCTGGATAAGCCCTCTGGATGGGTACTTATCTGTCGACATTTGACCTCGCAATTTACACAAACTTGTACTGGTGAATAGATTACTATTCCATGGTTGACGGGGAGCGTCTGTACCAGTATTCTCTTACATTGAGCCGTTCAACCCGACCGGCGACCATGCAGAACTCGAAAACTTTGGCGCTGTATGTAGGCGCTTCCAACACCTACGAACATCTAACCCCGCAAATCTAGTACGCAGATTGCAGGGCTAAGGTCGATCGTACCCTAGCTACCCCAGTTTGCACCTCAGCTGCGGTTAGTTAGGGTTTTTGCGTTCTGCTCTCCTCGAACTTAAGAGGAAGCAGAACCAATGTTTGAATATCTCGGACCCGATGCAACCGATAACTGAGGAACCGGATACCTGCCGCTGCCACTCCGTGGGAGATCAGTTGTCTGCTGGTGTTATAACAACTGACGGTGTAGAGCGGCTGTTGTTGCCATGGAAGACGGCTTCAATATTGTTGCCATCGGGATCGAGGACAAACGCACCGTAGTAGCCTGGGTGGTACTTGCGCTCGCCGGGTGCACCGTTATCACGACCTCCTGCTCCGATGGCGGCTTGATAAAACGCATCAACAGTCATGCGATCAGGTGCTTGAAAGGCCAGATGAACGTGGGACACGTGCCCGTCAGCCTTATCAACCCACAATTCGTCAGCTAAGAAGTGATCTTCGTCTTCAACAAAGACATCCAGTTTGTCCAAGGCCGTAAATACGGCTCGGTAGAAGCGCTTGCTAGCGTCCAAGTCAGAGATGCGTAGATGAACGTGATCAATTAGTCTTCCAACATGGAATTGCATAGGCTATTTCCTGACCTAACGGTGAGTGCAGCAGCAGCAATTAAATCTAAGGAGAGCGCAGCCTACACATTCAGTACCGTGAGCTGGCTCAGCAGGGGGTCAACCAGGGTTTGGTGCTTGTTGGCTAGCAGCTGCTCCATATAACTGATCAACCGCTGGCCCTGCTCTAGGCTGGGCACATAGACCTGGCCGCTGGGTCGGGTAAATAGCGGCGTATTGGCCAGGGTCGCCAAGTCGGTGCTGGCGGGAACCAGCACCGAGGGGCTACCGGTGGTGCTGGGCAGCAAACCGGGAGGCAGACGACCTTCCAGCAGCGCCATGAGGTGAGCCTGACAGGCATCAACGTTCAGGCCCCGCTCTTTGAACAGGTGCAGAATGCCGCTGAGGGGCATAGGCTGCTCGGGCAGGGTACGCAGCACCTCCATCAGCAAGAACATGTCGCTGTACTGGTGGCGAGTGAGGTCGAGCACCTGGGGATAGCGCACCAGGTTAACCAACCCGTAGGTGACCCGGCTACAGCTGGGGGGGCGATCGCTATGGTACGTATCCTGCACGATGGTGGCATTGGGGAACTTCTGCCGCAGCCAGCGGGCGATCTTGGGCAATGAGGCGCTACCGCCGGTGCAGATTACCTGATTAATACCTTGGGTATTGAGCCCGACCTCGCTCAGCAACCGGTTGACGTGGCCGTTGATGCGCTGAATGTAGGGCAGAATAATCCGGTCTTCCAGGTCTTTGCTGCGCACTACCCAGCGCTGGTCGGCCAGCTCTAGCTCAAACTGGGGCTGGTGCTGAAGAATAATCTTTAGGTGTCGCGCCGCTTCTAGCGCGCTCTGGCCTAGCAGGGAGGTTTCTAGCCGCTGGTAGAGGCGCTGGCGACGGGCTGTGTCGGGCTCAGCGGGACGGGGCATTTCGCAGCCGTCAAGAGCTAGATCGCTCCAGTGGGCGCCATCTAGCTCAGGCATGGCGGCCTGCCAGCCCCAGCCGGTAGATTGCGGCGATCGCCCATAGCCCTCAGCGGGGCGACTCTGGCGACGTTCGGCGGGGTGCAGCAGGTGGCAAATAATGTCGAGGTCAATGGCGTCGCCTGCATAGCTCATTGAGTGCAGGGCAAAGTCACTGTAGGAGAGTTCACCTAAGGCTCTAGGCAAATCGACAATGCCCACCTCGGTCACGCTGGCCCCGGCGGAGAGCACCACGGTGCCCCCGGTCCAGGGGCAGGCGTAAAGGGCCTGCTGCTGTATAGGCTGGCCGTTGCCCTCGGGCAGCGGGGTCGAGGGATCGGGCAGGCCTGAGAGCACAGCGGCGATCGCATCTTCTACAAAATAGATATCGTCGGGGTTGGCGGTGAGCCTTGCCCCTAGCACTGCCTCTCGCAGGTTAAAGGTGTAGGTATCAGGCCAGTTGGCTGGGTAGCTGACAACGACTCCGTTGAGGGCTTGCAGAGCAGCAGCGATCGCCGCCGCATCAAGGCCAACGGCACCAACGGTGAAGGCAGCCTCTGAGGTTAGCCCTACGGGCAAGGTGGCCAACAACCGGGTCAGGCCGTCTTGGAACACAGGCAGGGGAATGCGATCGCGATCGGACCACTGCACCTGAGGTTCGGGACCGTCTGCCCCTGTAAGCGGAATGCCCAGCTTGAGATAGGGCTTTAGCGCTTTGAGCAACACTGCACCCTGGTCGGCAGTATCGCCATCGCTCCAGTTCACAGTGAGGGCCGACGAACCTACTGACTGCACTTGGTAGCCCTCATCGTGGGCCTCCACCGAGGCCAGCGATGGCAGCCGAAAGAACTTGTCGGCGGTCACCCCAGAAATGGCGTTATCGACCCAGTAGAGAGGATAAACCTGGCCACCTCGACGCTCCAAAAGTACCGCCGATAGGCCGGTGGTACCCACATCCAATCCCAAAAACCACAGTGGGGTGGGTGCAGCAGGCGCTGGCTCAGGGTCCACTGGCGGCCCTGGGACAACGGCGTGGGATTGATCGATGTCCAGATCGGCGAGGAGATCGGGTTCGACGGCTGCAGGTTCAACAGTTGCAGGCGCAACGGTTGCGGGTTCGGCAATCTCGGGTACTAGAGCTGCTGGAGGCTCGACGACGGGCGCAACCAAGTCGCTGGGAACCGCGGCCAGGGTAGATTCAGCGCCAAGGTCCGTTTCTGCCAGCAGTTGGTCCAGCTCGGGGAAGTCTGGCGGAGCTCCTGGTTCCTGGATCTCGGGTTCCTGGATCTCGACTTCTGAGGCTGCTACGTCTGGAACGTCTGGCTCTGAGATCGGGGCGATCGCATCCAGCTCAGCAGCATCCGGCTCAGGGGCAGCGGTCTCAAGATCAAAAAAGCTGTCGAAATCAAGATTATCAACGGCCGCTGATTCAACGGAGACCTCTTCTACGTCCTCAATGGGCTCATCAAAGAGGTTGTTTGCGGGTTCATCTAAGTTGGGTTCTGCATCCAGGGGCCAGTCCGCGTCCAGCGCTGGGGTAATGGGCGGCTCTATAGAATTGTCCAAACTGCTTAGGCTAGCCTCCGCCCCAGCGGCCTCATCTTGGGCAGGAGTAGATTCTCCCAGCCAGTCTTCTACAGAAAAATCTAGATCAGCACGGGGGTCAGCGGCGGTTTCTGGCTCGAGGCTCAGGTCTAGATTCAGATCCAAACTCGTGGGAGCGTCTACTGAGGGGCGATCGCTCTCTAAGTCATCACCTGGTAGTGGGGAATCGAGGGGGGAGCGAGGCTCTGGTTCGGCGATCGCCTCGCCGCCATCCAGCGGCCCTAGATCGAAGGCACCAAGGTCTAGATTGCCAAAGTCTTGGGGGTCGGAATCGAGGGTGTCAAGCCCAAGGTTGAGGTCGAGGTCTAACTCAAGGCTTGGCTCTGAGGAAACCGGGGTCAGGGGTTCTCCCAGCAACGCATCGAGATTGATGAAGTCAATCATTGCCTCCATCGAATCGGCCGTCTCTGCTGCCGCCGCTTGAGTAGGGTCAGCAGGCTCCGGCTGAGGAACCGTTAGCGGTGCCTCCGGGGTTTCTTCAAAGTTGGCTCCAGCGGCATTCAAAATATTGTCAAGGCTGATTTCTCGTTGCCAGTCGGTAGCTGTCTCTACCGGAGCGTCGGCAAGCACAGTATCGTCGCCACCTCCATCGCCCAGGGCCGTCAAATCACTCAAACTGGGCTCATCCCCAACGGGCTCGTCTAGGCTCAAATTTAAGTCATCTAGAGTGAACGAGAGATCTGACGCCGCAGACTCCGAAGGCGTTGCGGATAGCCCCCAGGTTTCAAGGGTGAGCGCGGGCTCTGTTGGCTCAGCACCTAGCGAATCGCTTAGACCAGGTTCATCCCCAGCGGGCTCGTCTAGGCTTAGGTTCAAGTCATCTAGAGTAATCGAGAGATCTGATGCAGCAGGCTCCAAAGGCGTGACAGGTAGTCCCCAGGCTTCCAGGATGGGCGCTGACTCCGTTGGCTCAACAGCACCTAGCGAATCGCCTAAGCCAGACTCATCGGCGGCGGGCTCGTCTAGACTCAGGTTTAAGTCAGCCAAAGTAATCGAGAGATCTGGCGCAGTGGGCTCCAAAGGTGCAGCCGATAGTTCCCAGTCTGGGATGAGCGCTGACTCCGTTGTCCCAGCCTCTAGCGGAGCGAAGGCGTCAGGCAACTCACCTTCTAGATCGAGTTCCTCCAAGGTGAGATTTTCTGAGGGCGACTGGGCAGCGGAACCCAGTGAGAACAAATCGGCCATGGTGTCGCCCGGCGCGTCGGGTAGGAGGGCCGAGTCGAGGGGGCCGCTGGTGCCAGTGCCCAAGTCAAAATCAGTCAGCGTAAACTCAGCTGGGGGCGACGTAGGAGCCACAAGGTCAGAGGTTTCTCCGAACCCAGTGGAGGCTAGATCGTCTAGGGTAGTTTCTTTCAGTTTTGGGTCGGGAGCCAGCGGCGTCAGCGGATCGATCGTCAGCTCTCCTAGCAAATTCTCTAGGGTCAGGGATGGACCAGTGGCCCCTGTGAAGGTAGAAGGTGCGGGGGAGGGTTGAGCTGGCTCTGGGGGAGAGAACCCGGTGAGATCGTCAAGGGTCAGGCCCGATTCGCCTAGAGCAGGTTGCTCGGGTTCTAGACTTAAATTGAGTTCCGCCAGGATAGAGGCCAGAGAATCGTTAGCTGCCGCAGCCGTAGGAGCCTGGTCTAGGGCACCAAACAGATCGCTGGCGCTGGACTCAGGTGGCTGAGTCGGGGTTGCTTCGCCAAAAAGGTCGATCGCAGGTTCTGCGGGTGCTTCTGGCGCAGGTGATTCTGGCGCGGGTGCCCCTGGCCCAGCCGTATCCCCAAACAAGTCAAGACCAGCTTCGCCTAGCTCAGGGTCATCTAGGGTAAGCGCTGAGATATCAAACAGATTCAAGCCGCCATCCCTAGGGGCAGCCGTCTCCGGCTCTGGCTCGCCAAATAGATCAAGGCCTGAGGACTCTGCCATAGGGGCGGGCGCATCGAGGGGCTCATCCCTGGCATCGGCTACGGGGCTGTCAAACAGATCAATGCCAGTGGCCTCCACAGCAGGTTCATCCAAACCAGGCAACGGCTGATCACGCTGACCAAACAGATCAACTGCATTCTCCCCAGCCGCGTCATCCGAGGCCGGCGACGCGAATAGATCAATGCTCAAGTCATTTGTGCCTGGGTCACTCACGGATTCATCAGCACTGGAGGGCGACGGATCAGAGTCAAGGCTGACGTTCTCAAAGGCGGGCTCGAAGATGGGCGACTGCTGATCAACTGTCTCAGACTGGGCTAGGCTGAGGTCTGCCAACGCTGCGTCGCTGAACAGATCGATGCTGGGCACCTCCTCAGAGAAGGTTGGCTCTGGTTCTAGCGTCTCAAGTTCTAAGCGATCGAGGCTAGACCAATCTGAGGTGGGCTCCGCTGCGGGCGGCTCTGCCGCCGGAGGTTGTTCTAGGGAGTCAATCTCTAGATCGCTCAACGTCACCTGATCTAAGGCGGCGTTAGAAGGGGCGGAGGTCTCTGTGCCGAATAGGTCGAGGTCTTGGGCTGGCTCTGCAGCGATGGGCTCATCGCCCAACAAATCGAAGCCGGGTTCCCCTGGCATGGCTGCTTCGGTGAGGCGATCGAAGGCAGGGGGCGAGGCATTGTCAGGGGCAGGCTCTTGATCGGCGAAAAGATCAACGCTAGCAATGGAGGAAGGGGGCACCTCGGCAGGCGGGTTGAATAGCTCTGGAGAATCGGTCAGGTCAAGCTCTAAGTTAACTGGCGACAGGCTCTCAGAGGCCACCTCGGTTTCTAGATTCTCCAGGTCTTCCTGGAGCTGGTCAACCATGGTGTCATCCATTGCCAGGTCGTAGGCGCCAGTGGTGGGCAGGGCGTCTTGGGCCAGCAGGTCTTCTTCGGGGGAAGCAGCCATGAACCCACCCAGCAGGTCTTCGCCATCGCTAGTGGCGGTCTCTGAATTCCCCACCTCTCCGGGGCTGGCGGGCAGTAAATCGTCGAAGGATTTAATAGTGTCAGGAAGGTCGAACCCAGCATCGGCGGGTGCTATGGAGCCAAGGCTGAGATCTAGGCGATCGCCCGAGTTCTCCCCCAGTAGGCTGCTCAGGTCAACGCTAGTGAGGTCAGTAGCCGCATCGGCCTCGGCCATCTCGGCTGCCTGGGTGAGCAGGGTTAGGTCGTCAGGACGGGGCAGATCATCAGCTGGCTCTGGTGAGGCGATCGCATAGGGCTCATCTACGGGGGTCACTGCCTCGCTCAAACGGTCGATCGCCAAAAAATCATCTACAGCATCCCCTGAGTCAGCGGCAGGCGAGGCCCCAGCAGGTTCAGCAGAAAATCCGCCGCCAAACAAGCTCTGGTAGAGATCATCTAAAGCCGATTCAGCCTCGACCCCAGCCGCCGCCACCTCAGTAGCAGGGTCAGCACCGTCAGGCAGCAACACCGCCGACGATGGATCGGGAGCAGCGGCATCGAGGCTGTTGAGCAACTGCAAATCAAGGGGCGAAGATTCGCTGGCCTCGGCGGAGTCTAGATCGGCCTCTAGGTTGTCATCGAGCTGGAGTTCGCTAATTTCATCTTCAATTTGCAGCAGAGTGAACTCGTCATTACCTAAATCATCTAAATCGTCAAAGCCAAGGTCTAAAGCCTCTAGCTCCAACTCAGCCGACTGGTCGCCCCTCTCGGCAAAGGCATCCCCACCCAAGGTTTCGGGGGTGGAGGTCTCAGGCCGAGGCTGGGGCAGTTCGCGGCGCTGACCCGACTCTAAATACGTTAGGGTCTCGGCGTTGATTTGCTGACCCAGATGGGTCACCAGAGCACTAAACATCAGCTCGCCCTGCTGACCCAGGGTGTGCATCTGGTTAAGCCCCTGGTTGAGCGAATCTTGGTAGCTATAAATGCTCTGTTGTAGCGTGTCAAACACCGATCGCAGCGATTGATCGAGCCCCAGCATGAGCTGATCAGACTGGGCCTGTAGCTGCTTGAGAAACTCAAGCCGCTGCATTGGAGTGAGGCCAGGGGCGTCGCCATCGGCAAACCCTTGGGGAGACTGCATTAGCCCATAAGCGTTGGCCGTGGCCGACTCCAGCCGCTGCACCGACTGGTTCACCTGGGCACTAAGGCGGGCCTCAAGCTGCTGGGTCATCTGCTGTAGAGCCGCCTCCCAGCTGGGGGGCAGCTGGTGAAGATTGGCTCCCTGGTCGATCTGCACGCGCTGCTGCTGAAGCTGCTGCACCTCTTGCAGCAACAGCTCCCGCTGCTGCCTGAGGGTCGCCACCTCATTGCGCAGGGGGTCTAGAATCTGCATGGTCTGCCCGCGCAGGTACTGCATTTCCTGCAGCAGCGCCTTGAGCACCTGGCTGGCGGCAGCGGTAGTCGGGTCATTGGGCAAGCCGCTGGTGGGCGCAGCTTGGGCCTCGGGGGCAGCTTTCACCTCGGCCAGGTAGGCCCGCGCTCGGGCCAGCAGCTGGCGCTGATTGGCATCATTCGACATCACCCAGGGCAGCCGTGGCGCGGCTTCCCCCAAGATTGAGTCAATTTCGGCTACCAGAGCTTCCAGTTCGTCCTGCTGCACGGCTACCCCTTGTGTTTACCTTTACCCCAGCGATTGCCAAAGTGTATGTCAGGCGACTGTAAAAATCACACGAAACCATACCTTAGCGCCGCTGATTTCAATGGATGCGCCTCTACCCTGCGAAGTCACTAGAAGGGCCGTTAGAGATACCTCTGATGGAGCCAGCCCTATGGGTGATCGCCCCGGTCGAGTAGTGGAGGAATGATATAGTGCTAAGACTTTGGATTCCGCCGCTAGGCTACCAGGGAGAAATTCTACCCCTAGCCTGGGATAGGATGGGTTGAAGCGATTTAATATCACTAACTTAAACAAAAAAATTAATGTTGGGGTAATAAATGGATGCCCGCTACAATCCTCGAGATACGGACGCCGATCTCAAATTAATTCGTTCGGCGCTGCTATTTCAGGACCTGCCGGAGGAGGCTGTAGCCGAAGCCACCAGCCACGTGGTCTCTCGTCGCCACCCGGCCAACCAGGTGATTTTGCTTGAAAACGACTGGGGCAGCTCGGTCTACTTCATTCTGGAAGGCTGGGTCAAAATCCGCACCTACAACCTCGACGGCAAGGAAGTCACCCTCAACATTTTGGGCAAGGGCGAGCTGTTTGGCGAAATGGCCCCCCTCGAAGAGGTGCCCCGCTCCACTGACGTGATTACCCTGGTGCCCACAGTCATTGGCAGCATGCCCGCCAGCGACTTTGTCAAGCTGCTCAATACCCAGCCTTTGGCCGGCATTCGCCTGTCGCAGCTGATGGCGCGGCGGCTCAGACAGGTCAACCGTCGCCTGCGGCTGCGCGAGTCTGACAGCACCTCGCGGGTAGCCGACATCATTCTCTTTTTGGCTGACGGGCAGGGGCATCGCAGCACCAGCGGCATCGAAATTCCCAACCTGCCCCATCGGGAGTTGAGCAGCCTCAGCGGCCTGGCTCGGGAGACGGTGACTCGCGTACTGAGTAAGCTAGAAAAGAAAGGGCTAATTGTGCGGGACAAAGACCTCATGAGCATTCCCGACATCAACGCCCTAGAACGTCTGCTGGTTTAGCCATTCATGAGTCACCCCCCTGACCCCGCCCCTGGGGCTAAGTTTGTGCCCCCGGTTGACGACGCTGCGAGCGATTTCGATGGGCTAGACACCTACCTGGAGTACCGCACCTCAGAGGACGAGGCCGATGGGCCTGACCTGTCGCACCGCCTCAAATCTGGCCCCTTAGCCATGGTCGAAACGGCCTTTTTGGCCAGCACCGCCGCGCTGATCTGGCTGGTGAATACTTACTTTCCGCCGGGGCCGATTCTCCGAATTTTGTTTCCTCTGCCGATGGCTCTGGTCTACCTGCGCTGGGGACCGCGGGCCGCATGGATGTCGGCTCTCGTGTCGGGGCTGCTGCTGTCGGTGCTGATGGGGCCACCCCGCAGTCTGCTGTTTCTGATTCCCTATGCGCTGTTGGGGGTGCAGCTGGGCTTTTTTTGGGTGCGGCGAACCAACTGGTATGTGTCCATCGCAATGGGGTCGCTGCTGGGCACCATTGGGTTTTTCTTTCGGCTGTGGCTGTCGTCGGTGCTGGTGGGCGAAGACCTGTGGGTGTATTTGACCACCCAGGTCACTCAAATGCTGAACTGGGGTCTAGAGCGCCTAGTGGGCTTAGGCGTGCTGGATGTGGGCGTGCTGGGCCAGGCCAATGTGGAAGCGGTGCAGATTTTAGCTCTGGTGTCGGTGCTGGCGAGCAATGTGGTGTATCTGTTTACGGTGCATCTGGCGGCCTGGCTACTGCTGGGGCGGCTGGGAGCGAAGATTCCGGAGCCGCCGGGGTGGGTGCAGGATTTGTTGAAGGAATAACAGGGAACAAGGTCAGAGGGTGCAAGGTAAACGGTATAGGGTTCAAGGCGGAATCAGCCCTAAACCCTATACCCTGCACCTTAAACCCTTTTCCAAAATCGCTGTTTGTGGAGTCGTAAGTTCTGTGGATGAGCCGTTGATTAAGGTTTATACGCAGGGTCGGCGGGGGGAGGATTGGCTGGGGCGGGTGCGGGGGTTGCGGCCGGGGCTAGTGCTGACGTTGGGGTTTACGGAGACGGGACTGGTGGAGGGAATTTCGGCGGCGGGGGCAACTCCGAGCGATCGTCGCTACACGGCCCTAGCCGATGCTGAATTTATGGTCAACGGCTTGACGACGGCCCCGAAATTTCCGCTGCCGCCGCTTCAGGCTGGGGCTTCTCCGGCGCTGATCTCTAGGGCTGTTATTGCAGAGCAGGGAATTCCCCTGGTCGTTCTGAACGCTGGGTTGCCCCAGCCACCGACCGTCCCTCATTTGAATCTGGGAGGGAAGCCAGCGCAGTGTCTGAGCACGGGGGCAGCTTTGCCGTTGGATGTGGTGCGTCACCTGTGGCGGCAGGGGTTAGAGCAAGGGGACTTGCTGGGGGGCGAGAGCGATTATCTGCTGCTGGCGGAGTGTGTGGTGGGGGGAACGACTACGGCATTGGGTCTTCTCACCGGGCTGGGGCTGGATGCGACGGCGCGAGTTAACAGCAGCCACCCGACCTGTAACCACGATCAGAAGCAAGCTCTGGTTGCTAGGGGATTGTCGCTAGCAGGCTTGCCCGAGCGACCGCATCCCCTGGAGGTGATAGCGGCGGTGGGCGATCCGATGCAGCCTGTGGTGGCGGGGATAGCGATCGCGGCTAGTCGCACTCGGCCTGTGCTGCTGGCGGGGGGCACGCAAATGCTGGCGGTCTATGCGCTGATTGTGGCGATCGCAGCGGCGGAAGGCTGCGACTGGAACCCTGAAAACGTGGTGGTGGGCACCACGCGCTGGGTGGCGGAGGACGCCACGGGGGATACGGTGGGGCTGGCGGAGCTGACGGGGGCCTGTTTAATGGCGACTCAGCTGAGCTTTGCAGAGTCGCGGTTTGAGGCGCTGCGGGCCTACGAGCGTGGGTTTGTGAAGGAGGGAGTAGGGGCCGGGGGATGTGCGATCGCCGCCTCGCTCTACCAAAACTGGGGTCAGCCGGAGCTTTTGGCGGCGGTAGAAGCGTTGCTAGAGCAAAAGTCTCAGCGAGATAGATCCCAGGGTTCTGGCTCAAGTGCTTCACCTTAAGCAAGTACCTCTGCTAGAACCCTGGGATCTGAGGCTGTAGGCTACTCCAGCAGAATGGTTTTGGTCATGATCACCATCCACTGGGCGGGGGTGGGGGTGGCTCCTTCGGTGCTGGGCGGCACGGGGATGGGGTCACTCCAGTCATTGGGGTCGGCGTAGCCGAGGGCGTGGAGAATTTTGATGGTGCGGTCTAGGGCGGCAAGGCTGCCGTAGAGCATGTGGCGCACTTTCTCGGGGGTTAGGGGCCGGGTGCCTTTGCTATCCCCACTGGGCGGCAGCGGTAGGGAACCGGCCTCTGGATTGTCGTTGGCGTCTGGTTCGAGATATTCAAACATCGGTTCTGTTTTCCTTTTCTGTGGTTGAGGAAGACAGAACGCGAAAACCCTAGCCACCCGCAGTTGAAGTGCAAACTGGAGTGACTAGGGTACGATCTCCCTAGCCTCGCAATCTGCCTGCTAGATTTGCGGGGTTAGCTGTCTGTTGGTGTTCCAGCACCTTCAGGCAGCGCCAAGATTTTCGAGTTCTGCATGGCCACCGTTCTGATCAAACGGCTTAATGTAAAAGAGTAATGGTACAGACGCTCAGCGTCAACCGTGGAGTGAATGCACTGCCTACTGACAGTTTTTATAAAGCTATACAGAAAGTTTTAGATGATCGCTAGCAGTAAAGATATGCTGAGTGACTTTCCGTATAACTACCCTCCCCAGGTGGATTATACGGAAATCGTCAGTATAACTATTCCCCACAAGGCATTTATACGGAAACTGTCGGCATAATAAATTGTTAGGCAACGTTATTCAAATCTTTTGAGGTACTGGTATTGAATAAATTATTTAAGCAACGATTTGAAGAATTAAAGGAGCAATTATCTCAAATTGAAGCTTCTAAATTTCGTCAGAATTACGGTGGCGGTGAGTATGTGAATGATGAATTGCTTTTGAGCTGGAAGGTAAAGGTAAGAAATTTATTGTCGAAAGTTTGTGGAGAAGAATCTCAGCATTTTAAGCAATTTGAAATAGCAGAAAATTACGGGCTCCCTGGAACAACAAATTTTGATGTACTAAAGAGGTTGAAAGCCGTATTCATTGCAGCAAAGGAGGATTTTGAGGGAGGCTATCTACTATCAATAAAGACATTGGTGCAAGCTGAAGTTTTTGACTCTGAGCTTGAACAGGCAAATGAGCTTTTTTCTAGTGGCTATTCCACTGCTGCCGCTGTAATTGCAGGAGTTGTTTTAGAGACAGCATTGCGAGAACTATGTGATAGAAATGAGATTCCACATGGAAAGCTAGATAAAATGAATGCAGATTTAGTAAAAGCTGGCGTATATAACAAACTTAATCAAAAGCAAATAACAACTGTTGCAAGCATACGCAATAGTGCCGCACATGGAAAACCAGATGAATTTACGGATCGAGATGTTTCTAACATGATTAGGGATGTAAATCAATTTCTTGCCAATCATCTTGTAGATTAGTTAGCCTAACAACCCCAACGCAGCGGACGGATAAGAGCTGCTTAAGTTCGAGGTAATCTGCCGCCGCTGGTCGGGAACGTTAGTCTTGTATCTCCTGATGCAGAGTTTAGCAACTTAAACCAAGACTGGTTGAACCATCGGCATGCTATTAAACTTAAGGCACGCACCTATTAGGAGCTACCTTAGTGCTTAGCGAAGTTGACCGCATTACACTCGATCCAGCGGTATGTTTTGGACAGCCAACCATCCGAGGTATGCGTATCACGGTAAGCTTTCTCTTAAAGCTGCTGGCCAGCCAACTATCTGTACAAGAAATTCTAAAGACATACCCAGAATTAGAAGAAGAAGATATTCGTCAGGCTCTCAACTATGCCGCCTGGGCGGTATCTGATCGCACGATTAGTTTCACGTCAGCATAAGCAGCCTACGTTTTGTTAGGGCTAGACTTGAGATAGGCCTCCTGCCAACCCCCTACAACAACTTCGGTGTTGGGGCAAGATTAATGGACTAACTAACCTTTGTGTGAGTCGTTTCTGCCTTTCCAGAGGCAAGCACACTGCAAAGCAGGTATGCCCGGTGCAAACTCCACAGAAATGGTGCCGTGGTAGCAGTTTTCTACAATGCGAAGCACCGTAGCTAAGCTCTATCTATTACCCTTCAACAGGTGGTGTTGGCAAAACCACAAGCTCACCAATATCAACATTGGGCGGTTGCGAGAGCGCAAAGAGCACCGTTCGAGCTACATCATCAGGACGCAGTGCATCGGGCTTTGGGTCATCAAAGAACGGTGTGTCTACCATCCCCGGTTCAATTAGAGTGACACGCACCCCCGTGCCTCGCATCTCCTCTCGCAAGTTGTAGCCGATCGCTGAGACAGCCCATTTCGAGGCTGCATACATAGAACCTTTCAGCACTGTGCGCCCTGCGATCGAGCCAGTAATGATGACGTGGCCTTTAGCTTTCTTTAGTTCTTCTAGGCTGGCCCGCAGCGTGTAGGCGACGCCCAAAATATTGGTGTTGACAATGCGCTGCCAAGACTCAACCGGAGCCCCCGAAAACCCACCCGGCTCACCGCCACAACCAGCATTAGCAAACACCGCATCTAGGCTGCCAAACGCCTCTACTGCGTTGGCTACCAACTCTTCTTGAGCCGCATAGTCAGTGACATCACAGGCAAAAGTCCGAACTCTATCGGCATCCAGTTCTTGCGCCAACTGTTCCAGCTTCTCAGTAGAGCGGGCGGCCAAGACAAGGTTAAAATTTTGCGCTGCCGCCTGTCGGGCAGTGGCGGCACCGATACCTGTAGATGCGCCAGTAATCAGTAGAGTTCTAGAACTCGCCATGTTAAGTCTCCCACTCTGCCACGAATCTCCATGGATATCTTGCCACAGATGCCGATTGGGCAAGAGCGGCTAGGGTTTGGGGAGCTAGACCGAATCACGGTCGATGCGCCGTTTCCGCCTATTCCAGGGGCAAACACACGGCAAAGCAGGTGTGGCCTGGTGCAGTCTCCACAGAGATGGTGCCGTGGTGGCGGTTTTCTACAATGCGAAGCACCGTTTCGAGGCCTAACCCCGAGCCTTTGCCGACGCCCTTAGTGGTAAAAAACGGCTCATAAATGCGCGACTTAATCTCCGGCGGAATGCCCGGCCCAGTGTCAATAATTTCTACCCGAGCGTCGCCCTGGAAGTGGCAGGTGCGCAGGGTGAGGGTGCCCTTCTCGCCCATGGCGTCGATCGCATTGTCGATCAAATTGGTCCACACCTGGTTGAGCTCGCTGCCGTGGGCCATCAGCTTGGGCAACGTCGCATCGTAATCGCGCTCCACCTTAATGCCCTGCTTCAGCTTGAAGGCAAACAGCCGCAGGGTGTCTTCTAGCCCCTGGTGCAGGTCAACCATCTGCTGCGCGCCCTGATCCATATAGCTATAAGACTTCATTGACTTGACCAGGGTGGCGATGCGCTCGGCCCCGTGCTGGCCACTCTGAATCATCGACATCATCTCAAAGGAGAGGGCCAGCCAGCGAATGCCCATATCGTGTAGCTGCGTGGGGTTGTCGCGCCAGGGGGCCATCAGCCTTTCTAATGTGGGGATATCGATCCCCGCCTGAGCTAGAGGTTCGGCCAGCTTCCAGGCTTCGGTAGCGCCGTAGTCTTCGAGCCAGTCGAGCAGTTCCTCTTCGCGATCGCTCACCGTCACCGCATTGGCCCCGCACTTGAGAATAGTCTCATAGCCCGCATCGCGTACCCGCTGCCACTCCGCCGATTCCGCTTCGGTGGCGTTGGTCTGGCCGTAGAGCATATTCATTTTCTCTAGCTCACGAATGGCGGGCACCATTTCGCTGAGCGATCGCACCAGGGCCGCCGCTGGGTTATTCAACTCGTGGGCCAGCCCCGCCGACAGCGTCCCTAAGGCCGCCATCTTCTCGCGCCCGCGCAAAAACGACTCTAGCCCTCGCACCCGCTGCTGCATCAGGCGAAACACCACACGCTCAAAGTCGCGGCACTCGTGCAGCAGGGTGAGAAAGTCGGCGCCGGCAATGCTATGAACCTGACAAGCTGACATCGCCTGTAGCGTCACCGGGGCGGGCTCATCCGTCAGCACCGGAATTTCGCCGATATAGCCAGGGCCTTCGTGCTGGCCAATGGGCATGGCGATGCCTTCGCTCTGGCGGGTAATGCCGAGGCGACCCGAGGCAATGACGTAGATCGTGGTGGTCAAGTCGCCCTCTTTGACCAGGTAGTCACCCTTAGATAGCTGGAGGGAGGTGGCGCGATCGCACACCCATTCCAGCCGCTCCTGGGGCAGGTGGTTAAAGGGCTCAATAGCTTTCAAGTGTTCCAGACAAAGCGTTGACGCGCTCATCGCACCGCCCCCAAATACTGGTGAACAAACTGCACGCAGATTGACCCTTCCCCCACGCCAGATGCCACTCGCTTGATCGATCCGCAGCGCACGTCGCCTACTGCAAACACGCCAGGGAGACTGGTCTCTAGCAGAAAGGGGGGCCGCTCCTGCGACCACACCTGATGGGGCGGCACGCCAGAGCTGCCCAAGTCTGGGCCAGTGAGCAAGTAGCCCCGAGCATCCCGCTGCACCAAATCTTCTAACCAATCGGTGTGGGGAGTGGCCCCAATGAAGATGAACAGAGACTGGGCCGGCACGGTTTCAGTGGCCCCGGTGATGGCATTTTGCAGCACTAACGCCTCTAGCTGCGTCCCGCCCTTGGCTTCGATCACGCTGGTGTGGGTCTGCACCGTAATGTTATCTGTCGCGGCAATTTGGTCGATTAGGTATTGCGACATGCTCCTGGTTAGCGAGTCACCCCGCACCAGCATCGTCACCGACTTGGCGTACTTGGCGAAGTTCATCGCCGCTTGCCCAGCAGAGTTGGCCCCGCCAATGATGTACACATCTTCCCCTTCGCAGGCCAAGGCTTCGGTTTGGGCCGCGCCGTAGTAGACCCCCGCCCCGGTAAACTGCTCCAGCCCCGTCGTGTCGAGCCGCCGCCACGAGACCCCCAAGGCCAAAATCACCGCGTGGGCGCTGATTTCACTGCCGTCGCTGAGGGTCAGCAGTCGGTAGTCGTTGTCGGTGCGCAAGGACTGCACCGACTGGGGCGTGAGAATTTCGACCCCAAAGCGGCGGGCCTGGCTGACGGCGCGGCGAGCCAGATCGCTGCCGCTCAGCCCCACTGGAAAGCCGAGGTAATTTTCAATGCGGGAACTGGTGCCCGCCTGGCCCCCGGGAGCCTCGCGCTCAATTAGCACCGTGTGCAGCCCTTCGGACGCGCCATAGACCGCCGCCGCCAGCCCAGCGGGGCCGCCACCGACAATCACCAAGTCGTAGAAGGGCTTGGCTGCTGTAGTTTGCAGGCCAATGCGAGTTGCCAGCTCGGCGGTGCTGGGCTGGCGGAGGGGTTCCCCATCGGGGAACAGCACCAGGGGCAGCTTGGCCTGGGTCACACAGCCGGCCAGGGTGCGGGCCTCTTCGCTGCGCTCCACATCCAGCCAGCGGTAGGGGATCTGGTTGCGGGCCAGAAAGTCTTTGATCTCGTGGCTCTGGGGGTTCCAGCGATCGCCCACCACCCGAATGCCCTCGAAGGGGGGCCGAAAGTTGGCCTGCCAATCGGCCAGCAAGTCATCAATTACCGGGTACAGGTTTTCCTCCGGCGGGTCCCAGGGCTTCATCAGGTAGTAGTCAAGGCCGACCTCATTGATAGCGCGAATGGCGGCATCGGTATCGCTGTAGGCGGTGAGCAAGGCCCGCTTGACGTCGGGCACCAGCTTGATGGCCTGCTCTAAAAACTCCACCCCGCTCATCTCGGGCATGCGCTGATCGACCAGCAGCAACGCTACTGGGTCGCCGCGCTGGACGACTTGTTGCAGGGCCTCGAAGGCCACTGCCCCAGAGCTGGCCCGCATGACGCGGTAGTGCTCGCCGTAGTGTCGCCGCAGGTCGCGGGCGATCGCTTGCAGCACATCCAGGTCGTCATCGACGGTGAAAATAATCGGTTTGGCCACGGCAAACACCTGAAGGGGGGCAACTCGGTTCAGCCCTTGACGGTGAAGAGATGACAGCCAAAGGCGTTGCTGCCCAGTGTAGCCGACCGACCTTTCAAAAATCTGCGTGGGGCTATACCTCAGCCACTGCTCACAGGCGTCTACAGATCCACCGGGTGCTGGCCGTAGTAAGGCATTACCGACGACCAGTTGGGGCGATCGCCCCTCAGCCAGCGCCCATGGGCCAAGGCCAAAACTTGCACCACCGTCGCTGCCAAGTCATCCCCAGCGATCGCGCGATGCAGAGATTGGGGATAGCTGGCCAGCACCTGCTCCCAAGCTGCTGCTTTGAGCACCTGGTCAGGGTGGGATGGCTCTAAGCCGTTAGCGGTCGATTTATAGATGGCAGTAAATAACTGCTCTCGCCGGGCCTGCATCTCCACGGCAACATCTGCCATAGACCCAGCCGGGGAATTATCCAGGGCCTGTTGGGCCACTGCGGCCAAACTTGACACGCCAAACAGCGGTATTTCTAGCTGCTGAGCCAGGGTGCGCGCTGTCACCACTCCAATCCGAGTGCCGGTAAAGCCCCCCGGCCCCTGAGCCACCGCCAAGAACGAGAGATCCGTCCAGGTGTAGGGCGCGATGAAGTTTATCAAAATACTGTGCAACTGGGTGGAGAGGTCACGCCCTAGAGGCCAGGTCTGGTGGCGAATTTCGCCGTCAAAATTACTCAGGGCCAGCCCCAAGTCGGGGCCGCAGGTATGAATCGCTAGACCTAGCATGAACGTAGATTGGGTATCCAAAAGACTAGGAGTTTAAGAATACAGGAGCCAGGAGCAGGGTAAACCCACCGCTGCATCTTCAACTGTCCTGACCACCGACTTCCCTAGCATTTCTGGTGCTGACAGACCGATAGCCAGGATGCGATCGCCCCCTCCCTGACCTGCACCATCTGCGGCTCATCAGCACACCCTGCTCCCTAACCCCCTAGGCCATCCTGGTGCCGGTGCTCAACCCAAATCAGCCACTCGTATTCACAACACTTGGAGCATTACAGGGGTAACCAACGTCACTACCTAAAGTCAGGGTTCTCTCCAGTACCGAGTCAACTTTCGGTAACTTTTATAAAGCCTTTTTCTTTACACAGAAAAATCACCAGATGCTTTCAATAATGAAGGTATCCGGCTGTCGGTCTTGATGTCTGGTATTGCTACGGTCGCCCCCATGAAAAATCGCTGCCTCCCCAACTGCCTTATTCTCCGCAACTTGTGTGTAATCTTGGCCCTGGTTGCCGGAGGCGTACTGATAGCAGCAGACATCCACGCTTCAGCCAACCAGCAAGAGCAGCAGACGACAGCCCTAAAGCAGCTGTTTGTCTACCAAATCTTGTTGAGTGCAGAGCAAAAACAGGAGTAAGCATCAAACGAAGGTAGGGGCGCAGCCTGCTGCGCCCCTACGAAATTCATGCTGCTGAATTGGCCCTAGAGTGCCTCCCTAAACCCCGATCGCAGAGGGCACTGGGTCTTTCTTTGCTTTCCGGGGCCGGTTGATTGGGTCCATGTAGGCCTCTAGGCGCTTAAAGACAAAGGATGCCAGGGAGGTCATCACCAGATAGACGATCGCCACTGCCAGATACACCTCAAAGGCGCGGTAGGTGGTTGCCACCGTTAGCTGCCCCTGACGGAACAGTTCTTCAAAGCCGATTACTGCCGCCAAGCTGGTGTCTTTGATCAGGGTAATGAACTCGTTACCCAGGGGGGGCAAAATGCGCCGAAAAGCCTGAGGAAAGACGACGTAGCGCATAGTCTCGACCGGATTCATCGCGAGGGATTCGCCCGCCTCCCACTGGCCGCGATCGATGGACTGAATGCCGCCGCGCAGAATCTCCGCCAGGTAGGCGGCTACGTTGAGGCTGAGGGCCAGTACGGCGGCAAAGATGCGGTTAAAGCTGAGGTCAAAGCCCAGGCTTTGGAACAGGGCGGGCAGGCCGAAGTAGATCATAAACAGCTGCACCAGCATGGGCGTGCCGCGAAAGAAGTCGACGTAGATGCGGCACAGCCAGCGCAGAGGTTTAATGGGCGAAATCATCGCAAAGGCCACCAGTGACCCGCCAATCAGCCCTAGAAAGAACGAGGATGCGGTCAGCAGAATGGTGATCCACGCGCCGCGTATCAGGTTTTGGAACAGCCGCCCCCAGGCCAGACCCGAGGCCGTGCCGGCGTCGGCCAAGGATGGAGCGACTACCGGCAGCTCCGGCGGCTCGCCAGAAAACCAGCGCTGGTAGATCTCGGCGTAGGTGCCGTCTTGCAGCAAGGTGGCGAGGGCATCATTCATCGCCGTCAGTTCTTCAGAGTTTTTGGGGATGGCAATCCCGTAATACTCTTCGGTGACTAGCTCGCCGACAATTTTGAGGCCCTCGAGATTGGCCTCGCGAATGGCATAGAGGGTGACAGGCAGGTCGTTGACCACGGCATCTACCCGACCGTTGAGCAGCTCTTGCAGAGCCAGGGGCGAGTTGTCAAAGGTGCTGACGGTAGCCCCTTCTACCTGGCCAGCTTGGTCGGCTCCGGTGGTGCCGATCGCCACCGCAATGCGCTTGCCTTCTAAATCTTCTAGGGTTGTGATGTCGTTGTTGTCCTGGCGAACGGCGATCGCCAAACCCGCCTTGAAGTAGGGCCGGGTGAAATCAATGGTTTGAGCCCGTTCGGCGGTAACGGTCATGCCGCTGATCGCCGCATCGATGGTTCTCGACTGTAGCGCCGGAATCAAGCCATCAAAGGGCAAGGTAATAAACCTCACCTCTCGCCCAGCGGCTTCCCCCATCGCTGTCATCAGCTCAATGTCAAAGCCAACCAAGTTGCCACTGTCGTCCTTCATCTCAAAGGGCGGAAAGGCAGGTTCAGTGCCCACCTCCCACACCGTTGGAGCATCTTGAGCCAGACCGGTCAGCTGAGCTGCCCCGATCCCAAGCAGCAGTCCTAGCACCAAAGCTAAACAGCGCTTCAACCAGCGTGAGCTAAACAGACGAAAAACCATGTCGGCGACACTCTACGACAAAAGCTTCCGGAAGCTTCCGGGCGATCGCAATCCGGGTTGTGTTGCACCATAGTCAATTCCCTTCACGATAAAATGTATTTCAGGATACAGATGTCTCTGGTTGCCAGTGATTCTCTGATAGAGATTAAGCCCTGTCATTGCGCCCGCCCATGACGACCACCATGACCGCGATCGCCACCCCCGTAATTGCCTGCGAAAACTTGTACAAAAGCTACGGCTCGCTGGAGGTCTTAAAAGGGGTAAGCACCACCTTTACTAAGGGCGATGTGGTGTCGATTATTGGCCCCTCGGGCTGCGGCAAGAGTACGTTTCTACGCTGCCTCAATCGGCTAGAGGCCATCAACCAGGGCCACCTAGAGGTGATGGGCCAAGACATGTCAGCCCCAAAACTGCCCTGGAAGGCGCTCTACCACCTGCGCAGCCAGGTAAGCATGGTGTTTCAGCACTTCAATCTGTTTCCTCACCTGACGGTGATTGAGAATTTGATGCTCTCGCCCCGCAAGGTGCTCAAGCACTCTGATGCCGACTGTCGCGACCTGGCCAGCCAGTACCTGGCGAAGGTGGGCCTAGGCGATCGCGCCGATGCCTATCCCGAGCAGCTCTCGGGTGGGCAAAAGCAGCGGGTGGCGATCGCCCGTAGCCTCTGCATGCAGCCCGAAGCCATTCTGTTTGACGAGCCCACTAGCGCCCTCGACCCCGAACTGGTGGGCGAGGTGCTGGGCGTCATGCGCCAGCTCGCCGAAGAGGGCATGACCATGATTGTGGTCACCCACGAAATGCAGTTTGCCCGCGAAGTCTCCAGCCGAGTGCTGTTCTTCAACAACGGCATCATTGAAGAAGAGGGCATCCCCGCCGAGGTGTTTAGCAACCCCCGCAGCGATCGCCTGAGATCCTTCCTCAGCCGCCTGAGTCAGCATCAGTAAGGTTTAGGGTATAGGGTGCCGGGTCCAAGGGGGTGCCCTATACCTTAAACCCTATACCCTGTACCCCAAGTCTTTCTCCCCTCCGTCACCCATCCCAGCAAAATTCCATCTCCAAAGATTGATCTAAGCGTTGATCAACGCTAAGATTAGAATCTTTGGAAATTGCTTCCAACGTTAGACATTGTTCGGAGAGTAAACGTTTATGGCGCGATATAGAGGCGCTCGCCTGCGGGTTGTACGCCGCTTGGGTGAGCTACCGGGTCTGTCCCGCAAATCCCCCCGTAAGGCTTATCCGCCGGGGCAGCACGGTCAAGACCGCAAGAAAAAATCTGAGTACGCAGTCCGGCTTGAAGAAAAGCAGAAGCTGCGGTTTAACTACGGTTTGACCGAAAAGCAGCTGCTTCGCTACGTGAAGAAAGCTCGTCGGGCTGGTGGTTCGACTGGTTTGGTGATTCTACAGCTGCTTGAAATGCGGCTTGACAACACCGTGTTTCGCCTTGGCTTTGGGCCGACCATTCCTTCGGCGCGGCAGGTGGTCAACCACGGCCACATCTGCGTGAATGGCCGCGTGGTGTCGATTCCTAGCTATCAGTGCCGTGCCGGTGATGTGATCACCGTGCGCGATCGCGAAGCTTCCAAAAAATTGGTCGAAGCCAACCTGGAGTTCCCCGGTTTGGCCAACGTGCCCGCCCACCTCGAGCTTGACAAAGCCAAGCTCACCGCTAAGGTCAATGGCATCATTGAGCGCGAGTGGGTGGCCCTCAATGTCAACGAACTGCTTGTGGTTGAGTACTACTCCCGTAAGGCCTAAGGCTGCTGGTCATTACTGGAGTTTGTTTGCTGGCCGAACGGTCATCGCTTACCGCCCATAACGCATTACTCTTACTCAATTAATTTGTAGTTTGGCTCCTGGCCCGTCAGCTAGGAGCCATTTTTTTGTGCCCCCAGTTTTGCGACCCCAATTTTGCGTCTCTTGGGCAAATTCGTAAGAATAAAACTACTCCCTATTGCGGCTGAGCCTATGCCCTGCCAGTTGTGCCAGCGTCCCGTAGATGATCTCACCGAACACCACTTGATGCCGCGCCAATACACCAAGCGTCGCCACCTGCCCACTAGCGAGACGGTGCTGCTGTGCCGCCCCTGCCACAAACAGATTCACACCCTGTTTGACAATCACACCCTAGCCAAAGACCTGAATACGTTAGAGCAGCTACAGGCAGAACCCAGGATCCAGAAGTTTGTCGCCTGGGTTCGAAAACAGCAGCCCCATAAGCGGGTGAGAAGCTATCGATAGCGAGCGATGCTAGGTTCTAGCCCTGGCCGTAGTAGTCTCGGCAGGGGTGGTTGGTTTGCCATTGTTGTGGTGCACCACCAGCACTGAGCAGTCGGCATGGTGCATGACGTAGTTGCTCACGCTACCCAGCAGCAGTTCGCTCAGGCCCCGGCGGCCGTGGCTGCCTACCATGATCAAATCAGCGCCCCAGGAGTTAGCCACACTACAAATGGTGGCGGCGGGTTCCCCAGATATCTGAGTAAATTCGGCGCTGACGCCCGCCGACTGGGCGCGATCGAGTTCTTGCCGTAGTTGGGCAATGCCCTGGGCCTCAAATTCTTCCCAACGTTTTTGGTAGAGTCGCCAGGTCGAGTCTTCCAGCACGGGGTAATAGGCCTGGTACGAGCGAATGGGAATGCCGGGGCTACCCTCTTCGTAGGCCGAAAGCACGTGCACGAGCATGAGGTTGGCCCGAGTGGCTTCGGCCAGGTCGAGGGCTTTTTGAAACACCTCGTGGCGGCGGGCAGAATTGTCGAGAGCAACCAAAATTTTCTTAAACATAGCGGCGAGTCTCCTGTTTTACAGGCCCGCGTTTTAGGCTCTCTGTTTCACGTTTTTGGGATGCAGCGATAGAGACAGTGATGGAGCCAGGCCAGGGGCGATGCGGCTACGCCTCTATTATAAAAAGCCCTATAACCCGGCAGGGTTAGCCGTAACAATGCCTTACGGTGAACGGCAAAATTGGGTTGGGGGCTTCACTGTTCTTAAGGAGCGATTCTCCTTTGGAGAGGCTGCGCCAACGCTCTTCTGAGCCGGTCTTTGACCATCACGCCAAAGCTTCTTTAACAGCTACTAACCCTTTAGCGGATCGAGGACTCCTTGCCTAATGGCTACGGTGTTGCAGATAGACCGGCATTCTATCTACGGGGTAAATCAGCAAATTCTGTTTCAGGTTTTCCACCGACGATCGCCCATTGACTAGCTCCCAGTCAAAGTGCCGCAGCAGCTGGGCCAGCATTAGGGTCGATTCCAACATGGCCAGGTGCTCACCCAGGCAGCGGTGGGGACCAGAGCCAAAGTCAATCATCGGTGGGGCTGGGGTCTGGCGGTTTTCGGTGAGCCAGCGATCGGGCCAAAACTTGTCGGGCTGGGGATAGGTCTCGGGGTCGCGCCCGGCCCCCAGCATTGACCAAAATACGCGCGCTCCGGCGGGTACTGTGATGTCGTCAACCACGATGTCTCGGGTGGCTTGCAGCGAGGTTGTGCCCGACGCAACGGAATAAAGCCGCAGGGTTTCTTTAACGACTCCTTGCAGGTAGCTCAACTCTTTGAGGCTGGCCAGCGTGAGGGTGCCCTGCTGGTCAAAGACGCGATCGACGGTGGCCTGAGCTTGCTGAAACACCGAGGGGTTGAGGGCCAGCTCGCCCACCGCAAGGGACAGGGTGTGGGCGGTGGTGTCTGTGCCGGCGATCAGCATTTCGACAATCTCGGGCAGCAGGGTGGCGCGGGTGTAGCGGGGCTCTTTGGCGGCAATTTTGACCAGCATCGACTGTTGGAAGAGTGGGCTGGCTTTCTCTAATGCAACGGAGTCGCCATCGCGTAGCTCTAGTGCCAGGTCGAGGCGCGATCGCAAGCAGTCTTCCAGATAGCGGCGGGCGGCCCAGTAGTCTTTGCTGGCCTGGGTTGGCAAATATTTTCTCCAGGCCTTCTCACCGACGGCCATCCGCAAGAACCGATAGGTCAAGACCGCCATGGCGTCGTAGGTCGGCTCAATCTCCAGGGGCGGCCCTTCGGGGCTGGGCTGGCTGGGGTCGATAGGAATGCCCAGCACCAGAGCCGCAATCACCCGCATGGTCAGCTCCACAAACAGCGGATCCATCGGCACCGGCTCCCCCGGCGGGGTGGCTTGCAGCTGGGTCAGAGTCTGCTGGCAGGCTTGATCGACTAGGGTCATATAGTGACTCACGCCACTGGAGCTAAATTCTGGGTTCCAGGCCTTGCGTCGCCACTGCCATTCGGCCCCATCCTTCCCGATCATGATCGGCCCCATCAGATCGTTCCAGGCGCGCTGCGACTGGCCGGTGCGCACAAGGCTGCCGTCGCGGGTGCCCTGCACAATGGTGCTGTCGATCAGTTTGGGCTGGCTGAGCACCAGTACTGGATAGCCGACCCAGTAGACATACTTGGGGCCAAGTTCCTTAGACCAGTCAAACAAAATTTGAAAGAGCTGCCGATTTTTGACCGCCCCTAGCAGTTGGGGAATGTTGCCCAGCAGCCAGTGCTGGGGCGGAGAGGGGAGCGATCGTAGCGACTTAAAGCGCTGTTGCTTAGCCCATCGCTGCCATGTCAACAGAGCGATCGCTCCCAAGCCCAGTGGCAGCCAAACAAGCGGAGCACCCAACAACTGAGTCATAGGAAGTACCCGCAAAGGACAAAGATGCGCCGATTATACAGGCCTAGGTTTAGCTGTCTAAACACGATGATCACACTTAATTGAAGACGCGTCTGAGTGCAGGAATACGGCTCAGCAAAACGTAGTCCAGCAGCAGCACAACGACCAGTGAAAGACCAATTAGGGGAAATATCAGCCCCAGAACTGCAACAATTGCCAATGGAATGCGCCAGTTTTGTACATAGGCAGGCATGGCCGGAGCGCCGATTAGCCCAGCCTCCTGGGGCCGACGCTGCCACCACATCACAACTCCGGTGATGGCCAGCAGCATCACAATCAACGCTGCCACCAGCATGAGCAACTGATTGGCGAACCCAAAATATCTCCCCATGTGAATGGCCGTTCCCATCTCCACGGCTCTAGGAACAAGACCATAATCTTGCCAGCGCACATCGGCCAGCACGGCACCGCTGTACTGATCAACATGCATGGTGACTTCTTGGGTTGGATCAGGCGGAAAAGCCGAGATCGTGAATACTCCGGTCTCTCCTGCCGGCAACGTCACATTAAAGCCAGGGGGCGCACCTTTGGCCTGGGCTAGGGCGATCACAGCGTCAAGGCTAATGGGAATGCCAGAGGCCAGGCCCATCTGAGCCGGTGTTGACTCGCTATGGTGACCCGAATGATCGGTTTGGCCCGAGGGAGCAGATTGGGGTATGGGTAGCTGTTCTACGGCCCAGGGCACTACCTGACCTCGCTGGTTTAACGAGCCCGTCAACACAACTGATTGGGGGATGTCATCCCACATTTGGGTAGGAAACTGGCTCGACACTTGGGCAAAGGTGTCTCCCCAAAAACCCGTCCAGGGTAAGCCGGTAAGGATTAGAAACCCAATTAAAAGAACGCCATAAAACCCCGGCACGGCATGTAAATCTCGCCAAAATATCCGTTTGTTTTGGCTCCAGAGGCGCGGGATTAATGTGCCCAAGACAGCAAACTTTTGGCGCGGCCACCACAAATACAGCCCTGTGATTAACAGTACTAAACCCCAACAGGCGGCTAGCTCAACTAAATAGTCACCTAGCTTGCCAATTAGTAACTCGCCATGAATCTTTCGGGCGATCGCCTGTAGGTTGTTGTCCTCATCGCGATCGCCCAAGATCTCGCCGCTGTGAGGGTCGACGAATACCATCAGATTGCGCTCATTCGCCGTTGTTACCAACACTTCAGTACTGCGATTTGCGGCAGCAGGAGGCGTAACCTGATTAATTACAGCTGCAGGATACGCGCTTTCGACGGACTGTACCTGCTCAACGTAGGGCAGGGTCACCAGGTCAGGCTGCACAAACATGAGGTTGTTGTACATGGCCGCATCTAGCTGGGGCTTAAACAGATAAACAATGCCCGTCGCGGCCAGGATCACCATGAAGGGAATCACAAACAACCCAGCATAGAAGTGCCAGCGCCACACCGTGCGATAAAACCGATTGCCAGGCGATAGAGCTGCTGGAGATTGCCTTACAACCAGGTTGGAGGGATTCATGCCGGTATTTGCCCAAAGTCAAGACTCCGATTAACATGCCTGATGCGCAAAGATGTTGTCAAAAGACACGGTGTCAACTCCTTGCACGCCATCCGACATGAAAAACCCCGCTTCAAAACAGGTAGCCCGTGGGGGCGTTGCACTGCAATGCCCCTACCAATCAGCGGTTAGCCAAACAGGATTAGCCAAACAGAATTCGGTATTACACGTTGTTATTCTTTCAGCAGCACCTCATCACCAAACTGCTTTAGCCCCAGCCGGGGGGATGCTAAACCCAAGCATTCAAAAGATCAGCCGTTTAGCTTTTCTCTAGGGGAAACTGGAGTGGACGCACCATAGTGGCCAGAAGGTGTTCGATTACAGCCGATAGATCTCTACACAGACCGGTATGCACCCGTGAGGTTTGAATGATCGTGCTGCGGGGGGCAACCAGCCAGCCAAACCGTTCTCGCTGGGGCAGTTGACCAATGACGCCCGCCTGGATTTCGCCAGCGCAAATGATCGGGATAGTGTTTAAATAACCTTCGACTGTTTCTAAGTCTAGGGTAGGGTCAAGGGCCAACAGCCGTTGCGGAATGAGTTCAATTTTGGCTTCGAGGAATTTGCGCGTCGAGCATGAAACAATCACACCTACGTTGACAAACTCTTCTCGCTCAACCTTAGGTACCACCCGAATAATGGCGTAATCATAGGTGACCTGATCGTGCACGAATGGCCTCCTCTAAGAAAGCGTGGGGTGGCTCTAGCCGCTTCAGCAGATACTCAATATAAGCCTCGCGATGGTGTTGGCTATCGGTAAACGGAGAACCCTCCAGCAGCCAGGGCTCTGGAATTAGGTTGACGATGCCAGTAATGAGCTCCGGCGTTAGCTGGGCTGTCATGGTGGCATCGACCTCTGTTAGCTGACTAGCAAACCGCAGCAAAACGTGATCTTTGATGCCGGGGAAGGGGGTGCGGCTGCGCTCTAAGTAGTTGTTCCAGCTGTGATGAAAATAGAGGGCAACACCGTGATCAATCAGCCAGAGGCGGCGGTGCCACATCAGCATGTTGGTATTGCGGGCGGTGCGATCGATATTGGTGACGTAGGCATCGAGCCAGACAATGGCCGAGGCCAGGGCGGCATCGGGCTGTTGGGCAACGGGGTCAAAGGTGATGGAGCTGGGCAGGTAGTCGAGGGCCAGGTTGAGACCTACACTGGCTCGAATCAAATCTTGAATTTCGGGGTCGGGTTCGGTACGGGCCAGTTCAGCATCAACTTCGATCAGGACAATTTCGGGCACCAGCAGGCCGACGGCCCGCGCAATTTCTCCAGCCACGAGTTCAGCAATCAGAGATTTGACCCCCTGACCGGCACCCCGAAACTTCAGCACATACATGCCATCATCGTCAGCTTCCACAATGGCGGGGAGAGAGCCTCCCTCCCGCAGGGGAGTGACGTATCGGGTGGCAACAACGGTTCGCAAATGGATTCTCGGTTACAGAGCCTCAGCCCATTTTAGTGGAACCGACCGTCGCGATCGCCCCAGGCAAGGGCTAGCGCAAAAAGGTATTGAGCGATTTGCTCAGGCTGAAGGGGTAACGAATGCAGGCGCTAAGGGCGATCGCCCGCTGGCTCTAGTCCCTACCCAGCTCGCCCGGTCGGGTAATTGCCGTAACCACCATCTGGGGAAAAATCAGTCATTATAAATAGGCGTAGTAGTGTCTTTGTACCGTTGACCCATGGGCGACTTCAACATTCAGGCTCCCTTTGAACCTGCGGGAGATCAGCCAAAGGCGATCGCGGGCCTAACCAAGTTTCTGCAAGACAACACCAAGTACCAAACCCTGCTAGGGGCCACGGGCACGGGCAAAACCCACACCATCGCCCGCGTCATCGACAACATTGGCAAGCCCGCCCTGGTGCTAGCCCACAACAAAACCCTCGCCGCGCAGCTCTGCAACGAGCTGCGCGAATTTTTCCCCGACAACGCCGTCGAGTACTTCATTAGCTATTACGACTACTACCAGCCCGAGGCCTACATTCCTACCACCGACACCTATATCGCTAAGACCGCCTCGATCAACGACGAGATCGACATGCTGCGGCACTCGGCCACCCGCTCTCTGTTTGAGCGCAAGGACGTGATTGTAGTCGCTTCAATCAGCTGCATCTACGGTCTAGGGATTCCGTCGGAATACTTAAGAGCCTCGATTCCGCTGCACGTGGGCATGGAGGTTAACCAGCGCCAGGTGCTGCGCGATCTGGCCTCAATTCAGTACGAGCGCAACGATTTAGACTTGGGCCGAGGCAAGTTTCGGGTCAAGGGCGACGTGCTGGAGATCGGCCCCGCCTACGAAGACCGCATCATCCGCATCGAGTTCTTTGGCGACGAGATCGACGCCGTGCGCTACGTTGACCCCATCACCGGGGCCACCCTGCAAAGCATGGAAGGCATCAGCATCTACCCGGCCAAGCACTTTGTCACCCCCGACGATCGCATCGAAGAGGCCTGCCAGGCGATTAAAGATGAGCTGCTAGAGCGGCTAGCGGAGCTGGAGAAAGAGGGGAAGTTACTGGAGGCCCAGCGCCTAGAGCAGCGCACCCGCTACGACCTGGAGATGATCCGCGAGGTGGGCTACTGCAACGGGGTGGAAAACTACGCCCGCCACCTGGCCGGTCGTCAGGCGGGAGCGCCGCCAGAGTGTCTGCTCGACTACTTCCCCAAGGACTGGCTGTTGGTGATTGACGAGTCCCACGTCACCATTCCCCAAATTCACGGCATGTACAACGGCGATCGCAGCCGCAAGATGGTGCTAATCGACCACGGCTTTCGCCTGCCCAGCGCCGCCGACAACCGCCCCCTCAAAGCCGAAGAATTTTGGGAGAAGGTGAATCAGTGCGTCTTTGTCTCCGCTACCCCTGGCAACTGGGAGATGGAGATCTCAGGCGGCAAGGTGGTCGAGCAGATTATTCGTCCCACTGGCGTGCTCGACCCGGAGATCTTTGTGCGCCCTACAGAAGGCCAGGTGGATGACCTGCTGGGCGAAATTAAGGAGCGGGCCGCGCGCCAGGAACGGGTGCTGATCACCACTCTGACCAAGCGCATGGCCGAGGACCTCACCGACTACTTCGATGAGCACGGCATTCGCGTGCGCTACCTGCACTCCGAGATCCACTCCATTGAGCGGATTGAGATCATTCAAGACCTACGGGAAGGGCTCTACGACGTGCTGGTAGGGGTCAACCTGCTGCGGGAGGGGCTCGATTTGCCCGAAGTTTCCCTGGTGGCGATTTTGGACGCCGATAAGGAAGGGTTTTTGCGGGCGGAGCGATCGCTGATTCAAACTATCGGCCGCGCAGCCCGTCACGTGCAGGGGCAGGCGATTCTTTACGCCGACAACTTGACCGACAGCATGGCCAAAGCCATTAGCGAAACCGAGCGCCGTCGCGCCATTCAAACCGCCTACAACGAGGAGAACGGCATTACGCCCACCTCGATTATTCGCCGCAACAGCAACTCGATTCTGTCGTTTCTCGAAGTGTCGCGCCGCCTCAATGCCCACGAGCTAGAGGAGGTTTACGAGCACAAAGAAGAGCTACCCCTGGAAGAAATTCCCGAACTGATTGGCCAGTTTGAGAAGCAGATGAAAGAGGCGGCGAAGAACCTCGATTTTGAAGAGGCGGCTAAGTTTCGCGATCGCATCAAATCCCTGCGCGATCAGCTCTTGGGTAAGCGATCGTAGAGCATCATCCCTGGCGATCGCTTAGCTCAATGCCCTGTAATCAGGAACAGAGTTGCTGGCGAAAAGATTCAAAGCCCCTCTCCCAAGATTGGGAGAGGGGTTTGGGGTGAGGGCATCAAGGCTGAGAGAAGCCTTTTCGATCTACTGAGGCTTACTCAATCAGCAGGGCTTTGGTCAGAATGACCATCCAGGTTGGGATTTGCTGAGCGGTTTCATCTTCGCTGGGCGATCGCGACCGTCATTGGGCTCGGCGCGCAGCCGTAGGCGTGGAGGATTTTGTGGTGCGATCTATGGTGGCCAAGCTGCCGTAGAGCAGACGGCGCACGCGCTCAGGGCGGTGCTGAGGTTCCGCAGAGTGAAACGGCGGCAAACTAGACGCACCGCTAGCGTCGGGTTCAAGGTACTTAAACATCGGTTCTGTGTTCCTTACATGGTCAGTCTGCTGAGTCATTGGTGAAGTGAGATCACAGAGTCCCCAAAAGTACCCTCAAGGGTAATACCACCGCTGAGTAGCATGTTCCATATTGGATATAGAAACGAACCAACGAAAAGCTTCAAACTCGTTGGATGCCTAGAGAGTTACTTGCTGAGAACTCACAGCATTCGGTTGTTTCTGTGATGTCGAGTGGGTTGGCAAAGGCTACTCAACATTACAACAACTCCCTTGCCAGAATTAGGAGAAATACAATGGCATCTCTATTCATAAAATCACTTACCTGCAACGAAACCGAAGATACCTTCGGCTCGGATGAATGCCTTCTGGAAGTGTTTACTAACGCCGGGCGCAAAACTTACCGAGAGACTATGAACAACGGAGAAGTCTTCGAAATTAACGACGAACTCCCGTTCACCGTCCGAGCTAAGGTCAAATTATGGGATTTGGACTTGGGACGCTGGCCCGACTACAACGATCATCTCGGTACTGTTGTAATTCGTGATACTCCAGTACAAAACTCCACCGCCAGTTTCACACTTGATGGTGCCGACTACGTCCTTACCTATGACGTGAAACCCTAATTTTAGGGTGTAGTTAACCAGGGCGCATGTCACCTTGAAAGGTGCTTGACTGGAGTGTTAGTGCAACGAGGTGGCTGAAAGTTTACATATCAAACGTTTCAGCCTATGAGTAAATGCTCTCTTTCAAAAGTGGCATGCTCCCCTTAATCATTGCCATGCAGCAGATAAGCAAAAAGTTTTAGTACTGAGTTTTAGGTTACTTGTCGCTTCCGATCGCAACTATAAGGAGAATAAGATTATGATTCGCACCAAGCGCATTGAAGCAGGAGATTGGAGAACCGTTGAAAACTTTTGGAATGCCAATGGAAAGGCCTTTTTCAAACTTCCTGTCGGTGCTTCAATCAAAGTCCGTTATGGCGTGGGTTTTTTAGGATTCGATAGCCAAAAACAGACTCTTGACGGCTTAGGCTATAAACAATTGTCAGTTGGGACTGGCTCGATCGCACGCGCCAGGATGCAAGTCAAAGTGTCTCAAACCACAGATATTACCTATGACGTCTATGGCGGCGGCGTTGCTGTTTCAACCCCAGAAATTCCTTTTTAGGTAGAGCTCCAGCGGTAATGATGGGTTTGTTCAGGCGATCGCTTAGCACCCCAATCATGCCAACGCTACACCATCCGAACAGTAGATTTGTGCGGACAGCCAAGGATGGTCATAGATGCACCTACCCAAAAGGACATCTTGCCGTGGGTGGGCGGAGGGCAGGTGGAGCGACAGATTGACAGCAGGTGGCGTAGAAGGGTGGCCGCCTAACCACCCTTCTACAACCCGCTTCTCGATCCCCCTTAGGCCCGCTGCCCACACATCAGGCGTTGTTCTGCTGTCACCTGACCGTACATAGTTTCTAGGGCAGAAATGTTGTCCTTCAGGGTGTAGCGCTGGAGCACCCGTTCGCGGGCCTTGTGCCCCAAAAGCTGAGTGATTTCGGGGTGGTCGCGCAGAATCGGCAAGATGGTTTGTAGCTGAGTTGACACCCGCTGGGTATCGAGCACAATGCCCGCCCCCTCCGCCAGCACTTCGCCATCAGCTCCGGCATCGGTGGCAATGCAGGCGGCACCACAGGCCATTGCCTCTAGCAGCGACAGCGACAGCCCCTCTACCAAAGACGGCAAAATAAACCCGTCCGCCGCCCGCAGGATGTCGATACGGCGCTGCTCGTTGGCCAGGTAGCCCAACCAGATAATGTCGTCTTCGTCGCCGTAGTAGCGCTTCAGCGACGCCTCTAGGGGGCCGCTGCCGACGATTGCTAGCTTGCAGTCAGGCCCCATATCGGCCTGCCGCCAGCCCCGCAGCAGGGCCTCAACATTCTTCTCTAGCGAAACGCGCCCCTGGTAGACAAATAGCTGGCGGGCGTAGAGATCGGCCTTGACGGCCGACGGTCCCGGCGAGTAGCGGCGGGTATCGACCCCATTGGGAATCACAACCAGCGTGGCGTCGGGCACCCCGAGCTTAGTCAACAGATCGCGCTGGAGTTCTGAGAACACGATGACGCGATCGTAGTTGGCCAGACAGGGGGCGTAGAGCTGATAGGTGAGGTGCTGGGTGCCCGAGGTCAGGCTGCGCACCCGGCGATCGAAGGCGGGGTGAAAGGTGGCTACCAGGGGAATATTTAGCTCAGCACAGATCTCGGGCAGCCGAAAATCCAGCGGCGACAGGGTGAGCGAGGCATGCACCAGGTCGGGCCGAATTCGCTCTAGTGCCTCTGCCAGCAGCTTGCCTGACTTCAGCGAGGGAATAGTGAGAATCTGCGACTTGAACAGAAAGGGCAGCGGCACTTCCTGCGATCGCTCCGCATAACTGCCCAGGTTGTGACCATCCTGAGACTGGGCAAAATGGAGAAAAGTCACTCGATGGCCGCGTTCAAGCAACGCGTTGGTGACCTCTCGGCCATAGGTGACGTTGCCGCAAAAGGGCGATTTCTTGCCAAGCCACGCGATGTGCATGCTGTCCAGCGTTATCCGTTAACAACCTAAACCAGCGGCAGCAGAATGCCGCCGCGATTCGCGCAACGTTTGGGAACCGACTCGGAACGAGTATCCGTTCCGGAACCGCCCAGCCCATAGCATCAGCCCGCAGATCTGTACTTTGGTAAAAAAATGAAATCTAGCCTGGGGCCTGGGTCTTTCTCATTGCCGTATCGGCAATATACCAGGTTACTACTCCCCCTAAGCCTACCAGGGTTCCCATACCGACAAAAACGTTGGCCAAACCTAGGTGTGCTTCTACCACACTGGCCAGGGCCAGGGGCAGGCTCAGGGCAATATTGACCATGTTGTTCTGTAAGCCAAACACCTTGCCGCGCATGGCTTCCGGCGTTTTTTCTTGAATCAGGGTCTGCATCGGTATGCCGACGAAGGCACCACAAAGCCCCAGGGTGGCAATAATCGCCATAGAGGCCCACAGTTGCTGAGTTGTCCAGGCCAAGGCAATCAGGCACACCCCCATCCCTAAGGCACCCCACAAGCTCAGGTAGCGCCTCGGAAACCGCGGTCCAAAATTCCCTACTAGCACAGCCCCTAGGCCCAGGCCTAGGCCACCTGCCGCCAGCAAAAAGCCAAACTGCGAGGCCTTAAGAGCAGGAATGGTCTCCGCCAGCCGCACCGCCAGCACCGCCAGGGCAGCGAACACCGACGACAGCAGCACCAGCTGAATGATGGCCACCCGTACCTGCACCTGCTCCCCTAGGTAGCGCCAGCCGTCTTTGATATCAGCCCAAAATTGAGATATATCTTCGTGGGCAGCGGATAAATTCTCTTTTCCGGGATCCATAGTCATTAGGCATAGCCCGGCCACCATGTAGCTCAAGCCGACCAAAATGGCTGGGCCGTTGTTGGCTATACCTAAAGCCAGCATCAGGCGATCAGCTAGGGCCAGCAGCGGTTCTCCCACGGCAAACCCTACGATCACCGAGGCCATCATGGTGGTGGTATAAAGCGAGTTGGCCGAGAGTAAATCCCCCTCGGCCACAATCAGGGGAATGATCGACTGCTCTGCCGGAGCAAAAAACTGGGTCAGGGTAGAGATCAAAAACGTTACGACCAGCAGCAGCAAAAAGGCCACAGGCAGCCCCAGCACCGGTCCCCAGCTCGCTGTCAGCCAAATTCCTAGGGGCAGCGCGATTACTAGGCCACCGCGCAGCAGGTTAGACCACACCAGCACCGGGCGCTTGCGCCAACGGTCTACAAACACCCCCGCCAGCGCCCCAAACAGCACCGCCGGGATGGTAAAAGCAATCATCACTGCCGACACCCAGCCGCTGATGGTCTGCCCGGGGGACTCAAATCGAGCGGCGATGATGGCAATCATCAACACCAAATAGACTTTATCGGCCAGCTGAGAAAAGAGCTGTCCAGTCCACAAAATTAGAAAGTTGCGGTTCTGAAAAATGGCCCGAAACCCATTCTCACGCTCTGGCTCAGCGGTCTCAGATACAGGAGCAGCAGGCAAAGTGGCGGTTTGGGTTGTGGAGTCTGCCCCATCGCCCAAGTCGGTGCCATGGCCAGACCCTCGGTCCTCTCTCTTGGGCAAATGGTTTGCCTCGGTGGCTTCTGTATTAGCTTCAAACTCACGGAGCATGGGGTAACCAACGAACCTGGGCACTGGGCGGCGCAATATCCAGCAGTTTAAAGGGTAGCTAAACAGACATCAACTAAAGCCGCCGACCGAATGGGACGTTCAAAGTAGTTCTCAGTATATTCTCGCAGAAGCCGCTCGACTCGTGCCCACAGCTGCTGGGTTTTTCCGAGTTGGGGATCTTGGCTCTCTAACCCCATGGGCAGGGTAGACAAAATCTCCGGCTTGGTAAGCTGCTGGAGCAGAGCTACATCGGTAGCGGTGAGCAGCAAGGGTCGCTTGGGGGGTTGACCGTAGCGGCCTTGCCCTTCACCGAGCTGAGTGGCTCCGTCGGCCTTCACTAGCCCCCCAGCTTCGGAACTGAATTCTACTCGCCAGGCGGGGTCGAGCAGATTGGGCACAATCTCGACCCGGCTGAGGGTACAGCGATGCACCTCTGGGGCTACCCCGTCTAGGGCCAGCAGGTGATATAGCCCGTGGCACAGGGCCGCCAGCACTGCCCCGGATGACGCTGTCTCAAGTCGTTCTAGATGTTCTACAAAGACATGAAACAGATCGCTTTGAGGCGAGTCACTGAGGGCCATCAGCAGCACAACCTCCGCTAAATACTGGCTGGCTGTCAGCCGTGCTAATTGCCGACTCAGTCCAGGAAAGGTGCGCACGGTTTCAGCTTGAATGAGCTTGTCGAGACGCTTGCCCTTTACTACCAGACATTCGTTGATAACAAATAGATCGCTGCGGCCGCCCAGCCGCGACTGGTGCTTGCGCGACCCCGGTGCCACCGCCCGCACCAGCCCAATCTCAGGGGTAAGAATGGTGAGCAGGCGATCGGTTTCCCCTAGGGGCATGGCCTTGAGGTTGATGCCAGTGGCTTTGTAGGTTTGGCTCATAGGGCAGTACAGGGCTAGAGCCTTAGCATAACGCTCTGGCCAAGAAAGGCTCGGCCCGACGCAGGGTGGGTAGCGTAAAGGGCGATCGCTCGAAGAGCAAAGCTAAAACTCAGCAAAATCTTGCCCTGACCACTGGCTGATCCCTTGACATCAGCCGCCTCTAACCACGAAATCCGTTGACAGTAATGGGCCAGTTCAGCACATTGCCTTAAACTGTAGGGGCAGATCAAAAGCATTAGTCATCATGATTTTTCCTGGGGCTCCGGTTACGGTGATCAACGTCAACGATACCTACTACGGTTTTCAGGGTCTGGTGCAGCGCATTAGCGACGGCAAGGTAGCGGTGCTGTTTGAGGGCGGCAACTGGGATAAGCTGGTCACCTTTGAAATGTCTGAGCTGGAGCCGGTGAGCTCTGGCAAGCGGCGCTAGGTACCGCCATGCGCTTACCCCTGCCCCAGACCACGGCTCCATCGCGGCAGCCCAATCACATCGCCGAGGTGATTGAAACCGCCACCACCGAATTTTTGGCCCAGTGCCTAGAGCCTGAGGCGCTGGCGTTTTCGGCCATGCCCCCCTTTGGCAGCTGGGTCACCGCCCTGGATGAGGAATCGGGCAACACCGTCTACGGAGTGGTGTATCACGCCACCACCAGCCCAATCGATTCGGTACACCGGGCGCGGGCGCTGGGGCTGTCGCTCGAAGACCTGCGCCAGCAGCAGCCGCAGATTTTTGCCATGCTCAAGACTGAGTTTAAGGCGGCGATCGTAGGTTTTCGCGCCCCTGATCTGGCCGGGCGACCCCAAGGGCCAATCTTTCAGCACCTGCCGCCCCGGCCGCCCCAGGTTCACCAGGGGGTATACGCCTGCTCTCCTGAAGCAGTGATTGAGTTTACCGAACAGCTCGATTTTTTAAGAACCCTGCTGGCCATGGGTAGCGCCCCGGTAGACAGCCTAGTGGCTGCAGTATTGCGCCAGGGCTATCAACTCCGCAAGCTCGATCGCTCCTGGTTGGTGCAATCTGGCCGCACCCTCAGCATTTTTTTGAAGGATGACTACGATCGCCTGCGTATTATCCTGGGTCAGATCTACGCCTAGGATCAGGTATAAGGTCTATGGTTTCAGGCGAACCACCTACTCTTCCCTTAAACCCTAGACCCTTTCCCCCAAACCTTCATCATTAACTATGCAAACCTTTGACTGGATTGTGGTCGGCAACGGTCTGGTGGGGGCAGCGGTCAGCTACGAACTGGCTCGTCAGGGGCTGTCTGTCCTGCTGATCGATCGCGCTCTAGAGCCTGGCAACGCCACCCGCTACAGCTACGGCGGCATTCCCTACTGGTCGGGCAGCACAACCCTCACCCAGCAGCTCTGCCAGGAGGGCATTGCCAAGCAGCGCCAGCTCAGCGAAGAACTAGATGCCGACACCCAGTTCCGCGAGCTGGATCTGGTGCTGACCCTATCGGCAGACGGCGACCCTGAGGCCGCCGCCACAGCCTATGCCCATTGCGCGACGCCGCCTCGGTTTGTGTCGGCCACCGAGGCCCAGGAGCTGGAACCGCTACTGAATCGGGATGCGATCGCTGGAGCCTTTACCGTGCGCCACGGTCATGTTTCCCCAGTGGCCCTAGTCAGCGCCTACAACCAGGCCTTTCAGCGCCTAGGCGGCACCCGGATGATTGCAGCTGTGGTAGACGTGGTGCGGATCAAAGATCGCGTCACGGGCGTGTTAACCGCCGAGCAGGCCTGCCCCGCCAAGAATGTCTTGGTCGCGGCAGGGGCCTTTAGCCGTTCGCTGCTGCACCAGGCCCAAGTAAAAATTCCGCTCTACTACACCCACGCTGAGCTGATTGAGACGCCGCCGCTCGATCTCCGGCTGCGGGCGCTAATTATGCCCGCCCAGACCCAGCGCTTTACTCTAGAAGCCAAAGCGAGTCAGCCGGACACCGACGCAAAATGGGATGAGCCGGGTCATGAGGTAACTCCTGCCATTCTCGACAGCGGGGCGATTCAGTTTTTAGACGGCCATGTCTGCCTGGGCCAGATTAGCCGCACGCTGACGGATCTGGAAGCAGATTTGGATGAAGTGGAGAGCGATCGCACCATGCGATCCGCTATGGCGGCTCAAATTCCTACCCTGGCCGATGTGCCGGGCACCTGGCGGCGCTGCCGAGTCAGCTTTAGCCGCGACGGGCTACCGCTAGTAGGAGCCGTACCTGGGGTTGCGGGACTACACGTGATGGCTGGGTTTAGCGCTCCTTTTGTGTATCTGCCGCCGGTTGCCCAACGGTTTGCTCAGGCGGTGGTGGGTGAGGCGGATCCTGCGATCGCGGCGATGGCCCTCGATCGCTTTTCCTAGGAAGTCTAAATACTCGGGAACTCACCCATAAATTTCACTTCGGTTTGCAGACGCACGGCCCAGCGGGCTTCTACCTCATCCTGCACATGGTGAATCAGATGTTGAATATCCGTGGCGGTGGCACCGCCTAAATTCAGAATAAAGTTGGCGTGGCGCTCAGCCACCTGGGCGTTGCCGATACGGTAGCCCTTCAATCCGGTTTTCTCAATCAGCGTCCCCGCTGTGTGGGGATAGGGGTTGCGAAACACGCTGCCACAGTTGGGCATGTCGTAGGGCTGGGTGGCCCGCCGCTGGTTAAGGCCCGCTAGGGTGTCGGCCATCACCACTTCAGGGTCATGCCCCGGCTCCAGTTGAAAGGTGGCATTCAGCACCATCCGCCGCCCCCCCTGAAGGATTGAGGTGCGGTACTGAAACGCCAAATCAGCGGGCGTCATGGTCAGAATGCCGGTCTCTGGGTCGAGCACGGTGGCTGAGGTCAGCACGGCTGCCGCGCAGCCACCGTGGGCACCGGCATTCATCACTACCGCGCCGCCTACGGTGCCGGGAATGCCAACGGCCCATTCGAGGCCGCGGCAGCCGCGCTTGGCAGCCTTCCAAGCCAGCGTGGGTAAGGGCTCACCCGCAGCTGCGGTAACGCAACCAGCGGTGCCAAATTCAGTACCGCGCCAACGACGGGTACAGACCACCATGCCGGAAATGCCGCGATCGCTGATCAGCAAATTTGAGCCTGCCCCCAGGGGAGTAATCTTGAGGCTAGCGGCGATCGCCCAGTCTAAAACCTGCTCCAGCTCACTCTGGTTGCGCGGCAGTGCCAGCCACTCTGCCGGGCCACCCACTCGAAAGGTGGTCAGCGGCTGTAGCGATACTTGCGGTTTCAAGCAGGCAAAATTAGGAGCGACTCCAAGGGTTTGGTTCATGGTCCCAGCTCTCAACAGTCGTTCCCCAGGCTAGCCAACTCCGTCGCGATCGCCGGTGCCTAACAGGCCTCCTGCAGCGAAGGCACCTCGGCCTCGGCATAGTAAGCCATCACCTGAGGAATAATCTGGTTGAGGTTGCCCGCCCCCATAAACATCACCAGATCGCCAGGCCGCAGGCTGTGGGCCAGGGCCGCCTGAATATCGTCTAGGGTATGGCCGTATAAAACTCTTGGATGAGCGTGGCCCACGGCATCGGCCAATTGGCGACCCGAAACCCCAAAGGTATTTTTCTCGCCCGCACTATAGATATCAGCCATGATTACCTGGTCGGCATCGACAAAGGCATCGGTAAAGTCGTTTAGCAGCGCTGCCGTACGGCTAAATCGGTGGGGCTGAAACACCGCCACCACGCGGCGGTTATCCTGACGGCTGTCGACTGGCAGAGTCTGATCGGCCTTAATGCGAGCCGCCGCTAGGGTGGCGCGAATCTCGCTGGGGTGGTGGGCATAGTCGTCAAAAAACTGAATGCCGTTGTAGCTGCCCCGGTGCTCAAATCGGCGGCGAGCGCCGCAAAACTTCTCTAGCCCCTCGGCAATTTTGTCAAAAGCAATGCCCAGGTGACGCCCAACGGCCACAGCAGCTAAGGCGTTGCTGAGGTTATGGCAGCCCAGCACTCGTAGACGGAGGCGACCCATGGGCTGACCCAGTTCCCAAACCAGAGCTGAGGTGCCTTCCGCCCCAAACTGCAAGTCGGTGACGTGGTAGGTCGCGCCGTTATCAGGGCTGAGGCTATAGGTGACATCGGGCTTGAGGCTGGTGCGTACCACCTCACAGTCGGCGCTAGCGACCAACAGACCGCACTGGCGCTGAAAGGTTTGAAAGATTTGCACCACGTCTTCCAAGTCGCGGTAGTGATCGGTGTGGTCTAGCTCAATGTTGGTAACAACGCCAATGCTGGCCGATAGCTTTGACAGGGTGCCATCCGACTCATCGGCCTCGGCAACCAGGTAGGGACCCTGGCCCAGGCGGGCATTGCCGCCCCAGCTCGATACCTCGCCGCCCACCACAATGGTGGGATCGAGGTTGGCATTCAGCAGCAGATGACCGATCATGCTGCTGGTGGTGGTTTTGCCGTGGGTGCCGGCAACGGCAATGCTGCTGTACTCGCGAATCAGGGCGGCCAGCAGGTCAGAGCGGTGCAGAATGGGACAGCCCAGCTCTAGAGCCGCCTGGTATTCAGGGTTGCGGGTGTCGATCGCGGTGGAACAAACCACTTGGGGAGTAGCGTCTGGGGCGATAACCGGCGTAGCTACCTTAGCCCCCACTGCGCCAGAGCCGGTTCGACTCGCTGCGGTGGCGAGGACTGGCTGGTTAGTGGTGAGAAAGTAGCTCAGGTTAGCGGCTTCTTGTTGCCAAAAAATATGGGCACCGGCCTCTTGTAGGCGACGGGTGATGTGGGTTAAGCGCAGGTCGGATCCCGATACAGGCAGGTTGCGTTTGGTCAAAATGTAGGCCAGTGCCGACATGCCAATGCCCCCTATCCCAATGAAATGAAAGGGTCTGCCGGTAAAATCTACGGAAATCGGCATCGTTACACTCCTTACAACACCACACCACACCAAGTGTCAGGCGTAATCATAGCAAGAATTGCCGAATTGGCCTAAACATCGGTATTAGCCTAGCTGGACGGCGGTTCCAGCGTTTTTTAGCTCTAATCCCTAGGGGGGATGTGCCGCGAACAATGCTTCAACTGGCCCCTGGGATGACCCCGATCAAAGGTTTACTGACCATTGGTGGGAAAGAGCGGGCTAGGCAAAAGCGGGCTAATGCCCACTAATCTTCTCCTATTAATAAAGAGCCCATCAGGATGGCATATCAATTTTCTATGCGAAATGAGTGATTAAAGTAGAAATACTTATGCTATTGCCTAGGACTGATCCCCGCGGGTAGCCAGGGACGCCGCGATCGCCCCATCCATTCCATAGAGATTTCAAGGTCTATATTGAATTTAAAATAGATTCAGTTCAATAGCTAACCCCTATAAAGTGGATCATGCTTTGCGATATTATGGTGTCGTCTAAGAATAGATACCTAGTCCGACTACAACAGAGGGTTAAACGCAGTGGTTAGAGTAGCAATTAATGGTTTTGGCCGCATTGGCCGTAATTTTCTGCGCTGCTGGTTGACGCGCGAGAACAGCCAGCTTGAGGTGGTCGCTATTAACGATACGTCTGATCCTAAGACTAACTCCCACCTGCTGAAGTATGACTCGATGCTGGGTCGGCTAGATGCTGATGTCAGCGCTGGCGAAGACACCCTGATCGTCAACGGCAAGACTATTAAGTGCTACTCCGATCGCAACCCCAACAACCTGCCCTGGGCCGCCTGGGATATCGATCTAGTCATTGAGTCCACCGGGGTGTTCGTCAGCGAAGAGGGTGCCTCTCGCCACATCGAAGCGGGTGCCAAAAAAGTGCTGATCACCGCACCGGGCAAGGGCGGCGGCATTGGCACCTACGTCATGGGCGTCAACGACAAAGAGTACACCCATGATCGCCACAATGTGGTCAGCAACGCCAGCTGTACCACCAACTGCCTGGCCCCCGTGGTCAAGGTGCTGCACGAGAACTTCGGCATCATCAAAGGCACCATGACCACTACCCACAGCTACACCGGCGACCAGCGTCTGCTCGACGCCAGCCACCGTGACCTGCGTCGGGCCCGTGCTGCGGCACTCAACATTGTGCCCACCACCACCGGGGCGGCTCAGGCTGTGGCCCTAGTGATTCCTGAAATGGCCGGCAAGCTAAACGGGATCGCCCTGCGCGTGCCCACCCCCAACGTGTCGGTAGTCGACCTAGTGGTTCAGGTGGAGAAGCCTGCGATCGCTGACCAGGTCAACCAGGCGCTGAAGTCTGCTGCCGAAGGCCCCATGAAGGGCATTTTGGCCTACAGCGACCTGCCTCTGGTTTCCATCGACTATCGCAAGACCGATGAGTCTTCGATCGTTGACTCTAGCCTGACCATGGTGATGGGCGGCGACATGGTGAAAGTGGTGGCCTGGTACGACAACGAGTGGGGCTATAGCCAGCGCGTAGTTGACTTGGCTGAGATGGTGGCTGCCAACTGGAAATAGGCGAACCGCGGCCTGTTACTCCAGGTCGTCGCCAAATAATTTCAGTCAGTAGTTAGTAAAAGGGGGACGCAGGTTTGCGTCCCCCTTTTGTTTTCCTAGGGAGGATGTTTTAAGCGTGATGGACTACACCGAGGTCAGTTCGGGCCGCAGCACCGCCACCCGCGCTTCGCTGAGGGCAACATAGCTGCGCTTGAGGTCGTCGAGTAGAACGGCGGCTCCCTTGGTGTCGCCTAGGGAACAAGCAATCGACAGGTGGTGCTGAAGGTGCACGATCGCCCGGTTGTGGTCGCCCATGGCAATGCTGGCCAGGGTGAGCTGGGTGAGAATGCGGCGGTTGGTGCGGTTGTCGGTAGATCCCTCGCCGCTTTCGCTGATGGCCAAAAAGCGCTCGTAGCAGTCGATGGCTTGGGGATATTCCCGCAGGGTGAGATAGGTGTTGCCCAGATTCTGGAGAATCTGAAGCTTGGTGCTGCGATCGCCCAGGCTAGTAGCCATCATCAGGCTGGCTTCATAGAGGGTCGCAGCCTGACGGGTGAGGCCCTTGGCGCGATAGATCATAGCCAGGTTGTTGAGCGATCGCATTTCGCCGGGGCGATCGCCAGTTTTCTTCGCTAGGGTAAGGCTTTGGCCCATATACTCCAGCGCTCGCTGCAAATTGCCCATGTGACGGTAGCAGTTGCCCAGATGACCCAGGGTCTGCTGCATGATGGCATCGTCGCCCAGATCGCGAGCAATGCGCAGGCACTGCCGACCATAGTCTGCCGCCCACAGATAGTCGGCCACTCGGTAATACAAGCTGGCCAGGGTTAGCAAAACCTTGGCTTGGCGCTCTTTATCGCCCAGGTTGCGGTAACTCTGAAGCGCCTGCTGCAACAGCGATAGGGCTGGAGTGTATTGCCCCTGCCGCAGATGGGCAAGCCCCTGCTTTAGCCACTGCGAAGCTTCCGCCGCCTGGCACTTGTGGTAGCCCTCAGCAATGCGCTCGGCCTGGGCTAGCAAAGATGGATCTCGGGGCACGCTCACCGTGGTCTCGTCAACGAGAATATAGGTGGGGCGAATGGGAGGCATAGAGGAAGTCATAGGCCGAAGCCGCAGTGCTGCGGTAGCGTTTAACGAAGTGTTTTCACGGTGGGAGAGTCGGGTAGATCGCGTTGTCTTAATCGTAGGTTTATACATCCTGAGTTGACACCGTGCTTTTACGACATCTTGCCTAGGGAAAACCTCACCGCCTGCGCAAATCAACTGAATCCAGACTGGGTTTATGGGAGCAGACATGTCGTTTTCTAACCTCCCTTAGCCAATGGGTGGCTGTGTGCCTCCAAGCTTTGATAAAGCGTGGTTGTGCGGCCTGTGATTTTACGGACTGCTGCCGATGCCTCCCAGGTGGGTGAAGACGCCTGCCACTGATTACACTGGAGAAGCCTTAATTTGTGTAACGTTGCCCGTGCCCTCCCTTCCCCTTCAGGATGAAACTCTGCTGTTTGAGCCTGCCGCTCCCCAAGAGGACGCGCTGGCGGTGGTGTTTGCCTTTCCCAACGAGTACAGCGTGGGCATTACCAGTCTGGGTTATCAGGTGGTGTGGGCCACTCTAGCCCGTCGTAGCGATGTTCAGGTGAGTCGGCTGTTTACCGATGGTCATGAGCCGCTGCCTGCGGTGGTGGATGTGCTGGGTTTTTCACTGTCGTGGGAATTGGACTATGCCAACCTGCTGACGCTGCTAGAGCAGCTGGATATTCCGCTGTTTGCGGGCGATCGCACCGCCGACCACCCTTTGGTCTTTGGCGGTGGCCCGGTGCTCACCGCCAACCCCGAACCCTTTGCCGACTTCTTTGATGTGATCTTGCTGGGGGATGGCGAGACTCTATTAGATGACTTTTTTGATGCCCTGGTGGAGCTAAAATCTGCCTCCCGCTCTGAGACTCTGCGGCGCTTAGCCGGGGTACCGGGGGTCTACGTGCCGTCGCTCTATACCGTCAGCTATGACGGCCCCACCGGTGGTGTGCAAGCTATTCACCCCGTCGATATTGATATTCCCGCTGCGGTGCAAAAGCAGACTTACCGAGGCAATGTGCTATCGGCTTCGACCGTCGTCACCCCCCACGCCGCCTGGGAAAATATTTTTATGGTGGAGGTGGTGCGCAGCTGCCCGGAGATGTGCCGCTTTTGCTTGGCCAGCTACCTGACACTGCCCTTTCGCCCCGCCAGCCTGGAAGCATCCCTAATCCCCGCCATTGAGCGGGGGCTTGCCGTCACCAGCCGGCTGGGATTGCTAGGGGCTTCGGTGACTCAGCATCCAGAATTTGACACGCTGCTGGACTATTTAAGTCGACCTCAGTTTGACGATGTGCGAGTGAGTCTCTCCTCGGTGCGCACCAACACCGTTACCTCTAAATTGGCTGAAACCCTGACCCGCCACGACAGTCGCTCGATCACCATTGCGATCGAGAGTGGGTCCGAGCGGGTGCGCCAGATCGTCAACAAAAAGCTTGAAACCGATGACATCGAGCACGCCGCCGTCAACGCCAAAGCTGGTGGCCTCAGCGCCATGAAGCTCTACGGCATGGCGGGTATCCCTGGCGAAACGATGGCTGACCTGGAGCAGACCGTCGCCCTGATGCTGCGGCTCAAGAAAGCTGCCCCTGGTCTGCGGCTCACCTTTGGGTGCAGCACCTTTGTGCCTAAGGCCCACACTCCGCTTCAGTGGTGCGGAGTCAACCGCGAAGCCGAAAAGCGGCTCAAGTATTTGCAAAAGCACCTGCGCTCTAAGGGAATCGACTTTCGGCCTGAGAGCTACAACTGGTCTGTCATTCAGGCGTTGATTTCGCGGGGCGATCGCCGCCTCGGCCCCGTTCTCGAACGCGTGCGCCACTATGGCGATAGCTTAGGCAGCTACCGCCGCGCCTTCAAAGACTTTCAGGGCCAAATTCCGCCGATGGAATACTACGTTCACGAAGACTGGGATCTCGATCAACCCCTGCCGTGGGATCACCTGCTAGGGCCTTTGCCCAAGGCCACTCTACAAAAGCACTTTGACTCGGCTGGAGTGGGCGCGATCGCAGTCTAAGGCGACTTCTGAAAAACTGTCTCCCTAATGGTGGCCACTGCCCACCCTACGGTGACTACTCCGCTCTACCCATCCACCCGCCCACTCATCTACTTCTCTACCGGCAGCCCAAACTATCCCTGGTCGCCACCCCAGTGGTCTCATTCACGCCGTCGGCGTGCTTGCACATCTGCGCGGTCTGAAAGCGATCGACAATCGCGCCCGAGAAGTCGGCCCCGGTGATATTGGCATCGCCAAAGCTGCTGCTGGTGAGCAGCGCGTCGATAAAAAGGGCGTTGGAGAGGTCGGCCCCGTCAAAGATGACGCGATCGGCAAAGGTTCCCGTCAGGTTGGCCCCGGCCAGATTAGCCCGCAAAAACGACGCCTTGGTGAGAATGGTTTTGCTCAGGTCGGCTTTCTCAAAGTTAGCCTCCCGCATTTCTGCCGCTGCGAAGGAGGTGCCCGAAAGACTCTTGCCCGAGAAGTCGCGAAAACTGAGGTCAGTGAGGGTGTAATCGACCGTGTTCTCTTGGGCTTGGGCGGTAGGGGCAACGCCGAGCCACCCAGTGAGCATGATGAGCAGAGCGCAAACGACAGCAAAGGCTTGGGGGAGGGGAAGGAACATATCCAAGGCAACCGTAGGGGGGCAAAGGACGCTAGATCGTACCCATCGGATCTGCGATCTAGGGCTTAATGGGCACGCTGCGCTTTGCTCATCCTACAAAAGTTTTGAGGCAAAGTTTTGGGGCTGTGCCGCAGGGGAGTTGAGGCTGTCAAAGAATAGAATCCAAAGCCGTCTGTAGATGATCGGGCAGGCGGCGCAAAATTCGGCGGGTTTTGAAATCTACTGGGGCTAGCGTGACGGTGCCCTCAATGCAGGTCTCTTGAGTGGCGGCGTTTTGAATGTCGTAGTGCCAGAGGATGCGGACGCCCTTGGCAGGTTCAAGGCGGGCTTTGACTAGGGCAGTGTCGCCTAAGGTGAGCGATCGCCGATACTTTAACCCTAAATCGACCACCGGCAGATCCACCCCAGCCTTAACCCAGTCGGCAAAGGTGAGCCCGCAGTCGCTGAGGTAGTTCACCCGGGCTTCTTCCATCCAAGCGATGTAGGTGCCGTGCCAGACAATGCCCGCGTAGTCGGTGTGGTGGGGCTGCACCATGACCCGGTGCTCATACCAGTGGGACTGTTCCATTAGGGCCGCCAGCAGCGAGCAAACTCTACTACAAATTATGAATCGCGCCAAAATAGGCTCAAACCCGATGCCTATGATGATTGAGAACACCTTAGCTCAGTTTTATACCCCGTTGAGCCGGTGGTTGAGACGGGTGGGAGAAGGCCTCACCTCAAGATTTCTAAAGGGGCTTTGGCTCTGAATGACGTTCCCATCGTTCTCAACCCTTAAGCGCAACCATACGAGGACACCATGATCGAAAAAATTCTTTTGGCCAACTCCGGCACCGGCAACACCGAAGCCATGATGAAAGCCCTAATGGAGATTCCTTTAGTGCAGCGAGCTTCAGTAACGGTGCTCCACGTAGTGCCATCGCAGGTGTCTGCCGAAGCCATGGCCTCGAAGTGGGAGGCCGGTGGTCGCACCTTGGCCACCGCCATTACCAACCTCAACCTTGACCCCAGCCGAGTCAACGCCGTGCTGCGGGAGGGCGACCCCAAAGACGTGGTCATCCAGGTGGCTGATGAGGTCAATGCCGATCTGATCATCATGGGCTCGCGCGGGTTGCAAGGGCTCAAGGCGATTCTCGAAAATTCTGTCAGCCAGTATGTGTTTCAGCTATCGTCGCGGCCCATGCTGCTGGTCAAAGACGACCTCTACAGCATTCGCCCCATGAAGCGGGTCATGGTCGCCATGGATAAATCTGACTCGGCGCGCGAAGGGCTTAACATCGCTATTTCCCTGTTGCGCGATGTTAAGGGCGGTGAGCTCACCTTGGTGCACACGGTGTCTAGCCTCAAGACCAAGCCCTTTGACGTGGTCAGCACCGACCCCAACCAAGACCCCATTCTGACAGCGGCGGCGGCTGAAGCGAAAAAGTACGGTATTGCCTACAAGCTGTCGGCCCCCGAGGGCAAGCCCGGTCGCCGTATCTGCCAGCTAGCTGAAGAGCGCAATGTGGATCTGATCATTCTGGGTTCTCCCGATCGCCGTCCCACCATTGCTAAGGGCCTGCCCGACTTAGACAAAGTGCTGGGCGAATCGCTGACCGACTTTGTGCGGGTGTACGCTCCTTGCCCGGTGCTGTTAACTCGAATGGCAGCCAAATAACGTTTACCGTTGTGCCTCTGCCCTAGCAGCAGGGGTACTTGGGTATATCCCCGGATTACTCCTGAGAAGGACATAACTTTGGGTAACTGCCTGTAAAAATTCGTAATGCAAACAGTTGTCAAATGGGTCTAAGTTAAACAAATGTGCCCTTTGTCATGGCATGTTACGGCTTTGATTGTGAGAAGCCGATCTGTCTGACCAAGCATTGTCTAACCAAAATTCCGTTTAAACCTCACCTTTTAATTCACCCTAGAGCGAGACAGTCAGCATGAGCAGTAACCTATCCACCGAGCTGCGCGAAGGCACCAAGAAAGCCCACACCATGGCCGAAAACATGGGCTTTGTGCGTTGCTTTTTGCGGGGTGTGGTTGAGAAGAACTCTTACCGCAAGCTGGTGGCCAACTTCTACTACGCCTATGCGGCGATGGAAGAAGAGCTAGAGCGTCACAAAGACCATCCGGTTGTCTCTAAGATTTACTTCCCTGAGCTACACCGCAAGGCATCTTTAGAGTCTGACCTGGCCTACTACTACGGCCCTAACTGGGCAAATGAAATTTCGCTGACCCCCGGTGGCCAGCGCTACGTCGATCGCATTCGCGAAGTGGGCAATACCGCGCCTGAGCTGTTGGTCAGCCACTCTTACACTCGCTACATTGGCGATTTGTCGGGTGGGCAAATTCTCAAGGGAATTGCTCAGCGGGCGATGAACCTCTCTGAAGGTGAGGGCACTGCATTCTACGAGTTCCCCGAAATCTCGGATGAGAAGGCGTTTAAGGCTAAGTATCGCGAGTCGATGGATGCGGCCCCGGTGGATGATGCCATGGTTGCCCGCATTGTTGAAGAGGCTAACGATGCCTTTGGCGTCAACATGCAGATGTTCCAGGAACTGGAAGGCAATTTGATTAAGGCGATCGGTCAGATGCTGTTTAATACGCTGACCAGCCGTCGTCGTCGGGGCAGCACTGAGCTAGCAACCGCCGAGTAGAATCTCCGGTTTATTCCAGACTGTTGGTTTCTGTTTTCAATTACCGTATTGAGGAAGTGACTCGCCGTCGCTTCCTCAATTTTTTGGGGCGTATGCTGTAGGGTGCATAACGCTCAGGCGAGGCTGCGCCAACGCGCAGCAATGCACCGCGTTGGCGGAGAGCAATTGGTCTTAAGCCAGATCTACCGCTGGGGGCGTTTCGATTGCCCCCAGACCCCGTCGACCAGGGCCGTGCCGCCGCCCTGGACCCAACGGAAAGGCTCGATTTGCCATCGGTTTAAATCTCTGTATTGCCAATCAGCTGGTAAGCGGCTGGTAAGTCTTGTAGGGTGGGCAGTGCCCACCTTCTAAAAAGGTATTTTTAAGAGAATCCTATGGTCGGGTTGGAGGAATAGCTGAGGTTGACAATGAAGGTGGCAGGGACGTTTTTACGAAATCTTGGCTCCGGTTGGAGTTGGCGGCAGGCTGGTCTGGTTACTCTCAGCGGGGTATTGATGGCTTTGGCGCTGCCGCCGTGGAGTCTTTGGCCACTGGCTTGGGTGGGGTTGGTGCCGCTGTGGTGGGTAGTGTTGAGAACGCCGCAGATGGGATTGGCGGCTACCTATGGGCTGCTGTGGGGGTTGGTGTACTACGGCATTTCGCTGGCGTGGATTACCCACCTGCACCCGCTGATGTGGATGGGGGTGCCTTGGGGAAGTAGCGTTGCGATCGCCCTCTCCTCCTGGCTCTTTATCGTTTTCTGGGGTTCTGTTTGCATAGCGGTGTGGGGCGGAGTGACTGCCTGGGCTGCCCATCGCTGGCCCAAGCGCTCACTTTGGCTAGTGCTCGCCGGTACTGCCCTGTGGTGCTTCCTCGAAGCGCTACGCAACCACAGCCCCCTCGACTGGTCGCCCCTCAGCCTCACCCAAAGCCCCAACAACCTGTGGATCTTGCACATAGCTAAAATCTCAGGGCCAGGAGCTATCACTGCCATTCTGGTTGCCACCAACGGCCTTTTGGCATTCTCTGTTTCGAGGGCTAACGCACCTGGGCTATCTTCCCATCCCCCTACGCATCCACCCATCCACCTATCCACTCGACGCCCCCTTGCCCTGACCGCGATCGCGCTGGTACTGCTAGGTCATACCCTCGGGGCCATTCTCTACGCCCGCACCGAAACTGTTCCCTCCAGCCAGTCCATCTCCTTGGGACTCATTCAGGGCAATGTGCCTACCCGCGAAAAGCTGACGCCCCAGGGGGTTAACCAGGCGCTAGAGGGCTACACTAGCGGCTATCGTCTCCTGGCGGCCCAAGGGGTGGATGCAGTGGTGACGCCGGAAGGGGCGCTGCCGCAGCTGTGGAATCCGAATGCGCCCCAAATCGCGGCCATCATTCGCACGGTGGAGCAAGCTGGGGTGCCCTTGTGGTTGGGCACCTTTGCGCCGGTACCGGGGAAGGGGCGATCGCAGTACACCCAGAGCCTGCTTGAGCTGCGCCCCGACGGCCAGACCTACGGGCGTTACAACAAAGTACAGCTGGTGCCTCTGGGAGAATACGTGCCCTTTGAGGCCGTGCTAGGTCGCCTGATCAGTCGGCTGTCGCCGCTCGATAGCTACTTGGTGCCAGGGGCATCTGAGCAGCGGTTTGAGACCAGCGTTGGGCAAGGCATTGTTGGTGTGTGTTATGAGTCGGCCTACAGCCGTCTGTTTCGCCCCCAGGTTAGAAACGGCGGCGAGTTCATCGTCACCGCTTCTAACAACGACCCCTACCCGGTGTGGATGATGAGGCAGCACCACGGGTTTGACGTGCTGCGGGCGGTGGAGAGCGATCGCTGGGCGCTGCGCGTCACCAACACCGGACTCTCTGGCCTGGTCGACAACCACGGTCGCACCCTCTGGCTGGGGGAACCCCACACCTATCTCACCCACCGCGCTACCCTCGATCGCCGCCACACTCTCACTCCCTACATTCGCTGGGGCGACTGGCTAACGCCGCTGCTGTTGGGCGTGACCCTAGTGCTGGGATGGCGCGATCGCCGCTGATATTAGTTTTGAGTTTTGAGTTTTAAGTGTTGAATTACCCTCCCCAACTCAAAATTCAAAATTTAACCCTTCCCTGCCTGGGGCCCAAAGAAATCGAGCGTCGCCAGCAGAGCCCCACCGACGATCAGCGCACAGGCCAGCCCCACCACCGCTGTGGACTCTGCCCGGCCAAAGGCGATCAGCAGCAGTGTCGAGAGCAAGGGAGCCGCGTAGGAGAGCGCTCCCAGCACGCGAATATTGCCATGCTTCACGCCATAATCCCAGGTGAAGAAGGCCAGCCCCACCGGCCCTAGCCCCAGGGCAAGAATGGCGACCCATTCCCAACCCATTGGGGCTACCGTTGTTTCAAACAGAGCATGACAGATCCAGGCCAGCACTGCCGTGGCTCCGCAAAAGCCCCCCACGGCATTGGTCGGAATTGCCCCAAAATATCGAGAGAGAATGGAGTAGCCCGACCAAGTGAGGGCGCAGACCAGAGCCGCCAGATACCCGGTGGTGTATTGGGCATCAAAGCTGAAGCCTTGGCCCTTAGTGACGAGCAAACTCGCGCCAAGAAAGCCTGCGATCGCCCCTGCCCCGTGAAACCACCGCAGCCGCTCGCCGGGCAGCAGCGCCGAAAAAAACACAATCAGCAGCGGCCACAGGTAGGCAATCAGGCTCGCCTCCACCGCTGGGGCGTGGCGCAGCGCCATGAAATAGAAGAAGTGATAGCCAAACAGCCCGCCAATGCCCAAGGCCCAAACTTGCCAGGGTAGCCGCAGGTGGCGCAGCACATTGCCCCCCGACCGAGCCCAGGCGGCAAGGCCAATAAAGAATGCGATCGTAAACGCCATCGCCGTCAGCTGAAACGGTGGCACCGTGCCGCTCAGATCAGTCAGCAGGGCCAGGGTGGCCCACATCAGCACCGCTGAAAATCCGATCGCGGTTGGCTGTCGTTGGTTCTGCACTAACTCCACAGCGATCTCCTCTGCGCGTCCTTTACCTTTAGCTGTGTATTGTAGAGAGGCCATCGTTCAAAACGTTCTCTATGCAGAATGTATAGACCACAATGGAGCCGAGCCCACCCCTGTTGTCTGCCAAAAATTTGGGTCGCCAGCTGTCGGATCGGTGGCTATGGCGAGGGGTGAGTTTTGAGCTAGTGGCTGGCGACTGCGTCGGTTTGGTGGCCCCTTCTGGCGTGGGCAAAACCCTGCTGATGCGCAACCTGGCGCTGCTCGACCCGTTGCAGCAGGGAGAAGTTAGGTTTGAGGGCAAAACTCCTGTCGAGTGGGGGGTACCCACCTACCGCAGCCGCGTGATGATTGTGCCGCAGCGAGCGATCGCCCTCGATGGCACCGTGCAAGACAATCTCAAGCAGGTGTTTGATCTCGGCATTTATAACCAGCGCCGCTTTGAGCCCACCATCATTCAAACTTGGCTAGAGAAACTGGGCCGCGGTCCAGAGTTTCTGCAGTTGCAAGGCTCTCGGCTCTCTGGCGGCGAGGCCCAAATTTTGGCGCTGCTGCGCGCGTTGCAGCTCAATCCCCAGGTGCTGCTGCTGGACGAGTCTACGGCTTCTCTGGATGCAGCCACCACCACCAAAGTAGAAGCCCTGCTGCACGACTGGCTCCAGTCTCCCCACCGCGCCTGCATTCTCACCAGTCACGACACCGAGCAAATTCGCCGGATCACCTACCGCCAGCTCAATCTGGGAGATTTTGTCTAAGCAGGTCTAGGATGTCAGGCCTAGCCCCGTACCCTACACCTGACACCCTAGCGCCCTTTGAATAAATGACCCATGGAAACGAATTACATTGCCATTAGCTACGGGCAGCTAGCACTGTCGGCCCTATTGATTGTGGTGAATGTGGTGCTGTCGACGGCGCTGCGGCTGGGGTTGGGCCAGTCGCTGCTGACAGCGGCCCTACGCATGGTGGTGCAGCTGTTGCTGATTGGCTTTGTGTTGGAGTGGCTGTTTACCCAAGACAATGCCCTGGTCATTTTGGCGATCGCGCTGGTGATGACGGCGATCGCAGGTATCGCCGCTGTTAACCGCACCCAGCGCCGCTTTGTGGGCGTCTACTGGCACAGCCTGCTGTCGGTGCTGGCCTCTTCCTCGCTGGTGACGGGCTTCGCGATGGTCGGCATTATTCGAGTGCAGCCCTGGTACGACCCGCAGTACCTGATCCCGTTACTGGGCATGGTGCTGGGCAACACTCTCAACGGCATTTCCCTAGGACTAGACCGCTTTATGGAAGGGCTGGTGACCCAGCGCGACCAGGTCGAAACCCTACTGGCCCTAGGGGCCACCCGTTGGGAAGCCGCCCATCCCCAGGTGCGCAACGCCATTCGCGTCGGCATGATACCCACCATCAACTCGATGATGGTGATGGGCTTAGTCAGTCTGCCGGGCATGATGACAGGCCAAATTTTGGCTGGGGCCAACCCCATCGACGCCGTGCGCTACCAGATCGTGATTATATTTATGATCGCCGCCGGAGCCGCCCTGGGGATCTTTGGCGTAGTGCTGTTGGCCTATCGCCGCCTGCTCAGCCCCGATCACCAGCTCCGGCTCGACTATATAGAAAAAGCTAAGCAGTAGCCACTAGAGGCGAGCGCCCTAATGGGCGCTCAATTGCCAAAACTGCCCTATCAACGGCAAGACCACCCACAATCTCCGATTTAGAACACCGTTAAACCTTACCTATCTGTAGAAGCGTTCTATGACCACACCTCTCCACGTTTTAGTCACTGGCGCCACCGGGCGCACCGGGGCGATCGCTGTCCAAAAACTTCAGCAGCGGCCAGAGCAGTTTGTGGCCAAAGGCTTTGCCCGCTCTGAGGCGAAGGTGCAAGACCTGTTTGGCACAATGGAAGGGTTTTATGTGGGGGATGTGAGCGATCGCGATCGACTCCAAGCCGCGCTGGCCGGCTGCGATGCCCTGCTGATTCTCACTAGTGCCATACCTCAAATGAAAGCTCCACCAGAGCCGGGACAGCGGCCAGAGTTCACCTACCCCGAGGGGGGAACGCCCGAACAGGTTGACTACCACGGCCAGATCAACCAGATTGAAGCCGCGAAAGCTGCCGGAGTAAAGCACATCGTTCTAGTCGGTTCCATGGGTGGCACCAATGAGCAACACCCTCTCAACCGCATGGCCAACGGCAACATTCTGATTTGGAAGCGCAAGGCAGAAGCCTATTTGATCGACTCTGGCCTCGACTACACCATCATTCGGGCGGGGGGGCTGCAAGATCAGCCGGGCGGCCAGCGAGAGCTGATTGTCGGCAAAGATGACCAGCTGCTGGCCAATCCTCCTGACGGCATTTCCACCTCCATTCCCCGCGCTGATGTGGCAGAGGTGGTGGTGCAAGCGTTGCTAGCGCCCACCGCCCGCAATAAAGCCTTTGACGTGATCTCTAAACCAGAGGGCACGCCCGGAGCTGTAGTTACCACAGATTTTGACGCTCTCTTTGCCCAAGCCACCCCAGGCCTGTAGCAAGACTCAAGCTGTGAGGTTAGACGCAGTTTCGGCCAGCTTGCGCTCACGCACAAACATAAATAGAGCAAAGCCAAAGGCAAAGGAGATCGCAAACATCAGGACAATATAAATGCCCCAAAGCCTGAGTTTCAGCCGCCGCCCCTCCGACACAATAAACGTGATCACCAGCAGCAGCGCAATGGTGAGATCGACGGCAACAAAGCTAGAGGCCGGGTTAGCCCAGACCTGCTCGATAAAGGCAGACAGGTCAAAATTTAGCAGGTTGGTGGCGGTGAACTCACCCTTGGTGGCAATGGTGAACTGAACTAGGTAGTAGTTTGTCCAGATGAAGCCGATTAGGGTCAGCGCGGCATAGATAGCTTGACGAATGAGAGTTCCGGGCATGGGTAAGACTCTGTAAGCTTGGCCTGTTCATTGTCCCAAGCGATGGCTTTAACAGGGCTGTTGGGCAAATTCTATCAACTGCCGGAGTCAGGCCGTGGGGTCTCAGACCGAATCCTGTTTGGTTATACCCAGTTTGTAGGGGCATTGCAGTGCAATGCCCCTACGAGATACCTGTTTTGAATCGGGGTTTCTTAAAGCAGATTTCGTATCAGACCTAGGCTATGTGTGCGATCGCTACTCTGAAAGGCGGCAGCGGCTAAAATCGATCTGTGGCCCGGTGGAATATTGCACTAGAGTTCGCCCAGCAGACAGAGCCGCACTGCTGGTGGCATAGGTTTCGCCATCGGTGAGGCTCGATAGCTCAGGCGTTATCACCCAGCAGCAGAAGCCCGTCGAATGCTGATAAGTTACAGCCACAAGCCAGTCAGCTAGGGCAATTAGAGTGTTGAGTTGTTCAGGTGCCATAACTAACCTCCTCCATCGGTTTGGGAGGCTTAACTACAGGAAGACCGAGTTCAGCAATATTGGACGGACTAGATAACTACCTATTGCGATCTAGGTCAATTGTACTATACTAGTTATCTGAAGACAACTGTTCTGGGGTTCAGGCGTCTTGTCCTAAAGCATTGAGGCGACTATGGCGGCAAAGAAAGGCGGAAGCAAAGAGCAAACCGAAAAGGAAAAAGCCCTCACGCTGGTGCTGGGCCAGATTGAGCGCAACTTTGGCAAAGGCTCCATCATGCGCCTAGGCGATGCTGCCCGCATGAAGGTTGAAACGATTCCTACTGGCGCACTAACCCTCGACCTAGCCCTAGGCGGCGGCCTGCCCAAGGGACGAGTCATCGAAATTTATGGCCCTGAAAGCTCGGGCAAAACCACCGTGGCCCTGCACGTACTGGCTGAAGTGCAGAAAATGGGTGGAGTCGCGGCCTTTGTGGATGCTGAGCATGCCCTCGACCCGATCTATGCCGCCGCTCTGGGTGTCAACGTCGAAGAACTGTTGGTATCCCAGCCCGATACGGGTGAAATGGGGCTTGAGGTGGTCGATCAGCTGGTGCGATCGTCCGCCATTGACGTCGTCGTGGTTGACTCCGTAGCCGCCCTAGTGCCCCGAGCTGAGATTGAAGGCGAAATGGGCGATGCTCACGTGGGCCTTCAGGCACGACTGATGAGCCAAGCTCTGCGGAAGATCACCGGCAGCATTGGCAAGTCGCAATGCACAGTCATTTTCTTGAACCAGCTGCGGCAGAAGATCGGCATCTCCTACGGCAACCCCGAAGTTACCACCGGGGGCAACGCGCTCAAGTTCTACGCCTCGGTGCGCCTCGATATTCGCCGCATTCAAACCCTGAAGAAAGGCACCGAAGAATACGGCATTCGCGCCAAGGTCAAGGTGGCTAAAAACAAGGTAGCCCCACCCTTCCGCATTGGCGAATTTGACATTCTCTTTGGCCAGGGCATCTCGACCATGGGCTGCCTAGTTGACCTAGCTGAGCAGCACGGCGTGATTGTTCGCAAAGGAGCCTGGTACAGCTACGAAGGCGACAACATCGGCCAAGGGCGTGAGAACACGATTCAGCGCCTGCAAGAGGATGCTGAGTTTGCCGCCAAGGTTGAAGCCCAGGTGAGAGAGAAACTCGAAATCGGCGGCGCGATCGCAGATATAGCCGACGTGGAGATCGAGGTCGAAGACGAAACCTACTTGGACGAGGACGAGTAAACCCGGCACTATATCCAGGCAACACTCTGGGCTGTCCTAGCTCAGACTTTACCGGCTTAGTCTAAAAAGCCCAGACTCTCAGTATTGAGGGCTGGGCTTCTTTCTTTGCGGAATCCATGCAGACGCCGGTTTGGACCCTGAGAAAGCGCTTTGGGCTCCTATTCACGCCTGGCGATCGCTAGGGCAACTGCAAGCTGTTGAAGCCATTCAACCCCTCGCCCAGGTTTTGCAGCAGCACGACAAACCCAAGCTAAAACACTTCAACCGTTCAGACCTGCTCCTTTAAGGGGGAATAAGGCCCCACTAGCCAAAGCCCTGTTATCAAGCCGTAAGCGGCCCAGCCTGAACCATGTACCAAACCCAGTAACGTCGGCGGCAGGCTCTGGCAAAGCGCTGCACACAGCGCTGCACTAACGCCGCCGCTCACCGCGCCACCGAGCAGGCTAACTGCAAGCCAGCCCCATATTTGGCGATTCCCCTGAGCTAAGACACTTCGCCCGGCACGGTGGCTCAAGATCAGCATTTGGGCGATCGCCATGCCCCAAATCATCAGCGGCACGACTACTACCACTACCCACAACCCCTCCTCCCACAGACCAAAGGTGCGCCAGAGGGCATCGGCTACCGGGGTATAAATGCCCTGCATCAGCGATTGCAGCAAGGTGCTAACGATCCAGCCCAGGGCACTGGCTAGGGGCCACCAGCGAAAGCCGCCCATGGGCCTCAATACAAACCACTGCAACGACCCCACAATGGCTCCAGTCAGAATCAAGGTGGCCATAAATTGCAGGCCATTGTTTTCTAGAAAGCCGGCAAAAAAGCCGCCCACCAGGTTGGCCAACACCCAGGCCATCAGAAATATAGCCGCCCGCGGCCTAGAGTCGATCGCTCGATTAGAGACGTTCATAGCCGTAGCCCTTGAATAATGGTGTCTAGATGAGGCTCAAACGCTTCTACCGCCGCTTCATCCGAGAAAGACCCGCTAGGGTCGCCGCTAATTACCCCAGTGACAAACACATGGATCAGGTTGCCATCGGTGGTCACATAGCCGATCCCCCGGTCAAACAATGCCCCATTGGGGTGGGTAATGGTGTAGCCGTAGCGCAGTCCTGGCAGCGAGCCAATGGCAATGTCTTGCGGCGGTTCGCTGGTAAAGGTGAGAGCCGGGTTACCAGTTTTGCGATCGCGCTCAAGGGCCAGGTAGTGATCGGCCACCCAGGCCTGTAGAAACTGCCGTCGAGACTCTTCTGTGACTGGGGAACCGCCTTGGAGATTGGCGTCGTCGAGGGAAAGGCTAAACCGTTCTACGGAGCCAATCAAATCGCCATTGGCTTCCACACACAGCAGCACCTCATTTACACAGGGCTCAACCTGCCAGTTTTCAGGAGCCGAAACCGGCCCTAAAATGTCGGCCCAGCCGGTTGTAGGGGCGATCGGTTCGGTGACGACTGCCCCGGTTTCTGGCGGTGGGTCGGGCTGGGGTGCCATCGGCGGCACCTCAGTGCAGGCGATTAAGACATTTGAGACTAAAACTATTCCAGCTAGGGCTGGACGTCGAAGCGAGAGACTCATGGTGTTTGGGGTTGAGAGCGGTTCTAGCTCGCCGCCGCTGCTTGGTACGGCGGGGCAAGGCACAGGAGTCGGGAGAAGAGGTGGTGATTGCCTTCTGACCTGAGACGACGCGTTTGAAACGGGCGAGAGCAATACCATCACGGTACTTTCGGGACACAGCGCCATTTCGCACGATGTGACAGAGTTTTGCTGTGCCTGTTCCTATGATCTCCGGTGTTTGAATACTGCTAAGAATGGTTACCAGAACTGAAACGCGCCGATCGCAGACAGCGCCGGCAGTGCCGTTGTCATTCACTCAGAGCCCGATGACTACCTCACCGATCCGGCAGGCGATCGCAGCGATCGCTTGGCCTGTGGGGTAACTGTGCCAAACCAATAGAGCTATCCTCAGCCCATCTCACGAATTGCGAAAGCGAAAGGCTAGTAGCGAAGGACGCAGGCAAAGGTAAGCGAGAGGGCCAAATAGGGGCACCCAGGCTATCAGCCAAAACAGCTGAGAGTTTGGCGTCAGCCCCCGTCGCGCCATGTCATCCTGCAATAACGTTGGATAGGGAAACAGCACACAGAATAAAACAAAGGCAATGCTCATGCCGTGGACAAAGCGATTGGTTAGAAACGCTTGAACAAAGCCAGCCCAGTCGCCCCACAAAACGGCAAAAAGCACCAGGGCGATCGCGCTGATGGTCAAAATTACACCCGTTGCGCGCGAATCGAAAATCGCCAGCCCTAGGTCTTGGCCGCCGCTAAACTCCTGATTTGGCTGACGCAGGGCCAGGTAGGGAATTAGAGCAATCACGCCAGTGGCGACCGACCCCAGCATAAACAGCCAGGCTGGAAGCGACTGCATTCTGCCGTCTGGAAAAATTAGACTGCTATAGATCAGCAGCCAAATGCCGACTAGGCTAAACATCGACAGAAGCACGGGGTTGATCAAGGGAATCTGCCCAGCTAGGAGCGATTGGAGCGGTTGAAACGCATCGGCTGGCAAAGGGGGTGCAAAAAACAGCACATAAACGATAAAGCCGAACCAGATCAGCCAGAGCGTCAACGTTCGAATCATGATGTTTAGCCTCGTTTCTTCTGTTTGATTGTTGAGGCCAATGGAGGGCAAAAACACCCACCAAAGATAGATTGATGAGCGAAACCAAACGACGGGCAGGTATTGATGTTGAAGGGCTTCTGCACCCATACACAATGCCCTAGTGCAGAGTTCCCTCAGTGCAGGATGGCTAGGACGTTGATCTCAGCTGAGTCAATTGCACCCAGACCACGCCGACCAATCGGCAAAAAACTTTAAGATAAGTAAAGACTCTACCTGTCGCTGGGAGCTTAATCCTTTCGTGCAACTTGCTCATCGTCCAACCGATGGTTGGGCTGAACATTCCTCACCAGACTCCATCGTGCTAGACACCCGCGATCTCTCCAAGGTGTATGGACGGGGCAAACAGCGGTTTGAAGCGGTGAGGCAGGTTTCATTAGCCCTGCACCAGGGAGAGGTGCTAGCCTTTTTGGGCCCCAACGGTGCCGGCAAAACTACCACCATCAAGATGATTGCTGGCCTAATTCGTCCCACCCAGGGGCAGGTTACCGTGGTCGGAGAAGACCCCCACCGCCAGCCCCGAGCACTGCGCCACATTGGTGCCGTGCTGGAGGGCAACCGCAATTTGTACTGGCGCTTAACGCCAGAAGAAAATCTGGAGTATTTTGGCGTCCTGCGGCAGGTGCCCCGCAAGGTGGCTCACCGCCGAGGACTGGAACTGCTGGCCCGGTTTGGGTTAGAGGAAAAGCGCAATACCCCGGTGCAAAAGCTCTCTCGCGGGATGCAGCAAAAGGTGGCGATCGCCGTCGCCCTGATCCACAATCCCAAGCTGCTGCTGCTGGATGAACCCACTCTGGGGCTGGACGTGGAAGCTAGCGAAATGGTCAAAGCCCTGGTGCGCCAGATTGCTCAAGAGGGCCGCGCCGTGCTGTTGACCACTCACCAGCTCGACGTGGCCGAAGAACTCTCTGACCGAGTGGCGATCATTCGTCGAGGGTGCATCATTGCCGAGCAGTCTACCGAAGCCTTACTGCGAGAATTTTCTAGCTCCACCTATCACCTGGAGGTGGAAGGCGATCTCTCCACCCAACAGATCCACACCGTGACGCAGCTGGGGGCAACGGTGCAGGGAAGGCAGATTGTCTACGCTGGCACTCCAGAAAATCTCTATGGGCTGCTGGGGGCGCTGAGCCCTCTGCCGCTGGTGTCGGTGCAGCGCGATCGCGCTGACCTCACCCAGGTATTTCTCAAACTGGTCAAAGACCAACCGGATGATTCTCCATGATCGATCTGCTGCACGCCGAACTCAAGCGCACCTGGATTCAGTTCATCCGCTACCCCACGGAGGTGATCTCTGGGATCGTCATCATCTTGGCCGTCTTCTACGGTCTGTTTACCAGTGCCCAGTACATTGCCGGGCCGGGGTTTGCCTTTGGCGATCGCCTTGATTCGGTAGTCCTCGGCTATGCCATGTGGACCCTGATTATTTCTGTCAACAACGACATTGCCATCAATCTGCAGATCGAAGCCGAAACCGGCACTCTGGAGCAGGTCTTTCTCTCCCCCTATGGGGCACCGCGAGTGTTTTTGGCCAGAGCCTTTGCCAGCCTGGCCCTGCGGTTGGTCATTCTGATCGTGGTGTTGCTGCTCTTGATGGGGCTTTCTGGCAGTCGCTTGGCATTCCCTCCCATCTTGCTGCTGCCGCTGACTTCGCTGCTGCTGGCCGGTTATGGCCTGTCTTTTTTGATGGGGGCGGCGGCGCTGGTGTTTAAGCGGGTGCAGCAAGTTTTGGGGATTTTTCAGTTTCTGCTGCTGTTTTTGCTGGCGGCCCCGCTGGAAGAATCGACCGGACTGATGCAGTATCTGCGGTTTCTGTTGCCCATGCTGCCCAGCACCGGCCTGCTGCGCGACCTCATGGCCCGAAGCCTGGGTCTAGACTGGTTTACCTACGGTCTGGCCCTGCTCAACGGGATCGTCTATTTTGCCCTGGGGCTGCTTGTTTTCCGCTGGGCCGAAGCCACTGCCAAGCAGCGGGGTTCTCTGAGCGGGTATTAGACAAATCCGAATCGCATAACCCTGGTTCATTCCCCATACCCCGTAGGGGCATTGCATGCAATGCCCCTACAAAGCGGTTAAGGAGCGACTGGGCGAATGGGACCGTTGTAGACGACTTGAAAGGTCCGGTCAGGGTTGATCAGCACCTCTGTTTCAAAGGAGAAGGTGGGGTTGCCGTTGATATCTCTATCTTCGGGGCGAAAGCCCTTGAAGGTAAACCGGAGGGAACCATCCTCGTTGACCACCACGGGGGCATTTGCCGTGGGGCCATGCATGGCGGGCTCAGCCATGTAGTTCCCCAACCCTCCATTGGCGGTCTCGGCGGCAGCGCGGGCTATGTTTCTGCCTCGCGTTAGGAAGAGTTGGTCTACTTCGCTCTGGGGCTGGGGACTGGCGGGGGCAGCGGGGGATTGGGCAGGGGTGTTGGTTGGGGAGAGGCTCACTACACTCAGGGTGAGGGCTAAAACTAACCAATATCGCATCGCAAAATCTACTCAAGGACAGGACGACAGCTCATACGGTTTCCCTAAATTACGACTACATCCCTGGAGCAGGGGCTGAGGTAGGCGACCTCTAGAGAACCCGGTAGAACAGCAGACAAAACTGCCGCAGCACCCCAACCAACTATAGCGATTCTGGGCGGAGAGCAGGACAGGTGGCGCGAACAAGCCCTAGCCCACGGAAATGAGTTATTCCCTTGGCATGTATTTCACCAAAGCTTTCATCACCTCGTGGGGTTGAAATTGCAGGGGGCGATCGCTGTTGGGAGCGCTGAGAAAGTCTGTCCACTCAAAGATTTCGGCAAAGCCGAGCTGGTGGAGGGCGACGACGATGGAACTCACAGAGCGCTTGCTGCCGATGACGAGAATTTTGACGGGTTCGCGATCGGGGTGGGGGTAGCTGTGGAGTTTGAGGGTGAGTTCGAGGTGGACTGGCTCGGAGGATTCAGGGTTGAGGATGCGGGCACTGTAGCGAGCGGTAGTGTTGGATGACATAGAAGACTCCATCAGTAGCGTCAAATTGGATGCCAAAATTATAGCGTCAGTTCTGACTGCGTCAACCCTTTAGATGCTAGAGGGAACAGCATCCTCTGGAAAGATGGAGGCATGGGAAAAGCAGGAGCCGCTCTCAAGCAAGTGCTTGAGACTTACAACATCAGCCAGTACAGCCTTGCCGCCGTGCTGGATGTTGAACGCAATAATGTCTACCGATGGGCGAATGAGAAGCGCGATCCATCAGCCGAAACAGTAGTTGAGCTTGTTAGGGCACTAAAATCTATGAACCCTGAAGCGGCTGAGGTTTTCGTCAAGCTTTATCTAGGCGATGAAATCTGACTACCAGACAATACCTGTATGGTAGGCACTACTAAACCTACTTACTAGGTCTAAAAGTCTAGGAATTTTTAAGTTTAGAGTAATGCTAATTGCTTGCCTTGTGTATCTGGCAAATAGATAAAAGATTGTGGAGCAAAGTGCAAGTTATAAGATATTAAATCTTTAGGTTTGAAATATCTAACAGTGTTCTTAATCTTGATGGCATGACCGATGCACTTTCCATCAAAATAATAGTCGTAAAAATCCTTGCTTATACCTGAATGTTGACAAGTCTTTAGCCAGAGTTCGTCAACTTTTAGAGATAAGATACAATCAATTTCAAATTCCCCGATTATCTTCTTGACTGGACTAGAGGCATAAACAACAATTTTTTTTACAGAGCTACTTTTGAAGAGCGTTTTGCGAAATTCGTACTTTTTTTCGCCAGAAAAAATCCTTTCTGCAAACTCAGGCTTAATCGACAATAAAACTATGTTCTGCATTAGCTTCCTCCAAAAGTCTGTCGAATGCTATATCGTTTAATCTCTTAAAGCCTCGCGGAGCCTCATCAATAATTCCTCGCTCCAATAGCACCTTTAAAATCGGACGCTTTGGGAAAGAATAGGCATAAAGAAAATTGACAATAAATGGGCGATTCCCAGAGTCATAGTTCCAATACTTGGCCAAGCCTGCGTCTGTGAAAACACTTCTTTTCCTACATAGCGAAATGAAGCTGGACAAATTTGGTATGTTTGTTATGACACTTTCAACTATTCCAAGAGTTGTAGCGACAGAAGTATAATGTGCCGAACCATTAAACTTGGTTCTATAAAACACAATTATATCTCCAGAGCTTAGATTTCTTTCATAAGAGCGAGATATGTAAACTTTTTGTATGGCATTTCTGTTTGGCTTATTCTCTACAAAGTTGATATGTGATTCAGTTTTTAAGATTGAGTCAGGAAAGAGTTCTGTATGGTATTCAGGGTAAATCGGAACGATAAATTTGTTTGTCGACTTTGAAATATAGGGATACGAATGCCGAGGAGTGGCTGAATTAAAAGCCTTAGACATACTTCTAGTTAGAACAACCTCTTCTCCGCTTCCCAGGCAACCTTTGATTCCATGTTGGGAAAACCCCCAATCCTCAAGCAGAAACATTAATCTTTGCTGATCAGATGTTCTATTGAAGACCGTCACATATATTTCATCAACGCAAAATAGAAGAGCATTATCGAAGGCAATCTTTAGAAATCTTTCCCCTAGCTTGAAGCCATTTAGAATTACCTTAAAAGTCCCAATCTTCAATCGTTTTTTAGGTTTAAAGGCTGGCTGAATATCATAATAGTTCTCATTAAAATCTTCTATTTTTATGTACAGGAATGCCAATAAAGCTCCTTCGTCAGATCGGCATATATATGCTGTTTCATCAGCCTTTCGATTAAACCATCTATCAAAACCTGGATAATCTTCCTTCAACGAATCAAAGAAAGAATCTTCTAAATTCATGTTGCCGAAATATTCTCTTTTGACAGAGAGGACCTGGTAATCCGCAAGCTGCGGGTTCTCAGCATTAACCTTCTCTAAAAAAGAGTCGATATTGAAGACTTTATGCGATACATCTAGTTCATCTGATTTTTTGTGGATCTTTCTGTCTTCAGTTATCAGGATGTCAATTCGATCACAAAAAACCTCTTTTAACAAAGAAGTGTCGATCCAATCATTTCTGCTTGTATCATGTTTTTTTTCGAATTTCCAGAATTTTATCAACTTCTGGTGCAAGTGTTTTGAGGAGGTTGTAATTTTTTATCTTCGCTTTTATGGTGTTAACAACTTCAGGATCTTTATGGCTCTCAAGCTCTTCAAGCGAGAGTGGATGGATGCATTTCTGATATTTAAGTTTATCAAGCCAATTGAATAAAACTCCTATTTCACTCTTTAAAACCTTTCTGGATTCTCTATGAATCAAAATATTTGTATCTAATAAAACTCTCATTTTGTTACCTTCCTTCAAGCAAATTCTTCAAAAATACATATCCCTCCTGTTTTCCCTCTTCGAGCTTGCAAAGGATATGGGGTATATTCAAGCTTTCTGCTACGATTCTGGCGTATTCAATCTCTTGTGATTGAAATCTCTCTACAAAGCTTTCACTGTATCTGACCTTGTCTCTTTGGTTTAGTCTCTTGCAGATTTCTGCTGGATCATCGTGAATAATTACTATAGCTTCAGGATTCATATCGGAGAAAATCTCGAATGGTATCTGAACTATTTTTTCGTTTGAATCCAACAAGCAAAAATGTCCATCGATTATATACCAGCTCCTCTTGTCCGTCAGCCTATTTATCGCTCTTATTAGTATGTCCTGGTTTTCAGAAATGTTCTTTACCTTCTTATTCGAGGATTCTTGCTCTATTTTTTCCTTTCGGATCAGTTCACTTGCTGAGATGTGGTTCACTGGAAAGCTTGATGTTACTTCTTGGCAAAATGTGGTTTTACCTACTCCATGAACTCCACCAATAAATACCAATTTTCTTTTTTCTTTCTCATTCATGGTTGAATCAATGAAATATTCAGTTATTTTATATTAAGTTTATTTTCCAAGCTGCCCTCAGCTTTGGTCGTGTGAGAATCTTTATCGCCGCATTCAAGCAAAGATTTGGTATTAGATGCCAGAACTTATCCCTTGTCAAATGAGAGTCAAGGTTTTCTTTATGTTCTCTCTAAATCCCTTGTAATGCTAGTCCTACAAGGGTTTAGCAATTGCAATAAAAACAGGGTTGGCGGGATTCGAACCCACGACCTGCCGCTTAGGAGGCGGCCGCTCTATCCTGCTGAGCTACAACCCCAGGTCTTTGGCCATTCTACACTCTGGCCTGAGAGTGGGGCTAAGCCCGCGTAAAGATCGCGCGGTGAACAGGCAAACCCTGCTCTAGGGTGACCCGCTCGCGATCGGTCTGAGCAGGGAAGGGGCTCTCGGGCAACCAGTCTTGGCCCTGGCGGAGAAAGTGGGGGTTTTCGGCGATGCGATCGCACATATCCACCGCCACCTCCTCCACATCCGACTGCACCACCAGTCGCCCACCAGACGGCAAAAATTCCGCTATGGTGCTGACCAACTCGGGTTGCAGCACCCGCCGCTTTTGGTGGCGCTTCTTAAACCACGGGTCAGGGAACTGGATCGACACCTGCTGCAAAGGGTTCTGGTCGCCCCAGCTCTCCAGCAGACCCCGCAGCGAAATGTTGACGTTGCAGTACATGAAATGCAGATTGGTCAGCTCTGCCTCTTGCTGGCGCTTTTGGGCCGATTCGACCACAGGTTTGCGAATTTCAAGGCCCAAAAAATTCCACTCGGGCTGAAGCTGAGCCATTTGCAGCAAAAACACGCCCTTGCCGCAGCCAATGTCGATATGCAGCGGTTGCTGAGCATTAGCAAACACGGTCTCCCAGGCAGGGACTTCGACCGGAGCCTGATATTTTCCGCTCAGGGGGTTAACGTGCTGACGCACCCGAACAACAGCCACGGCATTGACCTCTAGCAAACCACAGCCTTCTATCATGCCACTTTGGTTTCGCAAATAAACCAGGTTAAGCAGCGGGGATGCCCAATCGGGAAGCGGTTAATTCTCGGGATGCCAAGTTAGCTTATCTACCGAATCTAGCGGCTAGGGGCTAGGCTGGTAGGGAATTCTAATCAGTAAGTTTGTTTAGCTCCATGGGACAGCGTTTTCGCTTCGCGATCGTCAGCGACCCTCACATCGCCCGACCCGAGACAATTTACAATGGCCCCCACCGCTTTCACTTGGTCGAAGTCAGCATTCCGGGCATTGAGCAAATTTTTGACCACTTAGAAACGCTGGATCTCGATTTCTTGCTGCTGCCCGGCGACCTCACCCAGCACGGCGAATGGGTAAACCACCAATGGCTGATCGATCGCCTCAAGCAGCTGCCCTTTCCGGCCTATGTGGTGCCGGGCAACCACGATGTAATTGCCCGCGATGCCAGCGATCGCGCCATTGGTCTTCACGATTTTCCTCGCCTGTATCAAGACTTTGGCTACAGCGACGGCAAAACCCTGCACTACCAGAAAGAAATTCTTCCCGGTGTGCGGCTGGTGACACTCAACTCCAATGCCTTTGAGCACAACGGCGAGCAGATTCGGGTGGGCTATGTAGATCAGGCGCAGCTCGACTGGCTAGAGGCCACCCTGGCGGAATACGCTGACGACCTAATCCTGGTCATGCTGCACCACAACGTGCTGGAGCACCTGCCGGGGCAGTCCAACAGTCCGCTAGGCCAGCGCTACATGGTCAGCAATGCCGAGGAGATCATCCAGCGGCTAGAGGCGGCGAGGGTGCGGCTGATGTTTACCGGCCACCTGCATGTGCAAGATATAGCTCGCCGGGGCGACCTGTGCGAGGTGTTGACCGGCTCACTGGTCAGCTACCCCCATCCCTACCGGATTGTGGAAATTGAACACGGCGATGGCGAACTGCGCATGGACGTGCGATCGCGCCGCCTCACCGCCGTCGAACCCTGGGATGACCTGCAAGCCATGTCGCACCAGTGGATGTGCGATCGCGCTGGGTGGTTTATGACCAAATTCCTCGTTAGCCCGCCAGTTGGGCTAGAGCAGGCCCAAGCTGAGGCGATCGCCCCCAAGCTGCGGCATTTTTGGGCAGCGGTGGCCGACGGCGATACCCAGCTCGACTTTTCGCACCTGCCGCCCGACGTGCAGGAGCGGTTGGCTCACTTTAACTCAGTCGATAGCGACGGCAACCCCCAGGCGATCGACAACACCGCCACCCTGGTATGGCCTGCTAAATAAAAGAAATCCCTGGCTTTTTTAAGAAGCCAGGGATTGGAAAATAAGCAAGCTAACCCTAGAACACAAAGTTCTCGGTGTTGTTTAGCGCCGCTGCATCTACCCCTTGAAAGGTAATGAAGTCGGTGAACTGGGTGCGGCCACCGCCCACGCGGTTTAGCTCGAGGGAAAGCTGGGTGCGATCGCTGTTGCCCAGGCTGCGAATCTGCACCAAACCATCGGCGAGGGGGTCGCTGCCTGTGTAGCCAATGCTCGCCAGCAGGTTGGTGAATACCAGCTTGTCAGCGCCGACCTCAAAGTCGGTGAGGGTAGCCCCGGTTTGGTTGGTGCTGGTGTAGACAATCTGGTCACGCCCGCCGCCAGTGGTGACGATGTCGGGGCCGCCGCTGGCCAGAATGGTATCGTTTTTGTCGGTACCCACCAGCACATCGCTCTGAGCCGTTCCAGTGATCACATTGGGAGCCTCGATCGTAAACCGGGCCAACACCGGGTCGTGGTCGCTGGCCTGAAGAGATTCGGCTAACTCGGTGTTGACATGCACTGCGTCATACTCCGCCGTGGCTACCAGGCTGTCGCTGACCAAAATGTGGTCGATCGCCTGGGAGCTACCCTGGAAGATATAGGAGTAGCGCTCGTTCTCGGGCAGGGTGTTGGTCAGGTTGGTGAGTCCGGCACTCTCCAGCCCTGCCACGGGGGAGACAAACTCAAACTCGTTGAGGTCGCCCAGCACCACCACGCTGGCAGTGGGGTCGCTGCCCAGCAGGCCGTTGACGTAATCCTGCACCACTTGCGATTGTGCCTGCCGTTGGTCTACCGAGCCGTTGACCGTAGGGTCTTCCTGGCGGGCTTCAAAGGGTTGTGCGGTGCCAAAAATAGGAGCACTGCCGCCCTTTGATGAAAAGTGATTGTTTACTAAGGTGACCGCTTCGCCGTTGAAGTTAAAGGTGGCGATTAGGGGTAGGCGAGCGCCAGCAAAGGCCTCGCCGCTGCCCTGGCTGCCAATGGTAGCCACCGAACCTTCAACCAGGTCAACCCGGCTGGGGTCGTAGAGGTAAGCAGTGCGAATATTAGCTCCGGGCTCACCGCCGCTGGCGTTGTTGGTGATAAAGGTGTTGTCGATAAAGGCATAGGTAGGCCCCCCGGCAGCAGCGATCGCATCCACTAGCGTTTGCAACGTCACATTCGCCGCCGTTACCCCATCGTTGGTGCTGCCAGAATTATCCTGAACCTCTTGCAGAGCAATGATATCGGGGGCGTTGAGGTTGCTGACGATCTGCTGGGCGATCGCCGCAAACTGCCCATTGGCAACGTCGGTGTCGCCGTCGCCATCGTTGGGGTCGAGGTTGAGCACGTTGTAGCTAGCTACCGTGAGCTGGTCGCTACCCTTGGTTAAGGTGCTGACCTCCCGCTGAAGCCCTGCCGACTGCACATTGCCCGTAAAGTCTTCGGTAGCGACGATCTGGAAGTTGCCGAAGTCGTAGTTGACTACGCCAGTGACATCTCCCAGGTTATCGCCCACGTTGACCTCGGGCAGAGCAAAGTTGAACACTCCGCTGTCGAGCTGAATCTGCACCCGCTCGGGGTTAAAGTCGTCGGGGCTGAGGTTGAGGGTGCCGCGAGTACTTAGGCCCGTAGCCCCAACGCCGTTGTCCACCACCCCAAAGATCTCGCCAAAGCCGTTGGTGCCGTTGACCACCCGCAGATCCTGGGCCGTCACCCGCATGCCCTCCAGCGACTCGAAGAAATCGATGCCGTCAGTAACCGGGTCAAAGCTGCCGAAGGCGTCGTCGTCGATATTTTCGGTGGGGGGCACGCGACCGCCCTGGCCGAGGAGCACCGCCGCCGGTAGAACATTGCCGGTGCTCAGGGTGGTGATGGTTAGGCTGCCACCGATCTGAGTGGTTGACAGATTGCGGGTTGAGGCACCACCAGGGGTAAACTCCGACACCGTGCCAGCAACCTGTAGCCCGTCGCCCACTGCCACAGTGGGGGCGCCGCCGGTAAACACAAAAATGGCATCGGCAGTAGCAATGTTGTCGTCGCCCACGGCGTCTTGTAGATAGAAGCCGTTGCTATCGATCGCAGTGACAATACCTGTGGTTGCCACCTGCTGCCCAGCCAAGGCAGAGCTGTGCCCAGCCCCCTGAATGTCGTAGATAGCAGTGAGATTTACAGGCGGGGGCGGAGCTTCGACCACGGCGTTGGCAGCACCGGGGGTATTCAGCGCTTCACCCTCCACAGGCGTACCTGCAAAGCCAGGAATGCCCGCCAGATCAAAGTCGTTACGCACCCAGTCAGCGGCGGTATCGGTGTCCGTACCGTTGGGAATGCGCGAGGCCCCGCCTACCCGCTGCGAATTGCCGTCGTAGCTGGGGGCGAGCACTACCGGGGAGTAAGTGCGATCGCCCGCCCCACCATCGGTCACCGCCACGCCATCCACCACGCTGGCCCAAGGGGTAACATCCACCACGCCATCACCGTTGGTGTCGATGACCTGATTGACGCTGCCGGTAAAGCCTTCTACCAGCAGCAGGGTTTGGGTGCCGTTCTGATAAATGTTGTTCAAAAAGCCCGTCGTCCAATAGCCATTGGCGTCGGTGCTGCCTAGGGTCTGGGCAGTGGTAATGCGGCCCAGGGTGCTGCTGCTGTCGCCCTCGATTTGCAGCAAAGTGTAGCGCGAATAGTCGGTGCCGGCCGTGCCGAAAATTTCCGCAAACTCGTTAGTATCGGTGCCTGTGTGGTCAAACACAAACTCATTGATCAGCGGTTCTACTGGGCCGCTTACCCCACTAAAGATTTGGCCAGCATTGGCTGCGCCGCTGGTGTTAGTGGCGGTGCGTGCCCAGGCGAAGTCTTCGTAGGTGGTGCCCGTGCCGGTAAGCTGTAGCGAGGCACCAACCGCTTCTGTATCGGGCTGAGAAACGCCAATATCGGTGCTGACGAGGCCTGCCGCCGGGCCATCAACGGCGGTAAAAGAGCCCTCGTAGCTGAGGAACTGCACCACCTGGTTCAGGTTATTGACCAGGGCAAAGCCATCGGGGGCACCGTTTTGTAGACCGTTGCTGGGGTAATTGATTACCACGGTGCCAAAGCCATTGCCCTGATCGGGAATTAGGCCACTGAGCGTCTCGTTGGCAGCGGGGGTGGTGTAGACCAAACCATTGGTGCCGTTGTAGCGCACGATGCGCCAACCGGTTAAATCGGTACCAGCTGGGCCAGCGATCTCAATAAATTCACCAATATCGGTGCTCGTGTTGTCGTAATGAAACTCGTTGATAAAAACCGAAGTTGCCATTGGAACGTCACCAAATGAGTAAGGGTTCACGATGGCCGCGTCAAACCGAGCCCCACAGAACGTGGAGCCGGGCCGCGCAGCAGCGCTATTACAAAGAGCTATTTGCAGGCGGATGGTTTAGAGCTGGTTTAGATGCAGTCTGGTGGGTCAAGGGAATGGCAGAAAGAAGTTGAGCCCAGCTTTTTTTGTTGATTCTGTGGTTTACTCTGCATCTCACAGCTGATTAGCTATAGCGATCGTTGTCGCCCTGAAATGTCAGTGTTTTCACACAAGACAGTACCAGAGCACTGCCGCCGGGTCGGTAAAGGGAGGTTTAACAGTGATTTAAATCCGTCCAGCTTTCTATGACCTTTATAGAACCGCCCCGAGCGGGGGCTATTAATAAAATTTTCGTAAAGGAAAATCTTGTACAGGTGTCTATGGAGATGTGATACGAGGGGCTGATCAGCGCGATCGCCGTAAGATTCCATGCCCCCTTAGGGTAAACACTGCCAGCTCTACTAACTTTTACTGGTCACTTCACCAGACAATGATCACTCAAGGTCTTTGCCGGTTAGACGCAGATAGCCGAAGTACATGACCCCTACCAGCCCCAGCAGCAACAGCACCAACACCTGAAACGGCACATAAGAGAAAACCAGGAAGCGGATTTTGCTGAGAAACCAGGCCAGGCCCAGGTAGCCAACACCCAGGAGGGCTAGCCCCTGAATGGCCCGGTATGCCGGAACTTGCTCTAGGGGCAAGCGCTGCCTTGTTACCCAGAGGGAGACGCCAATGTAGTAACAGGGAGCCAGCATCAACAAAACATCGGCTTCTTTAACGACTCTGGCCCAACCGCCGTTTTGGGTGGCAAACATCAGGTAGCCAACAGCCAAAACCAAGCTGAGGCTGGCCATACCGAGATTAAAGTTGAGAATAAACGGTTCCTCCTGTCGCCCCGGAATGAGGATGCAGAGCCCCAATGCCAACCATGGCGCAAAGAACAGCACCAGCAGCATAGCGTGTCTGTAGGCGACAAATAAGGTGAAGAGGTCTTGCAGCGTCATCTCGGTCTTTTGGGGAGAGCTATCCATAAGGCTACCCCTTGGAGAGGATGGAGCGGCGCAAACAAGGGTCAAACCGTTATCGTCGTGACAAGCACCAAAGGGTGCCGTCATCGCGCAGCGTGAAGCGCCTTTCCAGGTTTGGGCACTTTCTGAACAACCCTAACGCCATTAAGGCTATGTCAACGCCATTAAGGCTATGTCAAATTACCGCCGCCCCTATCTCTCTGATGAAGCTGATTTTGCTGCTCAAGGGCAATACGGAAGCTTAAGATAGGGTCTGGCACATGCCTCAGACAGCCAGCCAGAAGGACACAGCTATGGCCGCTCCCAAGCAGCCCACCTCCAACAGTTTCAAAAAGCTCCAGGGATTTTTGCGATCGCGCGTTGGCCAAGCGATCGCCGACTACGGCATGATTGGTGAGGGCGATCGCGTCATGGTCTGCGTCTCGGGCGGCAAAGACTCCCACACCCTGCTCGACATCCTCCGCCACCTTCAGCGCAGCGCCCCTATCCACTTCGATATTCTGGCGGTGAATCTCGATCAAAAGCAGCCGGGGTTCCCAGCCCAGGTGCTGCCGGAGTATTTTGAGGCGATCGGCGTACCCTACCGCATCGTCGAGCAAGACACCTACAGCACCGTCAAGCGCGTGATTCCGGAAGGCAAAACCATGTGCAGTCTGTGCTCACGCCTGCGCCGAGGCATTCTCTACCGAGTCGCCGCCGAGGAAGGAGCCACCAAGATTGCCCTCGGCCACCACCGCGACGACATGATCGAAACCCTATTTCTCAACATGTTCCACGGCGGCAGGCTCAAGGCCATGCCCCCCAAACTGCTCACCGACGATCGCCGCCACATCGTCATTCGGCCCCTGGCTTACTGCCCCGAGACCGACATCGCCCGCTACGCCCGCTACCGCGAGTTCCCAATCATTCCCTGCACGCTGTGCGGGTCGCAGGCCAACTTGCAGCGTGCTCAAATTAAGGAAATGCTGCAGACCTGGGAAAAGCAGTGGCCCGGGCGCACCGAAACCCTGTTTCGCAGCCTGCAAAATATCGCCCCCTCACAGCTAGCCGACCCCGCTCTGTTCGACTTTAGGGGATTAGAGTCAGTGCAGATTGTTCCAACCGACGACGAAGACGAGAATGCAATCGGCACCGATTTAGAGGCCGAGTTTGACCCAGCAATGGCGCTCTTTGCCGATGGGCTGCCGCTACCCATGAGTGCTGGGGCGGGAGAGCGCTAATTAACCCTAGCCTACCTAGGCAGAAACGCGCGATCGAGCACCTGCTCCTGGGTAAACGGGCTCTCGATGGGGAAATTTTCCAGGCCAACCCCAGTTTCAGTGGCGGTTAGGTCACGAGCCTCCTGGTAACAGTCGGCAAATATCTGCTCAAAATAATCCATCAAGCTAGGGCTAGTGCCTAGGGCTTCCTGTAACCGGCGACGATGCTCCTTGAGGGTAAACCGCCAGCTGTTAGAACGCTGTCCAGGCTGGTAAGCGTACTTGAGCAAATGCATCAGCACCACAATCAGGTTGCTGGTTAAGGCCTGTTTTTCGCTACGCCCCATGTCGTTTAGTTCTTCGAGTAAGTTGGCAATATCTACCTCCGCAAGTCTACCCGCTTTGAGCAGCTGGCCCGTAGTGTCGAGCCACAGAGCATAGTCTTGCTCATAGAGATTGGCTAGCGCAGCTAGGGCAGCAGTTTGAGGCGACATAGCGACAGTTGTAATAAACCTGCATTGTCATTGTAAGAGAGCGCAGAGGACGATGCGGAGAAAGCGAAATAGTTAATGGCCATCTCTAAGCACTAAAATACTTTGCCGCCGGGTGATAGGCCACGATCGCCGTCGTCGACTGCTCAGGATGTAGCTGCTCGCTTTCATCGATGGTCAGGCCAATCTGCTCAGCCTTGAGCAACCCCAGCTGCACCGGCTGGTCATCCATATTCGGGCAGGCCGGGTAGCCAAAGCTATAGCGCGACCCCTGGTAGCGCTGCTGAAGCACCTCCCGCAAGGTGCCAGGCTCCAGCTCCCCAAAGCCCAGTTCTTGACGAATGCGAGCGTGGCACCACTCCGCTAGAGCCTCGGCCGTCTGCACCGACAGCCCGTAGTAGTAGAGGTAGTCGGTGTATCGGTCATCCTTAAAGAGGCTCTGAGCGAACTCCGTAGCCACTTCACCCACCGTCACCGCCTGCATTGGGAAGACATCGAATTGGCCGGGCTTTGCCAGTTCCTTGGGCAAAAAGAAGTCGGCAATGCACAGCCGCCGCAGCGACTTTTGGCGGGGGAAGGTGAAGGTGGCGATGGGATCTGGGTGGATGGGAGAATCTATCTGCCCATCTGCGACAACAGACGGATCGTAGATGTGCAGACTATTTCCTTCGGCCAGACAGGGGAAGTAGCCATAGACCAGTTGGGGATGGAGCAAGCCCTCTGCCAAAATCCGCTGCTTCCAGGTATTCAGAATGGGATGTACTGTCTCCTGCAAGAACGCATCGTACTCCTCACGGGATTGCTCTTGGGGTTTGCGGAATTGCCATTGACCCACAAACAGCGCCTGGAGATCGAGGTAGCTAAAGACGTCCTCCAAAGAAATCTCCGCCGGGGTGAGCACGCGAGTGCCCCAGAAGGGGGGCGTGGGGCGGGGGATGGTAGGGTCTACGGCTTCGGAGCGGGTGGTGTCTTGGGGTGTTGGGGTAATCGGGTGATCGAGTGATGGGGCAATGGGGTAATCGGGTGATGAGGTCACTCCATCAGTCTCCAACTCCGTCACTCCATCACTCCCTACCGCCCCAACTTCATCCAAAAATCCGCTCAGGTCATCCCAGTTCCCCGCCGCCTTCGCGGGCATGAGTTTGTCCATAAAGTGCAGGTCAGAGAAGGCGTCTTTGCCGTAGACGACCTTGCCCTTGTAGGTGTTCTGGCAATCTTCGTGGACAAATTTGGGTGTCAGCGCCGCGCCGCCGAGGATGACGGGGACGGTAATGCCCTCCTGGTTGAAGGTCTCCAGGTTGTCTTTCATAAAGGCGGTGGATTTGACCAGCAGACCGCTCATGGCGATGCAGTCGGCGTGGTGCTCGCGATAGGCCTGGATGATGGCGTCCACGGGCTGTTTGATGCCCAGGTTGACCACCTTGTAGCCATTGTTCGACAGAATGATATCGACCAGGTTTTTGCCGATGTCGTGGACATCGCCCTTGACCGTGGCGATGATAAAGGTGCCTTTGCCGGAGCCGTCGCTGTCGGCTTTTTCCATGTAGGGTTCCAGATACGCCACGGCGGCTTTCATAGTCTGGGCCGATTGCAGCACAAAGGGCAGTTGCATTTGGCCGGAGCCAAACAGTTCACCCACCACCTTCATGCCGTCGAGCAAGAAGGTGTTGATGATTTCAAGCGGTGGATAGGTTTCGAGGGCCTTGGCCAGGGCATCGTCAAGGCCAATGCGCTCGCCATCGATGATGTGCTGCTTGAGCTGCTCGTCGATGGGCAAGTCTTTGGCGATCGCCTCCTTTTTCTTCAGGCTCTTGCCCTCAAACAGGGTGGTGAGCTTGGTCAGCGGATCGTAGGAGACAATGTCGCCGTCAAATTCGCGGCGATCGTAGATCAGGTCGCGGCAGACTTTTTGGTGGTCGGGGTCAATTTTGGCCAAAGGCAAAATCTTGGCGGCGCTGACGATCGCCCCATCCAGCCCCACCTGCATAGCCTCGTGCAAAAATACTGAGTTGAGGGTGACGCGGGCCACCGGACTAAGGCCAAAGGAGACGTTCGACACCCCCAGCATGATGTGGCTGCCGGGCAGGTTTTCGCGAATTAGCCGAATCGATTCAAGAGTTTCCCGGCCGTTCACCCGGTCTTCTTCAATGCCGGTCGAAATCGGCAACGCCAGGGTATCGAAGAAAATCTCGTGGGCGGGCAGGCCGTATTCCAAGGCGTCACGATAGGCGCGCTGGGCAATTTGGAACTTCTTCTCAGCACTGCGGGCCATGCCGTCTTCGTCAATAGTGCCGACGACAATGCCTGCACCGTATTTCTTCGCCAGCTCCAGCACCTTAAAAAAGCGCTCGTCGCCATCTTCGTAGTTGGTGGAGTTGAGAATGCACTTGCCCCCAGCCACCTTCAGTCCCGCCTCCATCTTTTGCCACTCGGTGGAGTCGAGCATCAACGGCAGGGTGACGTTGGTGACCAGGCGCGACACCAGCTCGTGCATGTCGCGTTCGCCGTCGCGGCCCACGTAGTCTACGTTCACATCGAGAACGTGGGCGCCCTCTTTCACCTGTTCTCTCGCCAACGCCACTAGCCCATCCCAATCCTCCGCGTTCAGCATCTCGCGGCACTTTTTAGAACCGCTGGCGTTGAGCCGTTCCCCCACGATCAAAAACGAGTTGTCTTGCTCGTAGGGCTGGGGGCTATAGATCGAGGCGGCGGCAGGGATGTAGTTGAGGGCGGGGCGAGGGGATGGGTAGGAGGGTGGATGGGTGGATGGGTGGATGGGTGGGTGTTCTGTATCAGGTGACTCGCCTACACGCCCACTCGCCCACTCGCCTACCCTAACGGGTCTCGGCTTCGGCCGCAGATCCTTAGCCAATTCCGCTAGTTGGGCAATATGCTCTGGTCGGGTGCCGCAGCAGCCGCCGATTACCTGCACGCCGAGATCCTCGATGAAGTGCATTAGCGACATGCGCAGTTCCATCGGGGTGAGGCGGTAGACGGCATTGCCGCCCACGTTCTCGGGCAAACCGGCATTGGGGATACAGGAGATCACAAAGGGCGACTGCTCGGCCAGGTGGCGCACGTGGTCTTTCATCAGGTCGGGGCCGGTGGCGCAGTTGAGGCCCAGAATGTCGATGGGGTAGGGTTCGAGAATGGTTAGGGCAGCGGCCATTTCGGTGCCGACCAGCATGGTGCCCTGCTGCTCCATGGTGACGGAGACCATGAGCGGGAGGCGCTTGCCGGTAGTGGTGAAGGCTTCTTCAATGCCGTTGAGGGCGGCTTTGATTTGCAGCACGTCCTGGCAGGTTTCGACCAGCATCAGGTCTACGCCGCCGTCGATTAGCCCCTTTGCCTGATCGACGTAGGAGTCTTTGAGGGTGTCAAAGTCGATGTGGCCCAGGGTGGGTAGTTTTGTGCCTGGCCCCATAGAACCGGCGACGAAGCGGGGTTTATCAGGGGTGGAGTATTCGTCGGCCACTTTGCGAGCCAAGGTGGCGGCGGTTTTGTTGAGTTCGTAGGCGCGATCGGCCAGGTCGTACTCCGCCAGCACGATCGCAGTGCCGCCGAAGGTGTCAGTTTCAATTACGTCGGCCCCAGCTTCAAGAAACCCACGGTGGACGGTTTCTACAGCTTTGGGGTTGGTAAACACCAGGTATTCATTGCAGCCTTCGTACTCGGGGCCACCAAAGTCATCCGCTGTCAGGTTTTGCACCTGGAGGTTGGTACCCATCGCGCCATCGAAGACCATGACGGGGCGATCGGAGCTGTGGAGGCGATCGAGAAAGGCGCTAGACATGGGGCTTAGAACGGGGTTGCGACAGAGATCACCTATTATCAACCATTGCCCCCTAAGAGCGCATCCAAAAATTAGCTTCCCAAGACTACAGGTCCATGGGCCAAGCCCGTTTTTGGATAGGTTCTAATATGAAATCTGCCTTGAGAAACCCGGGTTCAAAACAGAGATCTCGTAGGGGCATTGCACTGCAATGCCCCTACAAACTGGGTGTAACCAGATAGGATCCGGTATAACTCGGTAGGTGTCCTTGCTTACGGATTCCCTAGCGCGGATCGACTGAGGGTGCTCGCTCGACCAGGCGAATTTGGTTTTGTCGTTCGACCACTGTGACTAGGGGCAGCGGTTTACGAGCTGGCCCCCGCAGCACCCGTCCCTCAGCATCAAACTTAGAGCCGTGGCAGGGGCAGGCAAAGCGGTTTTGGTCGGCCTGCCAGATGACGGCGCAGCCTCGGTGGGGGCAGATGGGGCGCAGGCCGTAGGGAGCGATCGCCGGCCCCTCCTGAATCACCAAATAGGTGACATTGGGCAATCCCTGCACCGGTTGGGGAATTCCCGGCGTAGTGGTGGGCAAAAAGGAATCGACGGCGATCGCATTCCCCGCTGCATCAAGCGCCTGCACCCCCGGCAAATAGTCGAGGCATTGAGAATTCTGCGGAAACATCGAGCAAAGTTCTTCTAAATCTTGGCCGGCCGCTGGTTGGGGCCGGGCGAAAACCAGGGCGATCGCCCCCAAGCCGCCGCCAGCTAAATACCGCAGCAGATGCCTCCGGCTGTGGAGCAAGGGCTGACTAGACTGGGGATTTGAGGAATGAGCCATAGTCTGCAAATTGCCTGTTGTATTGTCTTGGGGACACCATGCGACGCCCTGGGGCTAAGGTCAGGCTAACGAACAATTCTGATCTCAGCCAAGGACGGGGCAAGATTGTGGGCGGCCAGAAAAAACAGCCTCAAAAAACAGGTTGGTGTTTTCTGAGCGCAGCATTCCGAATTATTTGGGTTGCACCCCCATCCAAGGGTTTCTTACTATATGCTTTGTCTGTAGTTATCTGGCATGATTCGTTACCACAATGGGCAGACTCTCCACCCACGTTCTTGACACAGCCCTGGGTAAGCCCGCCGCCTCTCTGCGGCTCACAGTCTGGGCCATTAACAATGAAGCCGACATCAAAACGGCACTAAAAACCGTGGAAACTAACAGCGATGGCCGCACCGATGAGCCGCTGCTAGAGGGTGACGAACTGCACAAAGGCACCTACGAGATCACCTTTGACGTGGCGGCCTATTTTGCCAAAACGAGTGCGGCGCTTTCGGAACCCCCGTTTTTAGACCAGATCCCGGTGCGGTTTACGATCGCTGACCCCACCAGCAACTTCCACGTGCCGCTGCTGGTGTCGCCCTGGTCCTACAGCACCTATCGGGGCAGCTAGGTCGGCCGTAGCGGAGACGTCGCGGTGGGGGTAGCGGCCACAACGATGCGATCGCGGCCTTCGGCTTTGGCCTGGTAGAGGGCTGCATCGGCGGCCCGCAACACATCTTCAGGCTGCCACTGCTGATCGGGCACTGTTGCCGCCACGCCAAAACTCAGACTGACGTAGGGGCCAACCGGCGATTTGGGGTGGGCAATGGCGCGGGCTCGCAGGGTGCTGCGCAGGCGGCTCAAAAGGTGCTGCGCTCCCTCTAAATCGGTCTTCGGCAAAATTAGGGCAAACTCTTCGCCGCCGTAGCGGGCAGCCAAATCAGCTGGCCGGCGAATTACGGTGTCGAGCACAGCTGCGATCGCCCGCAGACACTGATCTCCCGAGATATGGCCGTAGGTGTCGTTGTAGGGCTTAAAGTAATCGACATCGCAAAGCACCACCGCCAGCGGGGTTTGCTCGCGGCGGCCGAGCTTCCACTCGTAGGCTAGCTTGTCGTCAAAGGCGCGCCGATTGGGAATGCCGGTCAGGCTATCCTGAACGGCCAGCTGCTGAAGAATCTGATTGTCGGCCGCCAGCTGCTGCTCCAGCAACCGCTCTTGGGTCAACAGGGTACTGAGCTTCAGCGCCTGCTGCCGGGCGCGCAGCAGCGACTCCACCCGCAGCAGCAGCTCAGTCTGGTCAACCGGCATCGTAATCACATCGTCCACCTGCTGGCGCTGAGACGGTGTCATCAAGGGCAGGTGCTGGCGCTTGAGCAGCAGCAAAAAGGGCAAAAACACCGGGCTGGCCTCCTCCCGCTGCTGGGCAATGTGCTCGCCATAGCGCCCCAAAAACGCGCTATCAAAAATGCACAGGTCATAGGCTTGGCCCCACCTGAGCGCCGTCGCCGGCACCTCTTGCAGGCTATAAAACCGACTCAAGAACGCTGACAGCAGCTGGCGATTTTGCGGATGGTCTACCCCCAGCAGCACGCGATGCTGCCATTGATGATCGGGATCTGGGAGTGGCTCAGCGCAGGGTGGTGGAACATCAGGGCTCATTTTCGTTGGACTTAATGAATTCAGGAACTCCGCTCAAGATGCCCCGCAGCTGGGTCAGCGGACGACCTACCTTGATGCCGTAGCGAGAAATTTCAAACTCCCGTAAAGTCTTCTCAAAATCGCTGAGGCGCTTCTTCAAAACACCGATCGCCCGCCGCATTTGGCCGCGCATTTCTAAATAGCGCAGAAAAATAATGTTGTCGGCCAGGTAGGACACCCCCAGCTCCGTCGCTTTAAAGTCACCGGTAATTGACTCAATTTCGTTGGTGAGGATAGTGGTCACCCCGCGCCCTTTGAGATACTGGCAAAGGCTGTGAATATTGCGAATCAGGTCATCTTCTTTGAACGACAGCTTATAGCCCAGCACGCTGTCGATCATGATCAGCTGGGTGCCCGCCTTTTCAACTTCGAGGCGCACCTGGTGGGCAAACTCATCGGGAGAATACAGCAGCGGGTCAACCTTAAAGATCGCCAAGGTGCCCCGATTGGCCATCGCCCGCACCGGAATATTGATGCCTTCACAGCGGTTGAGCAGAGTATCAACCGCCTCCTCAAACAGGTAGACGACCGAGCGATCGCCCCGTCCCGCCGCCTCTTTAATAAATTGCAGCCCCAGGGTGGTTTTGCCCACGCCGCTGGGGCCAGAGATAATCGTTACCGTGCCGGTTTCAATGCCGCCGCTGAGCAGCTCATCAATTTCAGGAATGCCGGCCGGGCAGAGGCGCGGTGCAGCCGTGGCCACCGGATCTTCATTGGGCACCAGCTGGGGAAAGACCACCAGGCCGCGATCGCAGATCCGCATCGAGTGCAGCCCCTTGCGAAACGTGCCGCCCCGCAGTTTAGACACCTGCACATGGCGGCCCTCCTCCTGCATTTGCAAAGTGAGAATGCCGTCACTAATGAACTGCAAATCCTCATCGGGGGCCTCCTGACTGCCCTCAGAGGTAAACAGCACCGTGGCCCCCTGGTGAAGCAAAAAGCGCAAAAATCCCACCACCTGTTGGCGAAATTGATAAGCATCGGTCGCCAGGTAGCGCAGCTGAGTCATCGAGTCGATAAATACCCGCTGGGGCTTGAGCGCACTGACCTGCTCGACAATCCGCTCCGTCAGCGGGCCCTGCTCGACCTGGGCGGCCGCAAAAATGTCGTAACCCTGGTTCTGCACAAAAGAGTCAGCGTTGGGGCTCAAATCTAAAACATGCACCGCATCTACTGGAAAGCCCGAGGCTGCGCCGTTGCGCCGCAGTTGTTCCATCGATTCCCCAAGGCTGATGAAGAGGCGTGGGGTACCATCGTCTAGGTTGGTGGTGAGAAAATGCCACCCCAGGGTAGTTTTGCCACAGCCCGGCCCGCCTCTGGCCAGATAGGCCTGCCCCGCCGGAAATCCCCCCTCTAAAACTTCATCTAGCCCTTCAATTCCTGAGGAAAGTCGTTCATATTTTGACATCTTCGCCAAATTGCTCTCAAAATTAACGCCAACGCGCAGCAATTCTCCGCTAGCACTATCAGAGAGTCGCCTGGCCTCTCATCCTGCCACCAAACTGGCTCCTGGCGTTGCCGTTGAGAAAAACCGTTAACGTTTGGGCCGCTGAATAATCTGCTCCATGACCCGCTGTTTGGTTTTGGGGTCGATGCCAATCAGCCGCACGTAGTCTTGGGCATAGTCGCCCAGGCAGCGTTCCACTTCGGCGCTAGCCGTAGCCGCATTCTGAGCAGAGATGGTAGGGCCACTCTGCCAGGCGTTGGTTTGAAACCGCCGCTGATCGACATGCTCTAGGGCCAGGCGATAGCCCCGGGAGAGGATGTTGTTGACCTGATCGCGCACTTCGGGGGGGAGGGTAGATGGGTGGGAGGGTGGATGGGTGGGAGGGTGGGAGGGTGGGGGAGTGGAGGAATGGGTGGACTGGGCCGAATCGGGCATGGGGCACTGAGGGGCGTCGCCGTTGCCGTTGCTAGATACCTTGGCGGCATTGCCCTCGGTAGTGCCCTCAGCGGCGGGGTTGTCGTTGGGGTCGTAGGCGCGATAAAAGCTGCCATTGGGGGCCGAGGACGCACCACCCGACTGCAAAACGCGGTTGTATTCGTTGGCGAGGCGCATGTCGTCGACCCGGCGCTGCTCACGCACCAGGCGATCGCCCACTTCGATCAGGTGCGAGATGCTAAAGTCGGGCCGGCGAAAGGTGGGGGGTGTGGTGGTGTTGACCACGCTGCGGGAGACATTTTCGAGCCCCACAGAATAGATAAAGTCGCGGATCTGCTCGTTGTAGATCTGAGCGCGCACGGCCCCAAAGAAGTCGATCGCCTGGGTCGGAAAGGTGTCCACCAGCAGGGTAATGTCTTGGGAGGAAAGGCCGTCGGGTTCAAAAATGCCGCCGACAATGCCGATGCGATCGTCGCGATCGGGCTGCCAGTAAAACTTGTCCATGCGGCCGTCGCGAATCAGCGGCGCGTAGAGGGTCGAGAGGTCGTTGCCGGTCATAATGATCGGCACCCGCTGAATCTCGTTTTCGTCGTAGCTGCCCGGCAGCTGAACATTGGTGGGGTTGTCGGCAATGTTCATTAGGGTGTTGTTCACCAGCTGGGTGTTGACGGTGTACTGGGTGAGGGCGTCGAAGCGGCCGGCCCCAGCATCAATGTCGTTGATCATCAGTACCGCCATTTTGCCCCGCACCCGCACCAGCTCGGCGGCCTCGCGGTAGCGCAGACGAATCAGCCGGGCCGGGTCGCCTGCGTCGGGGCTCTCTAGCTCGCCGCCAGAGATGTGCACCACCTCAATGCCCATGCGCTCATACACCAGCTCGCACTGAAAGGTTTTGCCCTCCCCCTTGCGGCCGTGCACCCCCAGCAGCAGAGGAATTTTGACCTGCGGCAGCTTGAGGTAGTTTTTGGTGATGTGCACCGCCAGCTTTTCGAGAAAGCGGGGGGAGAGATAGTAGGACATGGGGTTAAACGCGGTGAGGTAGCAGGGATAGATATCTGGCAGAGGTGTAAAGCGATCGCCCTACACTTTGCAGAAAACTCAGCAGTATCCGTGTTTACATTATCCCGTAGCTTGGTGCAGTGAATGGTTCAAAAGGCTGAAGGCTGCAATAAGCGATCGCTATAGATTAGCTTGCCAAGACAAACCCCTCAGTTCCCGTTTGGGAACTGAGGGGTTTGTTAACTGCACTAAGTGACTAGACAGCGCCTATTAACGAGCCGACAGCACCAGAGGTTGGTTGAGGGTCAGGGTGAGATCTTGGCTGGGGTTGATGGCAATTACCTCGACCCGGTCGCGGCCAAAGAGCCGGGCCAGGGTGGCTCCAGTGGCGGTTCCGGCCAAGACCTCTAGGGTGCCAACACTTTGGTCGCCAGTGGTGCGAGAGATCGCCGCCGCCGCACCTGAACCCAGCACCGCTCCAGCCAGGGTCTCGCCAAGGGTAGCTCCTCGGCGAACAGTTTCCGTCGTGGTCACGGTCTGCGAGGTGGCGTTAATTGCCAGCCGTTGACCGCCGGGCAGCACCAGTTCCTGGGCCACAAACTGTGAGCCGTTGCCGCTAGGACGCAGTTCTCCCACTACCTGACTGCCCGCTGGCACTAAGACGCGACCGGTGCTGTCGGTGATCGCCTGGGCAACCGTCAGGGTTAGATCAGCGGTCTCATCGGGGAGCACGACAATTTTGTTGCTCTCTGCATAGTTCGTAGTCAGAACTGTGCCTGCCGGTAGGCTGGATTGAGCCGCCACCTGCTGCCCCACAATGTAGGGGGAGTTGACCGTGGCCACCTGATTTTGGCTAGCCAGGGCCTGGTAAATAAAGGCCGCCACATCGGCCCGAGTTGCCGTTTGGTTGGGCCGTAAGACCTGCACATTGGGGTAGTTCACCACCAACCGCCGCTCTGTAGCAGCGGCTAGGCTAGCCACCGCATACTCAGGAATCGAGGAGGCATCCTGATAGACGCTAACGCTATTCTGGCTGCTGGCGGTGTAGTTCAATCCATTGGCTAGGGAAACCAGCACCTGGGCCCGAGGGATATTCTGATCGGGCTGGAAGATATTGCCGGGGTAGCCCGACAAAAAGCCCATCATATCGGCCTCACGAATCGCTGCAGCGGCCCAATAGTCAGCTGGCACGTCCACAAAAGTGGTCGCGGTCCGCACGGAGGACTGGCTAAACGCCTGACGCACCATAGCGGCATACTGAGCGCGGGTCACCGGTTCATCGGGACGGAAGGTACCGTCTGGGAAACCAGCGATCACGCCTCTGCCCGCCAAACTAGTAATGAACTGACGCGCCCAGTGGTTGGCGGACACATCGCTAAATTGAGTTTGAGTTTGGGTTTGGGCAACTACCGGAGCAGCGGTGATCACTGGAGTAAAGGCGCCTACGGTCAACCCTAGGGCCAACATCAGAGCGGTTCCAGACTTTAGACGAAAAGAATTAGACATTTTTGAATAAACTCCAAAGTCAAACAACGGACGGACACAGCTTTATCAAATTCGCCGTGGCAAATTCATCTCAGCAGATTCGACTCAAGATGCTTTTGCGCACCCCTCTTCGTGGTAAACAGAGCATTTGCCTGTCTTCCTCACTCTGTCTATCTGGCTTTAAGAACTGCTTTTTGCCTTTTAATAAGTAGAGAAGTCAGCCAAAGTAAGTTTCTACATAGCAATAGGATGACTGCATAGCCTTGGCGACTCTTGTTTTAAAGGCGAACAGATAACTGTGTCTCGCTTTCCTTAATCTAAAGCTGCTTTTGCCAATGTGACGAATAGTCTTTCCGCTATTTCAACTGTCACATTAGAAAGCTTTTTGAATTACTGAACAATTGCCTGGCTTCAGGCAAGCGATCGGTAATTGACTTATAGCTCTGCCAAAAAGTTCCAGCCATTTAATTGACAATAATCTAGGCCTAAAATTTCGTTCGGGGAGGCCTCAGCAGGGGCTATTTGCAGAAGGCTCTTTCGTAACCCTCGTCACGGATGTATCCCAGTTTTTTTAGCCCTCGTCACCTACTGCTCCCTTCTGGCCTTTGGAGGGCGTTGGGGCTCAACATCCTCATTCAAGCCAGATCTCAGCCTTTTGCTACCAAAACAGGACGTTGTAGACGCCCTCTGAGCGAGAACGCAGCCGAGAATCAGTTAGAAGCCAGGCAACTGCCCTTACCTAGCTAGACTTGTAGCGCTGTGGGCAGAGTGGTCTTGAATAGCTGGAGCACCTGCTCCCAGGCATCGCTGGCGGCTTCGGGGTGGTAGCTATGGCGCTGATCGCAGAAAAAGCCGTGCTCAGCACCGGGGTAGCGAAAGATTTGGTGGGGCACGCCATGGTCCTTTAAGGCCGCTTCGATTTGGTCTACCTCGTCAGCCGCAATCAAGGGGTCTTTTTCACCGAAGAAGCCATAGAGGGTGCCCTTGATCTCGGGGGTGCGGCTGAGGGTAGGGTCACCGCCCCCGGGGGTCATGGTGGCAATACCTGCTCCATAGAAGGAAGCCGTGGCCTTGACTTGGAGCAGGGTGGCGGCCAGGTAGGCAACGTGGCCGCCAAAACAAAAGCCGAGGCAGCCGACGCCCTCAGGGATTACGTTGGCTTTGCTGTAGAGGTAGGCGATCGCCCCCTGCACATCCATGATCAGTTCTTTGGCCGTTGTGCCTTGCTTGTAGCTGCGGCCCAGCTCCAGTTCTTCCTGGGTGTAGCCCACCTCAAAGCTGGGGGCCTGGCGGTGATAGATGTGGGGGGCGATCGCTACGTAGCCCGCCCTCGCCAGCCGTTCGGCCACCTCACGAATGTGGCTGTTGACTCCATACACCTCTTGAATCACGACGACGGCACCAAACCGGCCCGGGCCGGAGGGCTCGGCCAAGTAAGCCAAAATCTCGGTGTCGCCGCTGGGGATAGCGATTGTCTCGGTACGCACTAGGGACGGCATGGCGAGTTGTCGTTGTCTATACTGATTACTCTTACTTTAACGCTGGCCTGAGCGCTGGTGGGGAGGCCTACAATTGTCAAAAAACATTGCGGCAGGCGGGGGCGGCTAACAAAACCCAGCCACTTTTTAAGAATCGTCCTAAATTGTCAGTACGGGCGGTGTATTTAGTTCTCAGTGGCCCTCATGTTGGTCTGACCTACTGGTTTGATCACAAAATGGGCACGATGGTTTGTCTGGCAAAAGCCTGGAGGTGGTTTGGTGGTGCAGTTTCACATTCAGCCCGATAGCGAGATTCCGGCGTCGACCCAGCTCTACGACCAGATTTGGTTTGCGATCGCATCCCGGCAGTATCCACCTGGCTATCGGCTGCCCAGCACCCGGCAGCTAGCCATGCAGACGGGCCTGCACCGCAACACCATCAGCAAGGTCTATCGTCAGCTCGAAGACGCCGGCGTGGTCGAGGCCATGCCCGGCTCTGGCATCTACGTGCGCGAGCAAAACAGCACCGACAGCGCTCGTCCCCAGACCGTGCTATGGGCCGAGTTTCCCCAGGCGCGCGATGTGGTCGAGACTGGGCTAGACGAGCTGCTGCGCCAGGGCTGCTCGCTCAACCAGGCGCGAGAATTGTTCTTGGCGGAGATCGACTGGCGGCTGCGCTGTAGCGCTCGGGTACTGGTCACCGCCCCGGGGCAAGACATTGGGGCCGGGCAGCTGATGGTGCGTGAGCTAGAGAGCGCCCTGCACATTCCAGTGCAGCTGGTGCCCCTCGAAGAACTCGACACGATTTTGGCCCAGACCCGCTCAGGTACGGTGGTCACCAGTCGCTACTTCATTAGCGAAGCGGAGGCGATCGCGGCTCCCAAGTCGGTGCGGGTCATCCCCGTCGATATCTACGACTATAAAAAAGAGCTGGGCCTGCTGAAGGATTTGCCCAAGGGCACCTGCCTGGGCATGGTCAGCGTCAGCACCGGCATTTTGCGGGCAGCGGAGGTGATTAGCTACAGCCTCCGGGGCGACGAAATTTTGCTGATGTCGGCCCAAACCGATGACCCCTACAAGCTCAATGCCGTGATCCACAGTGCCCAGACCATTGTGGTGTTTGACGAGGCAAGTTTGCCCACGGTCAAAGAGGCGATCGCCGAAGCCCGCGAAGACTTGATTCGCCCTCCCAAGCTAATCGTCTGTGACAACTACATCGGCGAAAAGTCGATCAACTTGCTCAAGCGCGAGCTGGGGCTCGATTAAGCGATCGCTGCATAGTCCGGGCCATCCTCAATCTGAAATTTGAAAGTGCTGGTGTGGTGCACCCGCCTGCAGTGGCGACTTCGCTGAGCCTTTTTTAGCCTGGCGGTAATACTTACTGCCAGGCTATCCGTGCTTGAGCATATTGCTGTGGGTGCTGAGGGCGATGCCGCCATTGCCTCGTTTATTCGCTTAAAACAGCACTACATTCCGCAAGAGCACTTTGAAGCCATCTGGCACAGTAGCCAGAAGACCCCAACCACCAATAAGACCTGGAAACTATACAAAAGTAGTACCGCATAGCCCTAGTGGCTTTGCAGCAGCTTCGGTGGCCCGCCAAAACCACTCGCTAAATTTCCCTTTCTAAATAAACGCAAAAACAGTTACAGAAATTAATAATTCAAACACTCGTTTAGGCTATTTCTTTTTCTATCTATGGGCAGACATAGTTACTAGCATTTAGACAGATGACCTATACTCTCACAAACACATATAACAGGTGTTGAGTAGAAAAGTGATTAGCGAAACTAGCGACAAAAAAAGTAACGGTTGGATATTCAGTGCACTACAAAAAACCTTGTTTTTGAACAGCAAGGCTGGAATCACTAGTAAAGCATTTTGAAAGTCAGCTTTTCAGCAACAGTTGTGTTGAGTTTGGAGTATAAGATTATGGCTCGGTCAACTAAGCAGAAATTTTTTCAAAGCACCCTTGCCCTCAGTCTGATTGCCGGACTGGTGGGTGCCTGTGCCGAAACCGCACCTGAGCGGGAAACTTCCGATGGTTCGACGAATGTGCAAACTGAGGAAGTTGCTGAAAATACCGAAGGCTACATCGGCCAAATCGTCACTATTCGGAGCGCACCGGTCGAGAAAGTAGGCGACAACTCTTTCACCGTCAACGATGAACAATTCTTTGGCAGCGAGCCCATTCTAGTCATCAATGCTTCGGGCGAACCCCTGCTACTGCCAGAGGGCGATGTTGAGGTACAGGTAACCGGTGAAGTTCGTAACTTCTTAATTTCAGAGGTCAATCAAGAGTTTGATCTAACCCTTGACCAAAACCTCTACGAAGAGTACGAGGATCAGCCGGTTATCATTGCTCAGTCGATCGCGCTGGCACCAGAGCCTGGTGAAATTTCTGAAAATCCTGAGCAGTACTATGGCGAGACCTTAGCCGTAACTGGCGACGTGGAAGATATTCAGAGTGAAGACACATTCACCCTTCAGGAAGACCAGCTGTTAGGGGCAGACAGCCTGCTGGTTGTCTATGCCCAACCCAAGGCAGGTTCGGCGTCTGAGGCGGTACCACCTACCATTACTGACAATGAACAGGTTGCGGTTACCGGTGTGCTGCGCCCCTTCGTCGTCAGTGAACTGGAGCGCGACTATGATTTGACCTGGGATGCTGAAGTGTTACAGCAGCTAGAGGCAGACTACAGCGAAAAGCCGGTTCTGATTGCGACCCAAATCTACCCTTCGGCTATTCCTGAATAGCATCGCTATTGTGACGCTCCTAACAGCAGCGTCCATCGGGTTAGGACAGGTCAACGTAGGGGCGTTGCACTGCAACGCCCCTACACAGAGAATTCTGGTTATCAAAGTGTCAATTAAATTAACTGCTGTATTGGCAGCTCTGCCCGCTGCTGTTTACCTATTCCTTGGTAAACAGCAGCGGGCTTTTGCAAGCCGTTGGTGCGATCTCAGCGGCTCCCATCTCAGTTTTGGGGGGAGGGGGGCCTACCTAAGATTGCAGCCGTACTGTTGTCATCCCTTCGCGCAGCGGCCGCTGTTGCTGGGTCCAAACTTGTTTAACCAAGGGACCAAGGATAGGGGAGAAGGTGCTAAGCCCCTGGCGCAGAATTCCAGAGCGACGCAGTAGTTCTCCCCGACCGGCTTCGTGGGCCTGGAGCTTTTGGGCCTGGATTATCTCAGGCTCGCGTTCGGCTTGGATGCAGGCTAAAGCGCGATCGAGAGCGGTGAGGTCTGGGGCTGCTGCGTCGGTGGTTTTGAGCACCGGGATCAGGTGGTTGGCGGCTGCGATCGCATCCCGCAAAGCCAGGTTGATACCTTGGGCGCGCACCGGCGACATGGGGTGGGCGGCGTCACCCAGCAGCAGCAGACCGGGACGGTGCCAGCGGGGGCAGCGACCAACCAGAACCGAGAGCCGCATGGGAGATGAGATACTCTCTCCCGCCGATTGGAAGTGTTCCACGAACTCTGGTGGTACCAGGGCAGCGAAGGTAGTGGCCCAGTCTTTCTGCTCGGTGGGTTCGTCGGGGGCGATCGCCCAGGCGAGGTGCATTTTGCCCTCTTCCGCTCCGTGGAAGAGGCTGAAAACTCGTCCCTTTTTAACCACAGTGCAAAAGCGATTGTCGGCGGCATAGCCTGGTGGCGTGGGCAACTTAAACCAGAGCACATCGATACTTTTGGGCTGAGTTTCTAGCGTTAGCCCGGCTTTTTGGCGAATTGCGGAGGCACGACCGTCGGCTCCAATCACCAGATCAGCGGCTATGGTGCGGCCATCGGCAAGTTGAATGCCAGTGACACGATTTTCGCTTTGGGAGGCTTCGTCAACGTTCTGCCAGAGCAGATCCTTCACGGCGGTTCCGGCTATCCATTCAAAATTGGGTTCGCGCTGGGCAGCTTGCACTAAGGCTTCTAACAGCGGCGGTTGGGAAACTAGGGTGCAGGGACGGGATGCCCCCAAGGGCTCGTCGGCACGGAATAGGCGGCGATCGTTGAGCCAAAATTCCCAGGCGCTGAGGGGGCGATGAGGCACTGTCTTCAGCAGTGGGTCTAGCCCCATTTGGGTGAGGGCATCGAGGCCGCTGGGCATCAGCCCCTCACCGCGAAACTGACGCTGAAAGTCGCGGGCGGCTTCAATTAGGGTAACGGGGATGCCGCGTTGGGCCAGCATGAAGGCTAGGGTGGCTCCGGTAGGGCCAGCGCCAACGATCGCAACTCTAGGCATGGTTTAGTGAGGATTTTTGGTGAGCTTTTGTTCAGAATAGCGCTCGGTTGCGGGGCTTCGTGCCCATCTTCCTGTACTTGAGCAGCTACCCCATAAAGAAAATCGTAGGGTGCACTCGCAAAGCAGTGCACCATTCTAGGAGTGTAGTTATGAGTTGCTTGTTGGCGATCGCGCAGACCGTGGCGGCGCACAATTGAAATCAAAGCCAAATCTGCCGCTGGGGCCATTTCGCTGGCCCCAGACCCCCGTCGACAAAGACGTTCCGTCGTCCTTGACCTCACGGAAAGGATTGATCAATCATCGGTTTAAACCTCTGTCCTGCCAATGAGCCTAGAGAGGACACAAACCCCGTTGTTCTCCATCACTCGGCTCAAGACGCTGTAGGGTGGGCAGTGCCCACCGTTGGACTGAAGGCTATCGATCGAGAGAATCGTATTGCTCGCCAACCCAGGGCATGGTCGCTAGATCTTCGAAGCTGACCTGGCGATCTTTCTCTAGAGCTTCGATACGGCGTTTTTCGGCGTAGATTTGGCGCTGGTACTCGGCGAACTGCTCGGGGGCGGTGGTGCAGTCAGTCTTTTCCCACAGGGCAAGGAAGTGGCGGTAGCGCTTTTCGCAAAGGTTCTTTTCCATGCAGGCGGCGGCGGCGCGAACGATTAGGGAGGCGCGGATCACGTCGCGTTTGGTCTTTTCGCTGAGGTGCAGTAGGGCTTGCAGGGGCGTGGTAGCCAGGCCAGTATCAGCGAGTTGGTTACGTAATAGGTTGACCAAATCAACTCTGGGATCGTCAGATTCGCTGAGCAGTCGCTGCATCTGCCGCCACAGGGCCCGGTGGTGAGAGTAGCTAAATTGCAGGTCGCGGTCTTCGAGCACCTGACGAATTTCGTCGCGGTGAGCAGCATCGTGGAGAAAAATACGCAACAGGGCGGCCTCGGCCTGTTCTAGGGAACTGGCGCTGGGGGTGGTGGCAGGGGCAGATCGGGTAGGCGCTTCTGATGAGGTCGTCCGGCGCTGGCGGCGTACCTGGGTAACGAGGTTTTCAGCCAGCAAAGGCACTAAGCGGCTGTCGCCGTTGCTAAAGATTTCGGCGCAGTAGCGCACGTAGTGGGTGCGGGTATCGGCGTTGGCGATATCACTGAGCAGCTTGACCACCGCCTGGCTGGTCTGCTGAAACTGGTCGGCCTGGCGCAGATCTTTGCCGCCAATCAGGTTATTGATCTGCCAGTCAATCCAGAGGGGGGCGGCCTCAATCAAATCTCGGTAAGCGGCAGCGCTGTGGTGCCGCAGAAACTCGTCGGGGTCTTTGCCGTCGGGAATGTTGAGCACCCGCAGCTGCACGTCACCCCGGTATGCCATATCTTCGACCTCGCCGATCGCCCGCTGGGCCGCCTTGACTCCAGCGGCATCGGCGTCGAAGTTGAGCAAAATTTGTTTGGATTCGGTGTAGCGCAGCAGCTGGCGCACCTGGGCGGCGTTTAAGGCCGTGCCCAGGGCGGCGACAGAGTTCTCGAGCCCTGCGGCGTGGAGAGCAATGACGTCGAAATAGCCTTCGACAACGATGGCGCAGTCATCTTTGGCGATCGCCGCCCGTGCTAAATCCAGCCCATACAGAGTCTTGCCCTTGTCAAACAGCTCGGTGTCGGGCGAGTTGAGATATTTGGGCTTTTCGTCGCCCAGGGCGCGGCCGCCAAAGCCAATCACTCGGCTCTGCCCATCGCGAATGGGAATCATCAGGCGATCGCGGAAGCGATCGTAGTAGCCATCCCCTTTTTGGCGAGGCACAATCAGCCCCGCCTTTTCCACTAGCTCGACGGGGTAGTGCTTTTGCTCAACCAGGTAGCCATAGAGGGTCTGCCACCCCCCCGGGGCAAACCCCAGCTGAAACTGCTGAATGGTAGCGTCGCTCAGGCCCCGCTCGTAGAGGTAGGCTAGGGCCGTGGCCCCGTCGATCTGCTGGAGGGCGTGCTCATAAAATTTAGCCGTCAGGGCCAAAATCTCGTAGAGCTGCTCCCGCAGGGTGAGCTGCCGCTGAAGCTCCTGTCGTTTTGCTGGTTCTAGGGTGGTGACCGGCACTTGATAGCGCTGAGCTAGATCGAGCACCACGTCGGCAAAGGAGCGCTTGTTCAGCTCCATCAAGAACTTAAAGGCGTTGCCCCCGGCTCCGCAGGAAAAGCAGTAGTAAAACTGCTTGCCGGGGCTGACGCTAAAGCTGGGCGACTTGTCTTCGTGGAAAGGGCAGAGGCCGACAAAATCTTTACCCTGCTTTTTCAGCACCACATGCTGGGAGACCACATCGACAATATCGGCGCGATCGCGCACCGCTTCGATAGTGTCGGGGTGGAGGCGAGGGGTATCCATAGTGTTGAAGCTGCGCGGTGGCCGGGAGGAAGACCACTACATGTTGGGGCGTGGCTTGATTGTAGCCCATGGTGCTCAGAAATCAGCCATCGACCCTTTGCTTGGTAGTGCTCCTAATTTATGGCAAGAAACTAGGCCAGCCGGTAGCTACCCTACTGACAAAAAATCGCCGTTCGAGACGGCTCAGCGTCCCCAACGGCGATTTTAATGTCAATACTGTATGTCCCGTGGCTTGCCCCAGCAGGAGATCAGCCCAGTTTATTCGGCAACTACCCGCAGGTTGACAACAGCAGTCACTTCGGGGTGTAGCTTCACTTCAGCCTGGTATTCGCCCAACTTGTTGATGTCGGGGAGCGAAATATCGCGGCGATCGACTTCTTTGTCCGCCAGCGACTTGATCACGTCGGCCACATCAGCAGAGGTGACGGTACCAAAAATGGCTTCGTTTTCACCCACAGGCTTTTGAATGGTGAACATGCCGATGGTGGTCAATGCCGTCTTGGTGGCTTCGGCCTCCTGCTTAATCTCTAGCAACCGCTGCTTTTGCGCCTCGCGCCGACGCTCTACTTGCTTTAGCACGCCGGGGGTAGTGCGCACCGCTTTCCCGTTAGGGATAAGATAATTACGTGCATAGCCAGGGGCCACATCTACCAAGTCGCCGTTATAGCCCAGCTTGCGAACATCTTCTGTGAGAACTACCTGTACCCGTTTTGCCATGATTTTTCTCGTATAGCCCAGTTGACTATACTACCCAAAGGCGTTGTCTCTTGGCAACCCTTCCCCGTCGCCCCACAACCTACCCTGGCCCATGATTAGACTTGTGTTTGCCCTGGTACCCGCGGTCTGGGTGATTGCGATCGCCATTATCGCCGTGCAAAACGCCACCCCTGTCTCCATTCAATTGCTGACCCTGCAATCGATCGCGATTCCCTTTGGGGTGCTGCTGGCCTTTTGTGTCGCCGCTGGTATGGTGGCCGCTGCCCTGGTGCTGCTGGTGCTGGGAGGAAATCCCCTGCGAGCACCTCGCCGTCAAAAAAGGTCTGAGCCGTAGCCCAGACCTTTGCTCAGGTCGAGTTGTTAACCCGGTGTTTGGCTAGTTGCCCGGTGCCGTCGTGACGCTGTCGCCAGCGCGGGCTTCCTTAATTTCGGTGCTTAACGCTTCCAATGCCGCCGCATATTGAGGGTCGGCTTCGGTGCCGATAGCCTCGCGATTCGTTGAAAGTTCTTCCTGCTGCTCTTCGGTCAGCTCGATCGAAATGTCGGGCTCAATGCCAGACTTGTTAATGTCGGTGCCGTCGGGGGTGAGGTACTTGGCCACCGTGATAGCCACCCCAGAGCCATCGCCCAGGCTGCGCACCGACTGCACCAGACCCTTGCCGAAGGTGCGAGTGCCCACCAAAACCGCCCGCTCGTTATCTCTTAGAGCCCCCGACAAAATTTCGCTGGCGCTGGCCGAGCCACCGTCAACCAGCACCACGAGGGGCTTATCGGTCAAGGCGCGGCTGTTGGCGGTTTCTTCATCCACCACCCCCTGGCGGTTCACCGTCGACACAATAATGCCGTTGTCGATCCACATGCGGGCGATGTCAATGCTGGAGTACAGCAACCCACCAGGGTTCGAGCGCAGGTCGAGCACGTAGCCCGTTACTCCCTGACCTTCGAGATCGTCGATGGCAGCACCCATTTCTTCGGCGGCATTAGCGCTGAACTGGTTGAGGCGAATATAGCCTACCTGTCCCTCAGGGCCAGCCTGCACGTTGTAGCGCACCGGATGGATTTCGATGCGCGCACGCACCATGGAGAATTCCAATTGTTCTTCGCCCCGGCGCAGGGTGAGGGTAACCTCAGAGCCAACGGTGCCACGAATTTTGCTCACTGCATCGTTGAGCTCCATGCCCTCGGTGGATTCGCCATCAATGGCCAAAATCACATCTTGGGGGCGAATGCCCGCGTCGAAGGCCGGGGTGTCTTCGATGGGAGCTACGACGACTATTTCTTTGCTCTCTTCATCCTGAGAGATTTGAATACCAACCCCGGTGAGTTCGCCGGAGGTGTCAATCTGCATGCTGCGAAACTCTTCAGGATCCATGAAGCGGGTGTAGGGATCTTCCAGCTTTTCTAGCATCTCGCGGATGGCGCCATAGGCTTCTTCCTGGTCGGCATAGTTCCGCCCCAGGTAGTCTGTCCGCACCGCATCCCAATCGACCTGGTTAAAGGTAGCATCGACGAAATTGCGGTCAATCAGCTGCCAAACTTGATCAATCAGTTCCTTTGGGCTTTCTTCAAAGAAAGCTTTGCTTTGGGACAGGTGAATCCCAGCGCCGGTTACAGTTACCGCCGCCACAGCAACGGCCGTGGCACCTAGGATCAGTCCGCGCTTTGCAAATGTCATGTGTGATATAGGTTCTAGCAGCAAATTACGCCCAATCTAACACACACAATTAAGAAGCAAGGGGAAGATTTGGTGAGGGTTTTTGCCCCCGTTACTAACGGTAACAATGGGCACTTAGAGGGGGCAACTGAGGAAAAAAGGGGTTTAATACTGTTTTCTAGCAGCGATCGCTCTAGCGGCAGCAGCGGTCGTTTCTCTAACTACCGTGCCGCCCAGAGTGCCGCGCTATAATCGATCGCGATCCTTTGCAGGCGTTGTCTGTGAAACGCTGACTCGATGAATCGCTGACCCAAGCCCCAGGCGTTGAGACGTTTAAATCCTATGGGCACATCTATCGCCGATCAGGGCACCCACATTTTGCTGGTGGGCACCAACGAGGGCCAAATTCGCCAGATGGAGTTTGACCTCCAAGAGTCCGGCTATCATCCCGTAGTGGCCAGCAGTGCTAAGGCAGGCCTTGCCCTAGCGACTGAGAGCCACCCGGCGCTAGTTGTAGTCGATCGCTTACTGGGGGGCGAGTCGGGGCTGGCGCTGTGCCAAACCCTGCGCAGCCAGGGCATCAAATCGCCGATTGTGCTGCTGATGGCCAAAGACAGCCTCGAAGACCGGGTAGCCTGCCTCGAGTGCGGCGCCGACGACTACTTTCTCAAACCCTACCGCGCCGACGCCTTCTTAAAAATTGTGCAGCTCTACCTGCAGTCAGCCCCAGGAGAGGTCGAGCACCTGCGCTTTGGCGACCTGACGCTGGACTTAGACAATCGCCAAGCGCTGCGGGGCGATCGCGTCATTGAGCTGACGATGAAAGAATTTGAGCTGCTCAAATATATGATGGAGCACCCCCGCGAGGTGCTGCCCCGCGAGCAGATTTTGGAGAATGTCTGGGGCTACGACTTTGTGGGTGAGTCGAATGTGATTGAGGTTTATGTACGCTACCTGCGCCTTAAAATTGACGGCGAAGACGACAAGCGCCTGATTCAGACCGTGCGGGGTGTGGGGTACGTGCTGCGGGAGAGTTAGTCGGTTGGTGAGTGGATGAGTGGACGGGTAGATGGGTGGATGGGTGGGGGCCAATAGTTACCGGGTGAACGACTAGAATGTTAGCGCCCTGGTTGGGTGCCCACAGTTGCATTTCCTGGTTTTTCCATGTCCTATCGTTTTGCTGGTTTGGCTTCCCAACGGCTTTATCTATGGCTGCGGCAGGGTATGGCCTTGAGTTTGATGCTCAGCGCGCTGGTGTTGGGGGCCGGGTGCGGGCCAACCCCTTCTACAGCTGAGCCACCGTCTACGACCGACAACACCCCATCAACGCCGACTGCCACCGAAACCCCTATGGCTGACCCTCGCGGCCAACAGCTTGCCGTCACAGCGGTTACGACCCTGGGCGGTGAAGAGATTTTTCTAGAAGTGGCGACCACCCCACAGCAGCAGGCCCTAGGGCTGATGTATCGCGATGCGCTGCCCGGCGATCGCGGCATGCTGTTTCCCATGGGTCGGCCTCGCCCAGTGAGCTTTTGGATGAAGAATGTGCCAGTGGCGCTGGACATGGTGTTTGTCTACCAAGGGCAGATCGTAGGTCTGGCGGAGGCACCTCCCTGCACCGCTGATCCTTGCCCCACCTATGGCCCGGGCAATCAGCTAGTGGATCACGTGATTGAGCTACGGTCCGGGCGCGCCGCTGAGCTGGGCCTGGCAGCAGGGGATGAGGTTGTGATCAGAGAAGTGGGGGAGTAGGGTGCTGTTAGGCCGCAGGCCGGATTGGGTGACCACACATCACCTGCGCTTGGCCATAACGCACCGCTGAAGCATTTCTACGGCAGGAAGATTATTGATACAAAAACAGCCGTTTGGCAGCGCGAGTGAAAGCGACATAGCAGAGCTGATTGCGCTCGATCGCGTTGCGGTTAGCAGCCATCGACGGCACATCCACAAACACATCTTGAAAGGTTGACCCCTGGCTTTTGTGAATGGTGAGGCTATAGGCGTAGTCAACGGCGTGGAAGCGCTGCTGCAAATCCCAAAATTCCATCCAGCGCTTTTCTTTGGCAAGAAAGTCGAGCCTGGTTTTGAACTCGGCTTGGCCCGACTCGTGCAATACCTGCAGGGTCTTGTAGTCGCCGGTTTCGGTCTCGACTTCGAGCATCCACAGTGGCCACTCGCCCTCGCGACCTCGGGCAATGTTGAGCACCTCGCACTCGGCGGAGGTGGGCAGCACGACCGCCTCTTTTTCTAAACAGGGATTAACGGCGATGAGGCGATCGCCGGGCACAAATCGCTTAGCGTTGGGGCCGTAGATGGCGGCGCGAATGGTGTGGTTGAGCTGGGCCACCCGGCGGTTGGTGTAGGCCAGGGCGCGCACCTGGTCAGGATTTTTCTGATAGGCGGGGCTGGTAAAGGCGCGAATCAGCAGATCGTGCCAGGCTTGGCGGGGCAGCACAAAGCAGCCTTCGGTATTGTCGGCGTTGGTGTCGTTGGCAAAGTGGGGCAGGGCATCGCGCTCCAGGTTGCGGCGAATGTCTTCAGCGATCACGCCGATCGCGCCGCCATAGCGCACCACCTCGGTAAGCTGTGATTTGTGAATGATCTGCCGAAAGCAGGCCGACTCAGGCTCGTTGACCGGCGGCAACTGGGCCGAATCGCCTACGAATAAAATCTGGGTGCCCCGGTACAGGTTCGACACGGCATTCACCAGCAGATCCCACAACTCCTGGTTGATCATCGAGCATTCGTCGATGATCACCAGGCGGTAGCGATCGATCTGGCTGGCCTGCTGGCGATCGATCGCAAACACCTGCTTGCCGTTCTCTTCGTCGATCACCGGGCGCAGGCCCAACAGCTTGCAGCAGGTCATGGCGTCAATATCGAGCCGCCACTGGGCCGCCATCGCCGCCAGCACCTTGGTGGCTTTGTTGCTGAAGGCGCTGAGCACAATGGGGCGATCGTCGCCGCGATCGCGCAGCCCGTTCACAAATACCTGAAGCAGCGTCGTTTTGCCCGTACCTGCGTAGCCGGTTAGCAGATACAGCTTTTCGGTGCCCTGCACAAAGGCGTCCAGAGCATCCAGAGCGGCCTCTTGCTCGGCGGTGAGCGCCAGGTCAGCTTTAGCAGATTTGGATGGGGATACAGCCATGGGCAGGGAACAGATGTTCTATCCCAGGTTAGCCTGATTCACGGTCTCAGACAGGGGAGACTTCATCCTAGGGCAAGCTTTGGATAGCGGCCGCAAGGAGAATGACCAACGTAGGTTTGTCGATCTGGCCCTGGGCGACCTGCATCACCAAATCGTAAACGTCGTCATTCGTCAACAGCAGCCGTTTACCATTCAGCCGCAAAAAGGTATCCATCACCGCAAACGCTGTGCGCTTGTTGCCATCTACAAAAGGATGATTTTTGGACAAATGATATAGATACGCTGCCGCCTGCTCCGTCAGGGTCGGATGTAGTAGCTCGCCGTCAAAGGTGGCCTGAGGCTGAGCTAAAGCTGAATCTAGCAGACCTGCATCTCGCACGCCAGCAGTACCCCCAAACCGCTCAATTTGCCTTGCATGGAGCCGCAGAACGGCTTCTGCATCTAAAAACTTAGGAGTCGGCAAGGCGACGATATACCTCTTCACGTTCTTTCTCAGACTCTAGATAGGCTTGCCACACCTGGTCTTGATCCACGTTTGAGTCGGTTCTCAACCCCTGCACATAGACCAAAATTTCGGCCAGCGTTTCCGCGGGCAGATGATCGATCGCTTCTAGAATTTGGTCTTTGAGGGTAGTGGCGGTGGTCATGGCTCTGGCCTCAACCTATAGCGGCACACTGTTATTTTAGTCTGGCGGCGATGGTCAAAGCGACCTAGGAGGGCAATTGCACATTATCAACCATAGCGAGGTAAGCCGCTGTCGGTCTCACGATGCCAGCCTAGTTTCAGTAGATCATAAATACGCTTTCTTCCATAATCCAGCCCTCACCCTAAGTCCCTCTCCCAAGCTGGGAGAGGGACTTTAAAGTTTGTTTCCGGCTCCCCTCTCCTCCCTGGGAGAGGGGCTGGGGGAGAGGGACGAGGACTTTGTGAGCTACTAAGTTTTCCTAAACCACGGCCATATCGGCCTTGATAGCAAAAATATGCGCGATAGTCTCTTCCACCGAGCGATCGGGGGTCGAAGCGCCAGAGGTGACGCCCACGGTAATGGGGCCATCGAGCAGCCAGTTTTCCGTCACCGTTAGGTCACCATGGAGCGGCTTGTGCTCGATGCGGTTGCCGGGGCCAATGCGGCTGGCGCTGTCGATGTGGTACGAGGGAATGCTGCGATCGATCGCAATTTCTTGCAAGTGAGTAGTGTTTGACGAGTTGTAGCCGCCGATCACCACCATCAAATCGAGCTTTTCATCCACTAGCTCAAACATGGCATCTTGGCGCTCTTGGGTGGCGTCGCAGATGGTGTTGAAGCTGAGAAAGTGGTCGTTGAGGGCCTGGGGACCAAATTTCTTCAAGATAGTGTGCTCGAATAGTTTGCCGATTTGCTCGGTTTCGCCCTTGAGCATGGTGGTCTGGTTGGCAACACCGATGCGATCGAGGTCGGTGTCGGGGTCAAACCCAGGGGAGCAGGCATTGCCAAACTTGGCCATAAATTCGGCTTTGTCGCCGCCGTTGAGAATGTAGTCGGCCACGTAGTTTGCCTGATCTAGATTCAGCACCACTAGGTACTTGCCCGCAAAGGAGCTGGTGGCCACGGTTTCTTCGTGGTTGTACTTGCCGTGGATGATGGAGGTGTGGTCGCGTTTCTTATGTTTTTCGACGGTGTTCCACACCTTAGAAACCCAGGGGCAGGTAGTGTCAACGATGGTGCAGCCCTTGTCGTTGAGCAGCTGCATTTCCTGCACGCTGGCTCCAAAGGCGGGGAGAATTACCACGTCGCCTTGGCCGACAATAGAGAAATCTTTCTCGCCGTCTACTACTTCAATGAACTCCACCGCCATGTCTTTGAGGCGCTGGTTGACGCTGGGGTTGTGGATGATTTCGTTGGTGATCCAAATGCGCTCGGTGGGGAAGTGCTGACGGGTTTCGTAGGCCATGGCCACCGCTCGCTCGACTCCCCAGCAAAAGCCAAAGGACTGGGCCAGCTTGATGGTGACGTTGCCGCGAGTGAGGGTGTAGCTGCGATCGCGGATTTCCTGGATTAGCCCGCTGTTGTACTCGGTCTGCATCTGCCCGGCGACGTCTTCCCCGTGGCCAAACCCTTGGCGAAAGTACTTATCGGAGTGGTTGAGAGAGCGCTTAAAGGCCTTGGTATCCATTGAGTCTTCACCGGGTGCAGCACATTCTCTAGGATAGCGGGTTGTGTGGAGATCCAAAAACAGGGTGTATTGCCGGATGCACCCGGATGCATACCAGGTGCATTGCCGGATAAACCCTTCAAGTTAGCAGCATCCTATTTGGGATAGCGGGTTATGGGTGGAGGATTGGGATGCGATCGCCTCAATGAATTTTAATCTTTACCCGTAACGCCGAGCTAGTTCGCTGCCGATGTCGGGAGTAATTCCCTTGGCAGGCTCACGTCTATAGCAGGGGTGCTTACGGTCTGACTGTAATGCCTACCGGGCGGCCCTCATTGTCTAGGTCAATAATTAGGTTCTCGTTCAGCCCTTCTGATTCGGCACTGGGGCGATCGGCTAGATCAATATATAGAGTGTCGGCATTGGGGAAGTAGGTCAGCTTCAGTGAGGTCTTCTCCCTTGAGTTGACGACGGTAAACACGAGTATTGCGATCGCCCCAGCAATCTCTACAACATTTGCAAGGCGATCGCCGCTGTAGTAGGAGCGATTGCGGTGACTGTTACCTTTTGGCAGAAAAGAGAGCGCTCTCGTTAGTGATAAATGACACCCTTTGGGAACGCTAAATTCACTTACTACTTAGTACAGCAGCCTCCCTAAAACCAGCACAGGTTGCCAGCCAAAGCACTAAATCACCCGCAGTTGAGCCGAAACGATGAAAGCAATAGGATACCCTTTCCTTTTAACCGGAATTGGCATGTTGGCAGCCACATTCTTCACATACACAAATACCAACACCTTCCTCAAAGATGCCATCAAAACAGAAGGGACGGTGATAGAGCTGATACGGTCTCAATCAGACGATTCAGTAACGTACCAGCCGGTTGTGGTTTTTGTTAGTCAAGAAGGCGAAGAAATTGAGTTCACCTCGTTGTCAGGCTCTAACCCGCCAAGTTACTCAAAGGGGCAAGCAGTAGAGATTTTTTATCTGCCAGACAATCCACAGAAAGCTGAAATTAATGGATTCTTTTCATTGTGGGGTTTGCCAACTATTTTAGGTGCACTAGGCAGCATATTTTCTACAGTTGGCACTGGCCTCCTCGTTGTGCCCATGGTGAAAGAACGTGAGGAAAAATATTTGAGGCAGCAGGGAACTCCCATTGAGACCAAATTTAAGAACATAGACGTTGATACTACGGTATCGGTCAATGGAAATCACCCTTTCCGGATCATGACGCAATGGCAGAATCCGTCTACTACAGAGATACACGTATTCAAGAGCAGCTGCTTATGGTATGACCCATCCGAATTTATGACAGGTGACCCAATTACCGTGTTTATCGAGAGAGAAAATCCTAAAAAATACTTCGTTGATCTTTCATTTCTTCCCAAGTTAGCTGAGTAGTAAGCCATGCACGGCTTCGAGAAGATTTTACCAAACTGAGTCAGAACCAGCAGATCCTTACTCAATCAATTCTCCAATATTAAAATCAATGCGAATCCAACTCCTCAGCTTCCTCAAACTATTGAGCAGCAGCAGGGGAATTTGCCAGTGGTGCACCATCAAGAACGGGAGCGGGTCATTCACCATGAAAATGGCTTCCTTACCCTGCCAGATATTGCTGAACCAGCGTTGCAGTTGTTGGAGCGATCGCACCTCGTTTAACCGCCAGAGTTCGTGGTAAAGCCAGTACGTAGGTTTGCTGCTCGTGAGCGGTTGCAGGGGTTCTAGGGAAGCTGTGGGATTGAGGTAAGCGTCGGCAACACCGGGATGGTTATAAAACATGGTGAGTGCCGAGTGGGTGCGGGGGTTACACTCGATCGCATAAACCGTTCCGTCTTCGGCTTGAATCAAGTCAAAAGAAGCCTGCCCGTAGCCTGGAACAGCCGACAAAAACCTTTCGACCCAAGCGACGATTTCGGGTTTATCAACCTGCTGATAATTCACCTGGAAGGCGGAGGATTTGCAACAGCAGTAGAGCGTTGATCGACCGTCGCGAACGGTGCTGTGGGTGCAATATTCCTGCCCTGGAATGAACTCTTGCAGAATCCAGGGCTTGGCTTCGCTGATGGGTAAACCATTCACGAATGTAGCCGTAGCTTCTGAGGTTTCACAAGGCAGTTTGGTCAGATCGAGCCGATGTTTAGAATCGTAGGGAATACTTTTGAGAATATACTTTCGCTTCTCTTTAGAAAAGTCGAAGTTTAAGACCTGTTCTGGGGATGTAATTTGATAGGACTTTGGCACGGTCAAAGCGAGCGATCGCGCCTGTTCTGCAAAGGCAAATTTATCATCCAGCATCCGAATCGTTTCAGCGTCAAAATGACAGACCTCACAATAGTCTGCTAATGGATGCTCTGTCATTCCGTCGTAGTAAAGCACAGAGAAAATTGCAACGGGAATAAACAAGTCAATCTTCTCTCTCCGGGCGATCGCCTGCAGGGCATTGATATAACCCTGCAAATCTTTTGCCGGATCGGGCACGGTATAAAACGCCGCAACCGCGTTGGAATATTGATTGCCGCTATGCCAAAACTTTTCTGTATCAATCAAAATTGCCCGATGCCCAGCCGCATGAAATGAACGGGCCAGCTGAAGTGCCTTAGTCATTCTGCCGCCTGCAATTAAGATGCTTTTTGGCTGCTCGGCTGCAATGATCGAAGGTGAGGAACGACGTAACCGACTCCAGAGAAGCGACCCCAGCACGATCGCCAAATTGAAGGGCAGGGCGATTGCCAATAAAGCCAATACGCCAAAATTTTGTAGAATTGCCCAAATGACGGTCTGAAGATTGCGGACTGCTGTAACGGTTTTGGTCGGGGATGTTGTGTCTGCCTGCCTAGGCAGTAGCGTTTCAGTTGACATGGATCGGTATGTTTCAGTCATGATCTTTAGCCCATCCCTCAAACTCGACGAATGAGCGTGAGCCCGTCCCGCACCGGGAGGAGCACCTGTTCGGTCCGGGGATCATTAGCAACGACCTGGTTAAAGTGGGCGATCGCCTGAGCAGTATCCGATCGCTCTGATTCTGCTAGGTAAACTTCTCCCAAAAACAGGGTGTTGTCCGCACAGATATAGCCATTGGGGGCCAGTAAATTGCTGCCAATCAGCTTTTCGTAGTAATCCACGTAACCCGCCTTATTCGCATCAATAAAGGCAAAATCAAAGCTTGCCTGGTCGGCAATCAGTTGATCCAGGGTGTCGGAGGCAGGCCCTAATTTGACATCGATCTTGTGTCCGTGGGGCGATTGCTCAAACAAATTTTGGGCAAATCGGGCGGCGTAGGGGTCAATTTCGCAAGCAATCATATGACCATCATCGGGTAAGCCCTCTGCCATTGCTAGGGCCGAGTATCCGGTAAACATTCCAATATCTAGAATTCGCTTTGCCCCGGTCATGCGCACAAACATCTTCAAGGCTTGCCCTTCTAGATGCCCGGTTAGCATTTCCTGCTCTAGCTGTTGTTCCGTTTCCCCGCCCTCAAATTTTGCCTGCCAGGGTTCGTGCTGCGTTTTTTGAGCAATCTGCGTCAAAGCAGGTGATTCGGGTGTAGTCGATCGCTCTAGATAGCCATCCAACCCGGCGATTAGCAGCAGTGCTTTTTGGAGATGGGTGCTTAAATCGCCAGGATTATCTGTCACCCGAGGCAACAGGGCGATCGCCTTCTCCAAATGGTGAGCCGCAATAGTTACAGGAGTAATGGGGCGGGGTGGAGGTGTGGGCATGGAATTGGTGCCGCCGAAGGTCATACTTTACCTCCCACCAGGGAAGGAACGGGTTTAGCGAAGCTCTCTTCTGGCTTCACGTAGGCATCGAGCCCATCCCCTGCTCTGGGATAATCGGCACATAAATTCTTGTGCTCTTGCAACGTTGCTTCTAGTTCCTCACGGGTTAAATCATTGACGAAGTGGCATTTCCCAATGGGATGGGGAACCGCTGCCCGCAGTAAACCATCACGGGTGAGAGTAATGGATTGATTGGCTTTCCAAAGCAGTTCAATATCTAAACTAGGATGATCCAGAGCTAATCCCAAACGGCTCATTAATCCTAAAATGCGATCGCGCTCTGCCGAGGTAATGTAACCCCGACGGGCGGCAAGGGTGGCGGAAAATGCCATGTCAATGTTGACGGCATGACCGTGGAGTAGCGGTGGATCTGGCGTGAGTTCTAAGGTTGGGCTCCAGGTGTGACCATAGGCAATCACGCGATCGAGCATCAACTCATGCAAATTAGGAGTTTCTAGCTCCAGCATGGTTTTGATCGATTCGTAGTTTACCTGATGTCCAATCTTTTGCAGAGCACTATCATCATTGCGGTAGCCAAAGTGGGTGTATAACAGATCTTCACCGTAGCGATCGAGCAGGTCAAACACTTGTCGATTGGAGACGACAGCAATCTTGACTAGTTCTGCCATGCCATTGCGAATTTGATCGACGGGCAGCGTCCGCAGAAATGAAAAATTGAGGAAGGTTGCTTTCGGAGCATGGTAAGCCCCTAAACGGTTTTTCAACTTACCGTGATTGACCGCCACTTTGATGGCGATTCCGGCATCAATCAGACCAATCAACGTAGTCGGAATCCGAATATAGTTTGTGCTCCGGCGATAGGCAGCACAGGCAAACCCTGCTACATCTGTCACCAAACCACCACCAATTACCAAAACAGGTTCTTTGCGTAAAAGATTAAAGCGGCAAAAGGCATCAATGATGGTCTGCCAAGTTGCGATCGTCTTATCAGGCTCTTTAATAGAGACCGGAAAGACCGTTAATTCAACTCCGTAGTACTGAAAGTATTGCTGCAATTGAGAACCGTACAACTGGTTAACGGTATCATCTACAATTGCAAGACACCGCTTGAGTGACGTGTAATAACTTGCCAATTCAGGTTGATGAATGTCGAATAACCGTTCAACAAACTGAAAACTGAGTTCGATCTTTTCATAGCCTTCAACTTGAAAGCCGGCTGAAGTGGCAGAAAACTGCGCCTGAATATTGCTCATGACTCTAAATGATAATTTCGTTGAGTTAAGGGAACCAGTGGACGCAGATATGTCGGTGGAGATGCTAAAAGCAGCCATTTCCACAAAACCGTTCCACTACGAATGATTTGCCATAGACCAAAAATGGTCTAGAACAAGGGGCTTTGACAGCCCAACAAGTTGCGCTCAATTTTTACCTCAACAAACTGCCTGAAAATTCTTCAGTAGTTGGCAGATGTTGAGGGGCCATTGAGGTGAAAAGCTTCAACAAAGCTATAGCTGGAAGAGCCAATCCGACGCCACAAAATAAGAGTAAATAAAAACTCGAATTCGGATAGACTTGGCAAACTCCCAAAAAGTTACGATTCCAAAAACACCCTTCTTTTGAATCATCCTGGAGTAATGCCAAAACTGTGGGTAGCTTAATTTACTCCTGCGAACGATGAACTCTATCAATGGGTAGAGAACAGTTGCAGCAGCAAGGCTCAGCCAAGGAGTTGTTCGAGCAGTTTGGTGCCTGTCTGCAAGGGGCAAGCGATCGCGCTCAAGTATGGACCAACCGTAGATACAGCGCTGATTCCGCTGCCTAAGCGGAGCAATACCCAGCGCGAAAACAAAACCATCAAGCAGGGTGAGGTGCCGTCTAGGTGGCAAGGTTTTAGGACAGCAAGCTGTGCTGACTCGCTACATTAGGCTCCGATGCACGAAGCCACCTATAAGCTTCTAAAAAATGGCACCTTCCACGGCAAGATGCCCGCCTGCAAAGAGTTTGGAGCAATGCCACAGCCTCAAATCTTGCCGCGAAGAACAGCAAGATGCCCTAGACATAGTGAATTACCCTAGGGTTGCGGTTGTGACATACCTTCCCTAACCCTCTAACTCGCTATAGCTAGCAATTCCTACGAGATGTGTAGACAGGGCTCCAGCGTACCCTGGTAGCGATTACAACAAAAGATCCGTTTCCTGTGAGGATCGTTGCTGTGAAGAAGCGTTTGCCGTCTGGTTTTTTAATTGGGGGATGTTTGATGGGCCTAGCGGCTTGGCTGTGGAGCGTGCCCGCTGCTGTAGCTGACCCCTGCACCGTCAACTGTCGCTCAGGGCAGATTCAGTTTACGCCAGGCGATCGCATCACCGTGCAAGTCGTCAATGTGGGCAGTCGCCCCCTCAGCCTAGAGCAGCCGCCCCTGCTCGGTCCCCGCTTGCTCTACACCGGCAACAGCTTCGAAACCCGTCTTAACTGGGCTGGGCAGCCCAAACCCTCGTTCTTTTTCTGGTCGCAAGAGCGGCTGCCCGTGCGGGTTCGTCTCAATCGCCCCAGCCCCAACATCCTGCGGGTAGAACTGTACGACGCGCCCAGTGAGCCGAGCGATCGCAGCATCACCATCGAACCCGATGGCCGCGTTTCGGTGAAATAACGGTACGGGTGTCGAGTTGCTGAGAATCTTAGGAGCTTCTTGACACCCACCGTGCGCTCAATTGCAGGATCGCACTCAGGCTGGCGCAAAGGCCAGGGCCAGCATAGCCAGCGTGAAGACCGCCGAACCGGTGATGCCAAAAGTTCGCGGCCAATTGTAGGCGATCAACTCCTGAATCACCTCAGGCTGTTTACCGCCCCGCTCCAGCCGAAAATGGCGCGGAATTTCTAGCGCTACCGTGACCCACAGCCCCAGCAGACCGCAGGCGGCATTGGCTAGGGCCAACCCCAGGGGCACTGACTCGGGGCGCAGAAAGATGATCGCTAGGGGCACAAGAAAGCAGGAAAACCCCGGAATAATGACCGGCAGCGGTATTTGACTGGAATAGAACTTGTGGTAATCGACATATTCTGCTGGGCCAACCTTAGCAAAAAGAGGATAGACCACAAGCTGCACGAACCAGATGGTGCCGAGGTTGTAGCAGATCAGCACCGTGTAGAACAGTAAAAAACCGTGAGAAAAATCCATCGTATTTAGCCTTCGTAGTGAGATTGTTATTGCAAGTCAAACTGTAAAACAAACTATTCAGTGCCCCTTCAAGAGCGGACTTTTTCAAGCACCAGCAACTATATTTCTAACTGTGTGACAAGCTAGTTTTACTATTTAATTAAGCTGGCGAGAACGCCGTCATCACCATGGCTAAAGTAAAACCAGCAGAACCAGAAATACTAAGTGTTCGTGGCCAGTTATAGCGAACTAACTCTTGAATAACCTCAGGCTGCTTACCGTCCTGCTCAAGCTGAGCATGGCGCGGGATTTCTAGCGCTACCGTTACCCATAGCGCTAATAGACCACAGGCCGCATTAGCCAAAGCAAGCATTAACGGCACGGACGCGGGTCGAAGAAAAATGAGTGCGATCGGCAAGAGCAAACAGGCAAAACCTGGAAGAATGACGGGCAGCGGTATTCGACTAGAATAAAATCTGTGGTATGCGACGTAGTCTGCTGAGCCAACCTTTGCAAACAGAGGATAGACTACAATCTGCCCAAACCAGATGATGCCAAGGTTATAGCAGACGAGCATACTGTAAAACAATAGAAAACTGTGGGGGAAATCCATCTTATTTAGTATCCGTAATAACAAGCTTGATTAGTGCAAGTAAGATTACTCTCCACTGTTATGCATCGTTAAGCAGTGCAGACAGGTGAGGCGGCATTGAACGGGTGTGGACCAACTGGCCTGTAGCTAGGTAATCGAGTTCTTCAGGAGTTGAGATGCGTCCTAGCACAGCATTGCGGTGGGGCTGTCGCCCAAACCGGGCAATCACCTCTCGATGGGCACGCGCTTGGGAGGCAGAAAATGCCAGCAATTCGCGATTTTTAGGTAGGGCCTCTTGCACCAGTTCGTCGGCCAGTTGAACCGCTAAATCCAGTTTTTTCAACGATTCAGAATGACCTAGCGGCAGCAAGAAAAACGTCTTTTCCCAAGGTGTTTTGAGGGCGGAGTAATGGCCGACATTAATGCCCTCCAATGCCAGTAGACAGGCCTTCGCATCCTGGGCAAAGGCTCGAGCCGTGCCTTGATAGATCGCTCGAGAAAACTGGTCTAGAAGAATGATGAGCGCTAAGCGCGATCGCGGCTCCTCAGCCCAGTGGTCAAGATCGCCTCGGATAGCCTGCTCGAGCAACGGCAAAAAACGCTCGTTCTCACTGGCGCTCATACCACCTCGAAACCACCACTGCCACTGGCGAACGATGGCGGCCTGCCCCTGGTTCAGCTGGTCAGGAAACCAGAACTGAAGCACCATTTCAAATGGTTGAATAGTCACGGTGTATATTCCTCTCTGCTAATTTGACAACGGTATATTTTGCCTACTTCAGAGCTATCTACCTCAGCGACATACCTCATCCCTACTTTTTGCAGCACACGATTTGAGGCGTTTTTTTCGGCTAGGGTATGGGCTACAACCGTTTGCACTTCCCTTTGCGCAAAAGCATAATCAATCATTCTCTGAGCAGCCTCAGTCGCAAATCCACGATTCCAATAGTCGGCGGCAATTTCGTATCCAATCTCCACCGTCCCTGAGCGATCAGGGGGACCGTTAAATCCGCCATTGCCGACCAGCACGCCGCCAGCTGGCCAGATAAAGAAATATCCGCGCCAGTGAGTTAGCCCTGAGTTAGCATCGGCAGGCTCATTGGTAGTAGGAGAAAAGGCTTCCGGGAAATGAGGCCAATGTTTAGGTAGGGTGGTCTGTAGGAGAGTTGCTAGCTCGTCCCTACTGCGCCAAAACAGTTCTATGTGAATTGGTTTCACGGCGCGTAGCTGAAGGTTTTTAGTTTTAATCATTGATTTATTTGCTCAGAACCTTAGAATGCCGTGCCAGTCTAGACAAATGTGAATCGCGCTGATCTAACATAAGCAGCAGTTTTTGAGCATAGTCTTTGTCAAAAGCACGCTGAACAGAGGGGCGCGACTTTACATCTTGTCTCCAGTTATTTACTTTAGGGGCCTTTGCCAACCCAAAATCAGCAATCTCGTCAAGGGCATCGAAGTAGTAAAACATGGGTGCATAGGCTGCATCCACCAATGAAAAATTCTTGCCACCGAAGTAAGGTGTGCTCAGATTTCTCTCAATCCAGGCCAGCTTACCCATTAACTCTTGGTGCTTTTGACCAAAGGTTTCTTTTGTCGGTGCATTCAAGAAGTCATACATAACCACGAGCGTAGCGGAGGCAAATTCGATCCAAGCGCGGTGCTTTGCCTTTTCAAGAGGATCCTGTGGATGCAGCGAGCCTGGCGTAGTTTCGTCCAGATATTCGCAAATAACAGACGATTCAAATAGCACTTCCGAACCCACTTTTAGCAGAGGAACTTTTCCCAAAGGAGAAATCTCAAGGAACCAATCCGGTTTGTTCATTAAGTCGATGTGGATTAGCTGATGGGGAATCTCCTTTTCGAGCAGTAGAATGACTGCACGCTGTACAAAAGGACAGAAGTAGTGATAACTAGTTCTAGCGATAAATTGTGCATGATAGTTACGGTGGGAATCCACCGTGATAAACGATTCAGCAAAAAACTGTAATGATTAGAGCCTCTCAGTTCTGAAAACTCTCACCGACTAAGAAGGGCTGAATCAGTCGGCTCTCATTGCCGTACGTTGCGCCAAGTTAATTATGAATTTAATGGCTGGCCCATCATTTTTTGAATCGACTCGGGCTGCATTGCTTCTTCATACTGGGGCACAAACTCTGGCGGCATAAACTCAAACAAGGTGCGATTTTCGGCCCAAAACTCAACTACGCTGAAGGGCACAACGTCACCCCGAATGCGAGCCATCACCCGCCATCCCTCGCGCTGCCCAATCTGCTCAATTTGATCAGGACTAGTGGGCACGGAAATAGCCGCATGGGAGGGCATAAACTGAGCGGGTGCAGTTTGACGAACTTTAGCTGACTCAGTATCAGCTCCTGGCATCCAAGCATCGCCTTGCTTAAACACCACAATGTGGGTGCCGTAGTCGTCAAAAGGCATGACCAAAAAGCTACCGGGGACCAAAAATTTGTAGACCTTTCCCTGCCAGATCTCAGCTAAGACGCTGGCAACGCGTAGGGGCTCTTGAGCATCGATAGAAATATGGTGAATCATGGTGATTTGCTCTCCTAGTTGGGGGGGTTTAGGGGTTAGGTAATGGCTTAAAACTGTCTTTAGGGCAGGGGTGGCACATCAGTCTCTACCCCGCGATCGCCGACAAAGACCTTGAGCACAGCGAACGCTGCCGGGTTACCGCTAAACAGCGCGTGGTTGGTCACCAGCACCGAGCCCCGATCGTCAAAGGCAAAATCTGCTGGGGCATCGTAGGCAATGGGGCAGTTGGTCGGACCTTTGAGCCGCGCTTCCTCCCGACCACTGGGGGCAAGAATCGAGATTTCGCTGGGCGACTGGAGCGCGACATAGAGCTTGCCAGACTGACCAAAGGCAATGCCGTCGGGCATTTCGCCTTGCAAATATTGATGAAAGAGCTTGAGGTCATTCTCCGCAGGGGCATTGACGAAGGGCAGTCGGTAGATGGCGCCACCCGGTGCCGAGGCGGAGGTGGTGACCGCAACATATAGCTCGGTGCCATCTGGGGTTACCTTGATGCCGTTGGGGCCAACCGGAAACGGGGCCGTCGCCGAGCCTGCTAGGCGATCGCTCTGAAACCACGGCTCGGCCAGCCCACCACCGGGCGGAACGCGGAAAATCGTGTTCTGAAACGAGTCACTCCAGTAGAGGTAGCCGTCGGGGCCAAAGGTAATCTCATTGGGTAGGGAACAGGGCAGGGTGGGCGGCAGTGACGGATTGCAGGCTATTTCAGGGAGAACGGGGGAGTAGATCTCCTGGCGGTAGCCTTGATCCTGGGGACTCAGACGCACAATACCAAGCTGGCTGCTGACCACATAGACGCGATGTTGACCATCTACGGCTACCCCAGCCACCCCGTGAATCTCTGACAGCCGCTCTCCCTCGAGAAAAATAGTTGTGAGGAGTTCGCCCGTGAGCCGGTGGAAGACCCGCACCTCTGAAGGGCGGCCGCCGTTGTCGCCCAAGGCGGCGGGTCCGGCCACATAGATGCGGTTGCGATCGGCGACAATTCCCTCGGGGAAGGGGGGCGAGAGATCTGGCCCGGCGAATACTCTGCCGTCGCCGATATTGACCTTTTGCCGTTCATCAATTTCGGTGTCAGTTTCAAACGGGAGGCGATCGCGCTGGCTAGTTTGAGAAGCAATACCCACAGCTTGCTCAGGTTTGATGGACTGTTGAAAGTTTTCGGAACGAAGATTGGACACAGTAATCTCCTGCTTTTTTAGAGGTGTGGTAGTTTTGAAGTTAGTTGTGAAAATCTCAATTCTTGACGTTAATCAAAGCTCTACTGACCTCAACTTGGAGGGGCTTTGATCACATCAGTTGGAAAGTTTGGGCTTGAGCGTGGCCTAGACCACGACAATATCAGCGTTACTTAGAGCGGGCGCACCGCTAAGCTTGGCCAATAGCACTTGGGCTTGGCAGCCATTACCATCGGGGTCAAAGAACAATTCGCCTGACAGATTGTTGTAGATAAAGCGATCTTTGCCATCGACAGCCGCTGTGCCTAAGCGAAATTGCTCTGGCGAAATGGCGACGCCCGCTACCAATCCGCCACCAAAACCTGCTGCTCGAATTAGGATGCGATCGCCTTCGCTAGCAAAATCAGTGATCCTGTCACCGGCTTGATGCAAGCTGTCAAAGCGGAATGCGTCACAACCCGCGCCACCGGTTAAAGTATCGATTCCTTTGCCGCCAAGGAGGGTGTCGTTGCCGTCTTCACCGAGCAAAATGTCATCACCAGAATCACCCTTGAGCCGATCGTGGCCGGCCCCACCGCGTATCAGATCATCTCCGCTTAGACCTCGAATGCGATCGCTGCCGCCCTGGCCATCAATGATGTCGTTGGAGTCTTTGAAACCCCCAAATCTATCGTTCAAATCGCCTAGGAAGATCGTGTCAGTGTCAAAGGCGACCTGAATGTCTTCGTCAACAACCTGTAAAACCGATTCTTGGTCAAATTCTTGCTTGTAGGCCTGGATAATCTGGTCGATCGCCGCTTCGTTTTCTACGGTGTCTTCAAAGATGAGCGAAACGATTTTACTAGGCTCTTTAACCAGGGCATTTGTGCTGCTGAGGAACTGTCCATCAGCATCGTAAACCGTGAGCCCATCGGGAAATCGTGGGGTAATCTCCTGATCTAAAAACTGCTGAAACTCTGCCTCTGAGACTTCACCACCCTCGGCAATGTTGCGGCCAAAGTATAGATCAGTTTGGATTAATTCTGGAATCGGGTCATTGTCGATTAGATCTTCCGATTGTCCGAAGCCTACTTTGACAGCTTCGTTGACGACTTCTAAAACCGATTCTTGCTGGAACTGTTGCTTGTAGGCAGCAATAATTTGATCGATACTTTGCTCATTTGCCGCCGTGTCTTCAAAAATGAGCGAGACCACCTGACTGGGTTCTTGAACCAAGTTTCCAGCGCTGTCCAAGAACTGCCCATCGGCATCATAGGCCGTTAACCCATTGGGAAATCGCGGTGTAATTTCGGTGTCGATGAAAGCTTGAAACTCAGTCTCTGAGACCTGGCCGCCCCCAGCAATGTTGCGGCCAAAGTACAGATCCTCTTGAATCAGCTCTGGAATCGGGTCATTTTCAATCAGGTCGTCAGCTTCGTCAAAGCCAACCTTAAGATAATCGGCATTGACAATTTCTAAAACTGATTCTTGCTGAAACTGCTGCTTATAGGTTTCGATGATCTGGTCAACTTCTGCCTGGTTTTCCAAAGTGTTCTCAAAGATGAGAGTGACCACCTGGCTGGGTTCTTGAATTTGACTGCCAGTGCTGTCTAGGAACTGCCCATCGGCGCCGTAGACCGTCAGGCCGTTGGGGAATCGCGGTGTGATTTCGGTATCGATAAACGCCTGAAAATCGGCCTCTGAAACTTCACCATCACCGGCAATATTGCGTCCGAAAAACAAATCCTGCTGAACAAGCCCAGGGCTAATGTTATTGGCTTCCATGCCCAACAAGACTTGTTGGGTGTGGGTTTCTGCGTAAATTGTAGGGGCCATAGGAATCTTCTTTTGCCTGCGTCCAGTATTAAGTCCATCTCAATCACAGCGATGTCAGCGGGGCTCCGAGGCAGGAGCCCCGCCCTGTTAGTAGGCGATCGCCGGAACCTGATACAGATAGTCATCGCTAGTTGCCTGTTGCAGCATGAAATCTGCGACATCTGCCCGTGCGATACGCATACCCTTAGCGGGAAGCCCATCAACAACTGTGCGGTAGCGCCCTCCCCACGCACCATTGGTCAGTGCCATGGGGCGTACGACAATCCATTCCGGGGCGTGCTCCCGAATTTTCTCCAGCGCCCGACGATGATCGGCCAGGGTATGGGGAATAAAGCATTTGATTAAAAACAGGAGTACGGCTCCTGGCAAATCCTGCGCCTTTTCGCTGAGTACACCGAAATTTGAGAGAAAAATGAGTCGGCGTACCTGATGCGCTTGCATTGCTTGCACAATGTTTTGGGCACCTGCTGAATACAAGGTCGTGGGTGCTTCGGCATCAGTCCCCAATGTGCAAAACACTACATCCTGCCCTGCAATTGCCTGACTGACCGCAGCTGCGTCGAACACATCGCAAGACACAACGCGCAGTTGTTCGTGAATGATATTTACTGCTGCAGGATTCCGCACTGCCGCTGTAACGTGATGATTCTGCGCCAGGGCTTGCTCAATGAGGCAACGGCCCACGCCTCCACTCGCTCCGAAAATGACAATGTTCATCTCTCAATCTCCGCTTAAACTACGACAATGTCGGCGTTGCTAATCGTCGGCGCACCGCCCAGCGTGGTCAGCAGCACCTGGGCATGGCTACCGTTGCCATCGCGGTCAAAGAACAGCTCGCCGGAGGTGTTGTTGTAGATGAATCGATCGCTGCCATCAGCGGCGGCAGCACCCAGCACAAACTGACTAGCTGAAATCGCGGCACCGGCATTTAACCCGCCGCCAAAGCCCGCCCGAATCAGGATTTGGTCGTCAGCGGCGACAAAGTCAGTAATCGTGTCACCCGCCTGATCTAGGTGGTCAAAGCGGAAGGAGTCGCTGCCCTCATTCCCCGTTAGGATGTCTGCACCCTTGCCGCCGAGCAGATTATCGTTCCCCAACCCGCCGAGCACGGTGTCGCTGTTGACGCTGCCGACCATGTTGTCGTGGCCAGCGCCCCCTTCGATAGTGAGCTGAATGCGGTTTAGATCCAGGTGGTCGGCTTTGATTTGGTCGTTGCCGTCGCCACCGAACACCAGCAGGCGATCGCTGGCATCGGCCCGGAAAATTGACACGTCGGCGGTGAGCCCAGAGACCACTACATCGTGACCTGAGGTGGCGATGCGAATAGCATCGTGACGGGCTGAACCGGCGATGTTGATGGTGTCGATTTCGCCATCGCCTCCAGTGGTACCCGAAATGCCCAAATTCAGGTTGATTTGCTTAATGTCGGTGCCGGTCAGGTCATTGATATTGATGGTGTCGGCGCCCCCAAAGGCCCGGAAGTCTACCTGCTCCAAGTTGTTGGTATCCATTACCACGGCACCAACATTGCGCAGGAAGGTAAACCGCTCGCCATTGGCTAGCATGCCAATGATTTCATTGGCATTGGCGCCGTTGAAGAGCATCGTGTCATAGCCGGCGCCACCGTCGATGGTGTCGTTTCCCTCGCCGGGGTTCCAGAGAAAGGCATCGTTGCCCGACCCTAAGAACGCCCTGTCGTTGCCGCGCTTGCCATCGACAAAGTCGTTGCCGTCGCCGCCCAGCAGCGTGTCATCGGCGGCACCGCCCAGCAGCAAGTCATTGCCTTTGCCGCCATCCAGCAAAATCTGCATGGCCCTCGCTGGAGAACTGCTGGGGTCAGCCAGGAGATTGGTGGCGTCAATCGTGTCGTTGCCGTCTAAGCCATTTACCACTAGCAGGTCTTGCCCCAGGTCAGCCCCCAAAACTTTGACCTCGGCCCCCAGCCCCGACACCGTGGCGCTGTTGCCAATGCCGCTGATGTTGAGCACATCGTTGCGGTGAGAAGCATTGACGGTAGTGAGATCGGGTGCGCCATCGCCGGTGGTTGAGCCCGAGGCCGCTAGATTGACTTCGACGGCCTGCAACCCGGCCCCGGTCAGGTCGTCAACGGTGACCTGATCAACCCCCGACAACGGGTTGATGACGAGGCGATCGCGCTCGCCTTCACCGCCCACAATGTCCACCTGAGCAGCTAGGCCTTTGACAGTGGTTTTGCCCGCACCCCCGCTGACTTTGATCGCATCGCCATTGCCCGAGCCATTGAGAATGATGGTGTCGATCGCTCCATCGCCAGCCGTTGAGCCAGCGGCGGCCAGATTGAGGTTGATCTGCTTGACGTCGGTGCCCGTCAGGTCGTTGATGGTGATGTTGTCGACTCCGCCTAGGGCGTTAAAGTCGACCTGCTCCAGATCGTTCGTATCCATCACCACGTTGGCTATGTCGCGGAAAAAGCGTAGCCGCTCGCCCACCGCAGACATGTCAACCTGTTCAGCGACATTGGCACCGTTAAAGAGCATGGTGTCGAGCCCATTGCCGCCTTCGATGGTGTCATTGTCCTCACCAGGGTTCCAGCCAAAGAGGTCGTTGCCATCACCGAGAAAAGCCAGGTCATCGCCATCGCCACCGAAAACTGAGTCATTGCCTGCGCCAGCCAGCAGTGTGTCGTTGCCACCCAAGCTAGCGATCAGGTCGTCCCCGTCTAAGCCAAAAATTGTGTCGATATCTTCGGTGCCGAGCAAATTGCCCAGGCCAGAGGTGCCAAAGTCGCTGTCGTTGCTGCCAGTAATAAGCGCCATGATCAAATTTCCTTTTGATGTAAATAAGTCGGGTGTGCAGGGCGTGGGATGTTGCTTTGCGATCGCCGTTCCCTGCTCAAAGACAACGGCGAAACTATCCCAAGGGGAAACACAGCCCCTAAGGTTTGGCGGTCTTCCGATGGAAGACGCTAAGTGCTAGGTGGGTTTCGCAGTCGCCAGCTAAGGGCAACTTTGCTAAACCTAAAAATTCAGAGGCTAGGTCGAGCGAGCTAATTTCTCACGCCCCCGCGTTGGCAGCGGCCATGGACATTGCGAAGGCTCTCCCTGCTGCCCGATATTTTTCAACATCCTTCGGGGTTGCCGGTTGGCAATCGGTGGTGTCGCCATATAACGTGCTGAACTCTCGATGCCAACCGGCAAATTCGAGCACGATACCGTCCGGGTCTTGAAAATAGATCGAACTCACAAAAGTTTGATCGTTAACATGATCTGAGGCCTGCATCGGCGAGTTATCGTGGTGAATTACCGGACTAACCTGAACGCCCTTCTCGATCAGTTTTTGTCGGTATGCCTCGATGTTCTCCGCCGGCACGTTAAAGGCGAAATGATTCATTGATCCATGGGATGAGACTAGGGAAGCTGGATCACCAAAATCAACCGCCATATCCAGACTGCCGCGAGGATTTGAAAGGCCGGGTTGGCGATCGGCTGCTTCGGAGAACCAGAAGAAGGCGAGGCACTCGCCTTCACCCATGTCGAAGAAGAAGTGCTGCCCAAGACCGGCTGGCAGGTCAAAGGCTTTGACAAGCTTCATACCGAGCACGTTGGTGTAAAAATCAACTGTGCGTTCCATGTCTTTGCAAACTAGAGCGACATGGTTCAAACCCATAATTTTGAATTCAGAATTTGTGTTCTGCATCGAATAATTCTCCTGCATAGTTGGGGCTGTACTGTGCTGTTCGGGATGTCATTTGATAGCAAGTTCTTTGCAATATCTGTTCTGAACCTGGGCGTTCAGGTTTGAGTGGAGCAGTGTCCCCAGAAAGGCGCGGAGACACTGCTTAAGACATGAGTCATCTACAAAACCACAACCTAGTAAGCGAGCGCGAACCCTAGATGTTCCCGCCTCAGCTCATCAGAACTGACGGCACTTTTTTCCAGGTTTTCCTGACGCAGCTGCTCGAAATCAACCGCGCTAGATTTTTCCAGGTTCTCGAGACGCAGGCGCTCGAAGTCAACAGCACTTTTTTCGAGGTTTTCCTGGCGCAGCTGCTTGAAATCAATCACGTTGGATTTCTCTAGGTTCTCGCGACGGACGCTGTCAAAGTCAATGGCACTTTTCTCGAGGTTTTCCTGGCGTAACCGATCGAAGTTAACCGCGTTAGATTTCTCCAGATTCTCGCGACGAGTGCGATCGAAGTTAGCAGCATCTTTGTCGAGGTTTTCCTGGCGTAGCTGATCGAAGTCAACCGCGTTGGATTTCTCCAGGTTCTCGCGACGAGTGCGATCGAAATCAACGGCATCTTTATCGAGGTTTTCCTGGCGTAGCTGATCAAAGTCAACCGCATAGGCTACGGGAGCAATCGCGATCGCCGCAACGGAGGCAGCTAATATAGACAGTGCAAAGCGTTTCATGAATTTGGCTCCTTGGGGGCTAAATAAATCAGTTCAGGTGTAGCTATCGAACTGAGTCATCTATCAGGTTGGTTCCACCCTAAGGGGCGAGGCGTTACTAAACCGTTCCAGGGCGTTCCAGCAGCGTTCTGTCGGGCTGGCTAGGGGTAAACGGCAGTAAATACAAGGCGTTACCGCCGTCACCAGTTCAGTCAAAACATTGCAAAATATAAACGTCCAAACATTTGAACGTTTTCACAGATGCCTAATGTCTTAGTGAAGTGAATGGAGCAACGGCTGTAGCTGTGAAGTTGATCTATTGCAGCAGGGTTTGATAAATCCGCTGAGTGTCAGCGCTGGGGTCGAGGCCCAACTCATCCTGCAAGACCTGCATGCACTGGTGATAGATCTGAATGGCTGTGGCGCGATCGCCGTTTTGGCGGTGGAGCTGCATCAGCGCTTGGTAGGTCGATTCGCGCAGAGGGTCGGTTTGCAGCAGCAGCTGGCCGTAGCGAATGGCTTGGTGATACTGCTGCTGGTGCTGAAGTACAGCAATGAGACGATCTAGCGCCTCTAGGTAGCGCTGGTGGAGGCGTTCTCGAGCCTGCGCTAGCCACTCATAATCTAGCTGGGGCAGCAAGGCACCGCTGTAGTGGGCGATCGCCGCTTCTAGGTCGTGCTGCTGACTGGCCCTGTCTTCGGCCGGGGCGGCCTCGGCGCGGTCTAGGGCAGCTTCAAAAGCGGCCACGTCGAGGCTAAAGCTAGACCCTGGTTTCCACTGCACCAGCTGGGCCTCAATGTGCAAAAACGAGTCTGGCTCAGGCAGCGCCTGCCGCAAGTTGTACAGATCTTTGCGCAGGGCCGTGCGGGCCTGGGCTTCACCGAGGTCTGGGTAGAGACAGTAGGCCATCTGCTGGCGTCGATGGGGACTCTGGGGGTGGAGCACCAGGTAGGCCAGTAAGGCCTGCGATCGCTCGCTAGTGACGGCCACGACCTCGCCGCTATAGCGAAGGCTGAAGCCGTCAAAAAGCTGTATTTGTAGACCGGTTACCGGAACTAGAATTGGGGCGCTCCCGCCCACCGCTGATGGCCTCGGAGTCAAGGACGCGCCGATGATTGAAGACTCAGCGATCGGCCCTCTCCAGCCCAGTGTGGGGTCGTAGCCGGTGAGGTGGCTGGGAAAGCTAGCGGCGGTTTCCCATGGTGAGTCGGCAGCGGGTTGGGCTGAGGCAGCGGGCGGCGCGGGCGGTAGCTCAGGGGGCGAGGCATGATCAACGGCCCCTAGTTCCTTCAGCACCGCCAGCTGGCCAGCGGTGAGCCCCTGGACTCCGGTAATCACCATGCCTTCGTAGGGGCGCTCGGGCTGGAGCGATCGCACCTCCTCGCCAGTAGCACAGCGCCAGAGTTTGATCATGCCGTCGTTGCTGCTGCTGGCCAGGGTTTGCCCATCGGCGCTAAAAGCCACGGCCTGCACCTGGTTGGTGTGGCCGCCCAGGATGCGCAGTACCGATCCGGTCTCAATGCTCCAGAGCCGAATGGTAGAGTCGCCACTGGCGCTAGCCAGAATTGGCTCAACTGGGCTAAACACGACCGATTGCACCTGACTGCGGTGGCCCCTAAAGACCTGCAACAGTTCGCCACTGGCGCTATCCCACAGGCGAATAGTCTGGTCGGCACCGCCGCTGGCCAACCATCGGCCGTTGGGGTGCCAGGCGACGGTAAGCAGCCACTTGTCGTGGCCCTGCAACAGCCGCATTTGCTCGCCGGTTTCGGTATGCCAGAGCCGCAGGGTTTCGTCATCGCCGACGCTGGCTAGCAGGGGCTGCACCGGATTCCAGGCCACCGATCGCACCTTGTTTGTATGGCCGCTTAACACCCGCAGGCACTGACCAGTGGCTACCTGCCACAGCCGAATGGTGCAGTCGGCACTGCCGCTGGCCAGCCACTGACTGGTGGGGTCCCAGGCGAGGGAACGCACCGAGTCGGTATGGCCCCGCAAGATTTGGCTGGTTCTTTCCCGCGGGGATTGAGCGAGCGCCCCCTGCCACAGGCGAATCGTTTTGTCGGTGCTGCTACTGGCCAGGGTGCAGCCATCGGGGCTGAACTGAGTGGCACGCACCCAGAGGCTGTGTCCCGACAGGGTGGCCAGGGTTTCCCCGGTCTGCCAGTTCCAGAGGCGCACCAGGCCGTCTAGGCTGCCGCTTACCAACCAGGGCTGGTGGGGATGAAAAGCGACCGCAAAGATCTGGTTGGTAAACCCCCGCAGGGTTTTGAGGCAGTGGCCGGTCTGCACATCCCAAAATTTTAGGGTCTGGTCATCTCCCCCGCTGGCCAACTGTGGCTGGTTAAAGGCCAAGGCCCACACCCAGTCGTGGTGGTCGCGCAGGGTTCGCAGCGCGTTGCCCGATGGGATCTCCCACAGTTTGATGGTTTGATCAGCGCTGCTGCTAGCCAACAGCTGGCCGTCGGCGCTAAAGTCCACAGCGAGAACGGGTTGACTGTGGCCATACAGGGTCAGAATGCCGGTTTGGGTAGCCACATCCCACAGCCGAATTGTTTTATCGGAGCTGCCGCTGGCCAGGGTTTTGCTATCCCCATGCCAGGCCAGCGTCCAGATGCGATCGCGATGACCATCCAGAGTGCCCAAGCAGCTGCCCGTGGCGGCATCCCAAAGTTTCACTGTGCAGTCAGAGCTACCGCTAGCCAGGTAGGTGCCGTCGGGGCTAAAGGCCACGGCGCGCACGGGGGCGCTGTGGCCCACAAGGGTCGCCACGGCGTTGCCGGTGTGGGTATCCCACAGTTTGAGGGTGCCGTCGTGGCTGCCGCTGGCCAGCTGCCCCTGGGGATGAAAGGCGATCGCCTGCACATAGTTAGTGTGGCCCGAGAGGGTCAGCATCGCCTGGCCCGTGGCGATGTCCCACAGATGAATCATGGCATCGTCGCCGCCGCTAGCCAAGGTGCGTCCATCGGGGCTAAAGGCCACCGCCTTGGCCCAGTCGGTGTGCCCCTGTACGGTGAGAAGCAGCTGATAGTCGGCCAGTCGCCACACCCGTAGCCCACCGTTGCTGTCTCCAGCTGCCAGCAGGGTGCGGTCTGGGCTATAGGCTATGGATAAAATGCTGCTAAAGGTCTGACTAAAGACCGTGTGGATAAAATGGGCTTGGGTAAAATTGACCCGGTGCAGCTTGGCCTTGGGTAGACAAGCGTGGCGCAGGCTAAGGTGAGAAAAATCGTAGCCAGCTAAGTCAAGGCCAAGCTGAGCACAGAGATTGATCAAGTTGCCGCCCCCATAGCCTGGCATCTGAGTTTCGCGGCCGCGCACACTCTCCAGCAGCAGCAGCATTTGCTGCTCTAGAGCCGATTCAGAGCTAAAGGTTTGGCTCAATTGGCGGGCGATCGGCTGCAATATCAGCCGCCTCTGACTGTCGCGCAGGTAGTCATTGACGGTGGTTTTGAGCAGGGCATGGCGCAGAAACAGAACTGGCTCGACGCTAGCCAACTCGTGGGAAATCTGCTCAATCAGCTGGTCGCTCACGTACTCCATCACCACGGGCTGCTGACTATAGCGTCCCGACTGAGTCTCAATCAGGCTTCTCCAGCGCAATGACTCTAGAACTTCTAGCACCTGTGGGCGAGAGGCCGGGGGTTGAATATCGGCAACCAACTCTGAAATCGAAGTCCAATCGCGGTTGATGGCCAGCCAGTACATAACCGTTCGCTCTAGCTCAGACAGCCGCCGAAACTGCTGATCGAGCAGGCGCTGCAACCCGTTGAAAATAACGGTGTCTTCGGCTAGAAACTCGGCAATATCTCCGTCGAACAGGCTCTGTATCGAGGTAGCGACAATTTTTAAGGCCAGGGGGCTGTTGCCATAGCGGTGGGTCAGCTGACGCTTTTCGGCGTCTGAGCCGGTTAGCCCTTTGGCCTCACACAGAGCAAGGGCCGCTTCTAGGGAGCCTGTCAGCAGATGCGATCGCACCGGCAACTCGTTACCGGCCAACATGCCCACCACGGCGGGTTGCTCTCGACTGGTTAGCACCACACAGCTTTGGTGGCGGGTTTCTGCCACAAGCTGTAGCAGATCGCCATAGTCTTCATAGCCATCGCGAAAATAGCCCGCTCGTTCCCCCTCGTGCAACAGGGTTTCCATGTTGTCGAGCAGCAGCAGACACCGGGTCTGACGCAGCCAGTAGAGCAGCTGTTTTAGCGTGCCTCGGGTATCGTGCTGGTCAGAGACAAACCCCACCAGATCTTCGAGCAGTTCATCGAGCCTGGGGGCGTGGCGTAGCGATCGCCAAATGATTCTCTCAAAGGGAGCCTGGGGTAGGTCTACTAGGGTTTCGACCAGCTTGGCGGTCAGCGTGGTTTTGCCGATGCCGCCCATGCCCAACACCGCGACCAGGCGACAGCCATCGTCAACTACCCATCGCGACAAGGTGGCAATCTCCACCTCGCGACCGAAGAAAACCGAGACATCTGGAGCTTCGCCCCAGTCGATGGCAGGTCTCGAACTTAGAGGACTTTTCACTACGCGGCCCTGGAATTGGGTAGCGATCGCTGTATCCGTAGCCCAGTTCTGCGATCGCCCGATCAAGACTCATGGAGATCGTTAGACCTGCGCCTACTGCAATTATATAAGTGGAGCGAGAACCCGAGACTGCCCTGCCCCACCGCCCCTAGCGCTGGCCAGCTTGCGATAGTTTTTGGTTAGCGTGGAGGCTCGGGGCCACTGCCCAGCTAGCGGGCTCACCCTATCCCCAGCCCGTCAACACCAGCTTGCCAATCGTCCGCCCCGACTCAATCTGGGCGTGGGCCTGGCGCAGGTTGGCAGCGTTGATCGGCGAGAGCGTTTGCCCCAAGGAGGTGCGAATTGTCTTAGCATCGATCAGCGCCGCGACCTCGTCGAGCAGGTGGCCCTGGTCGGCCATGTCGGCGGTTTGGTACATCGAGCGGGTAAACATAAATTCCCAAGCAAAGGTAGCGCTTTTGCTCTTTAGCAGGTTGAGGTCTAGCGGGTCGGTGTTTTCGACAATGCCAACGATTTTGCCCTGAGGGCGAATCAACTCGGCCATCACGCCCCAGTAGGCATCGGTGTTGCTGAAGTTGGCAATGAAATCGACCTCGCGGTGGCCGAGCTGGGCCATTTCTTCGATCAGGGCATCGCTGTAGTCGACGCTGTAGTCAGCCCCTAGCTCTCTCACCCAAGCCTGCGACTGGGGTCGCGACGCGGTGGCAATCACCACCAGTCCAGCCAGTTTGGCCAGTTGAATGGCGATCGACCCCACGCCCCCGGCCCCGCCAATGATCAGAATCGTCTGGCCTTGGTGGCCGCCATTGCGATCAATGCCCAGGCGAGTAAACAGGGCTTCCCAGGCGGTGATAGTGGTCAGGGGCAGAGCGGCGGCCTCAGAAAAGGAGAGGGTTTGGGGCATAGCCCCAACAATGCGCTCATCCACCAGGTGAAACTCGGCGTTGGAGCCGGGGCGGGTGATGTCTCCGGCATAATAGACCGCATCGCCGGGCTTGAAGCGCGTCACCGCATCGCCGACGCTTTCCACCACCCCGGCGGCATCGTAGCCCAGCACCTTAGGATTATCTTCGACTTTGTCTTTGGGAGCGCGCACCTTGGCGTCTACCGGGTTGACAGACACGGCCTCTACGCGAACCAGCAGATCATGGCCGGTGGGGCTGGGCTTAGGCAGTCTGGCGTCAAAGAGCGATTCTGGGTCGCCAATGGGCAAATAGTGGGTGAGGGCAACAGCTTTCATAGGGAATTGAGCGCTCGCTGCGCGCAGATGCAGAGCAAAGGGTCCGTCCTTAGGATAAGCCGGTTTTTAGGGGGCTAAGGTTTGAAGTCCGCCAGTCATCGACTGGAATAGTGATTCGCAAAGCCTCTCCGTTGGCACAGGCGCTTTAGAGCAAAACTAACTAGACTGAGCTTGAAAGGGCGGAAAAGGGCGATCGCCCTATCTCCTAAGGCTGATTTACCGAATCTTTTGGGAAATAAGCCCAAAAAGGGGGAACAATAGCCCGGTGCTGATGGTCTCGTAACCAAAAGCGCAGCGTTTCTCCCATAGGTTCCCGTGCATTTACCACTTGGCTCGGCTAAACATCAAACCCCATTCCCAGGGTTTTGCGAATAATTTGCCCCAAGCTGTTGGTTCTACCGGAGATGCTTCGGTAGAGCAACCCGTTTCTATAGCGCTGCCTCTGACTCGCTCTAGCTAGTTTTGGGGCCATTTTGCTATGGATAACGCCCATTTCTATTGTCCTTCTATTGACTCTGTTAACACCCCGCTTTTCTAGGAATCACTGAGTATGAGCACCGTACTGAATCTATCTGCCAAGACCACTGCCTTCGTGGCCCTGGGTTCTGTAGCGTTTATGGGGTTGGCGCTGCCTGCCACCGCCCAAACCGCCGAGTTTACTGATGTTGGTTCGGGCTACTGGGCGCGGCCCTTTATTGAGACCCTTGCCGCTGAGCAAATCATTGCCGGGTTCCCCGACGGCACCTTTCGCCCCGACCAGCCGGTGACCCGAGCCCAGTTTGCCGCCATTGTGCGCAATGCCTTCGACCAGCCCCTCGATCGCACCGCGCCTCGCTTCAGCGATGTCTCTAGCAACTACTGGGCTAGCGCTGCGATCGCAGACGCCTACGGCCAGGGCTTTCTCTCGGGCTATCCCAACGGCGCTTTCCAGCCTGAGCAGCAAATTCCTCGGGTGCAGGCCCTAGTTGCTCTGGCCAACGGTCTCGACTACAGCCCTCGGGGTTCTGTCAACGAAGTGTTGGGCGTCTACCGCGATCGCGGTCAAATTCCTAGCTATGGCGAAGGGCCGGTAGCGGCTGCCACCGAAAACCGACTGGTGGTCAACTACCCCAACGTAGACACCCTGCAGCCCCAGCGCACCGCTACCCGGGCTGATGTGGCGGCCTTTATCTACCAGGCACTGGTGGCTCAGGGCCGCGTGCCCGCGCTGCAAGCTGGGCAAAACGCCAACAGCTATATCGTGGGAGTCGGCACTGGCACTGGCACCGGTACAGGTACTGGTACCGGCACTGGAACTTCCACCAGCTCGCCCCGCCTAGTACCCAGCGGCACTGAGCTAGCAGTGCGCTACCCCAACAACAGCGCCGATGTGGATATTGTGGTAGCCCCTGGCCAAACCGTTGCCACTAGCCTGCAAACTACCGAGCCAATTCGCAATAGCCAGGGTCAAGTGCTGGTTCCTGCGGGCAGCACCATCGTGGGCCGTATCGTGCCGGTAGAAATTCGTGGTTCCTCAATCACAGCTGCTAAGTTTGTCGCCGACAACCTCACGATCAACGGCCGCACCTACAGCGTCAACGCCGAGTCCAGCGCGATCGCTGCCACCAACAGCGTCAGCGGCGGCAGCCTGCAAGGGGCACTAATTACCGGTGCAGCCGAATCGATCCTAGGTAGGATTACCGGCAACAGCGGCTTGGGTAGCGTGGTTGGGGCCGTCATCAACGGCGACAACCAGGTGACCTCTAACAGCGCGGTAGTGGTCATTAGCCCCAGCGATCTCGACCTCACCCTGCGCTCTGACCTGACGGTAGACGCGATCGTCAACTAATAGGCTTGAAAGCCTATTAGTTGTTGGTTCAGTAGATTACAAAGTCCCCGCAGCCCACCCTGCGGGAAGCAAGCTACACCCCCCTCCCCTCTCCTCTCTGGGAGAGGGGAAGGGAGCCGGAAGCAAAATTCAAAGTCCCTCTCCCAGCTTGGGAGAGGGATTTAGGGCGAGGGCTAGATTACTGCAAGAAAGGCGTGTTTGTGATCTACTGAGGCCAACGCGTCACCCAATCGATGAGAAACCTTGACTTCCAGTCTTGACACTTTACTAGAGCGACTTCGCAGCTGGACTGCTTACCCAAAACTGTGAATTGCCAGCCAAATGCAGGGCGGCTCGCTGCTAGTGAAATCGACCCGGTGACGCCTGCGAGCGGGTATGAGCACATAGTCTCCTAGCCCCAGTACTAAAGAAGCGCCATCCTCGTAGGTGAGGGTGGCGCTTCCCTGTAGCAGGACAACCCACTCATCCTGGCTTTGGTCGTACCACTCGTCGGGGGGTGTGGTCTGCCCGATCGAGAGAATGCGCTCAATCCGCAGCTGGGGCGTTTCAAACAGGGCGGTAAACAATTCCGCCGTCGGTAACGGATCGGGCAGCTGAAACAGATTGCCGGACTGTGGCACGGGGGGCATAGCGGACCCGAGACAGCTTAGTTAATCGTGCAGCTGTCTTGGTCGCAGGTGACTTTAGACGCCACCGCACTCTCGGGTACCACGGTGAACCCGCCCACGCTAACGCCCTCTACTCCGTACTGCTCTCGCAGCACTTGATTAAAGCTGGCAATAATTTCTGGCAGCTGCTGCTCCAGCACAGAGCGCACCTGATCGGCCTCGGGGGGCGGGGTACCAACGGTTTCTACAGGCATAGGTTCAAATGGGTAAGGTATGGACTCATTGTAGGGTGACCCGAAATCTCCAACCTCGTTTGCTTCACGGCTCTACATATAGAAGCGATTTGGCTAAGTTTGTCCTTGCTAAGGCGCTACAAATCTATCTGAGTCTTACTCGTTAGGCACAAAGCTACAGGAGCCGTTGCCGTTTGTAAGTTGCGATGATCGACTGCAAAGCTCTTTGTCGGGCGATCGAACATAGACCCACTGCCCCTGCAAGTTCAGCGCTACCTGGTTGGTCACAGCGTTAAACGCCAGAGCAGCATCACCCGCAGAAACGATATCGGTATAGCCGCGATAGACCTGATGGCACGGCCCCAGCGATCGGCAGCTGAGCAGCATCAGGTCGCCGTAGTTGTCATCGAGGGGAAAGGCCACATACACCGTGCGATAGGTAACACTCCAGGGCGCGATGTCCTGTTTAGCCTGGGGAGCATAGCCTGCTAACAAGGCCGGCAGCAAAGCCACCAGCAAAAGGACGCCTGTGACCAACAGCCAGACCACTTTTGCTGCGCCCCGCCGAGCACTCTGTCGCCAGCTTAGGTTAAAGCTTAGGAGCAGCAGCAGACAGAGGGCCAAGCCACCTACTATCAGCAAAACAATCACGGCAAGCAGGGTCAGCAGCGCGATCGCAAAGAGTTTGCTGTAAACCCAAGCCAACCCATGAATGCCGGGTACAGCCCCCCCAACAAAGGGTAAATACCCCAGCCAGCCCAAAGCGGCAAGCATGGCCCAACCCAGCAGTAGAGTTCTCCATCTAGGGCGACGGGTGAAGCGCTGACCCAGGGCGTGAGCCGCAGGTTTGCTCGCAGGCATGTTGTGGCTAGACATAGGGGCAGATGGCTATAACGCTACCCCAGAGTGGCCTAACTCAGACTCCGCTGTCATCGGCGACAGCAAAATACTGTCGAAACGGGACAGGTACAAACGAGCCGATGCGATTCCCGAATACCGCAGGCTTCACGCTGCACTTCCCAACCTTCGTACCCCATGACCCTGAGCGCTGCTCTGGGCAGAGTAGGCCCTAGCTCTCCCTGCTGAGGGAGAATTGTTTAGCAAAAACCCGTGCCTAAAAGACCTGTGATATTCTCAGGGGAATGGTGGCGCAATGCCAGAATTATCCAGTTTTCAGCCCTTTTAACCCTATGACGTTAACTCGACGGTGGTTTAGCCAGGCCTGCCTGGGGGTAGCGACAGCGCTGGTGGCAGTGGCCTGCGGCGGTGGCGGTGATGGCGGAGGTGGCGGTGATGTTGTCAGCGTCGGCTCAAAAGATTTTACCGAGCAGCTGATCATCGGCGAGATGTACGCCCTGGTGCTTGAAGAAAACGGCCTAACCGTTGAGCGCAAGCTCAACTTGGGGGGCACTCCGGTGGCCCAGGCCGCGATCGAGAGCGGCGAAATCGACCTCTACCCCGAGTACACCGGCACCGCGCTACTCACCGTCCTCAAGCAGCCGGTCAGCAGCGACCAGCAAGAGGTTTTCGACACCGTCAAGCAGGCTTACCAAGAGCAATTTAACCTGGTGTGGCTCGACCCCTCACCAATGAACAACACCCAGGCCCTGGCCATGACCGAGGAACGAGCCGAGGCCTTGGGCATTCGCACGATCTCCGACTTCGCCGCCCAAGCCAGCGACCTCACCCTGATTGGGCCACCAGAGTTTGAGGCGCGCGAAGACGGTCTTCCCGGTCTGCAAGAGGCCTACGGCGATTTTTCGGTCAAAGAATATAAGGCTGTAGATGCGGGTCTGCGCTACAAGGGGCTGGTGGATGGCGAGGCCGACGTGGCCGTGGCCTTTGGCACCGATGGCGAAATCAGCGCCTTTAACCTGGTGGTGCTCGAAGACGACAAGGGGCTGTTTCCGCCCTATCAAGTGGCACCCATTGTCAGCCAGGCAGCGTTGGATGCTAACCCTGCGATCGCTGAGGCCCTCAATCAGGTTTCGCCCCTACTCAACGACGAGGTCATGCGCCAGCTCAACTACGAGGTCAGCGGCAACCAGCGTGAACCGGCAGAAGTAGCGCGCGAATTTTTGGTCGATGCGGGTCTAGTTTCAGAGTAGCTCCCTAACGAGAAGCCCCCCAAGAAAAGCCATGAGCAACCTCCAGTTTGACGATGTTTCGCTGCGGTTTGCTGGGGGTGCCCGCCCGGCCGTGAACCGGGTGACCTGCCAGGTCAGTTCGGGCGAGATTGTGGTGATCTTGGGGCCTTCGGGCTGTGGCAAAACCACGCTGCTCAAGATGGTAAACCGCCTTTACGAACCTACTGGCGGCAACATCTTTCTCGACGAGACAAATATTCGCCAGCTGAAGGCGACCAAGCTGCGGCAGCAGATCGGCTACGTAATTCAGCAGTCGGGGCTGTTTCCCCACATGACGGTGGCCGACAATGTGGCGGTGGTACCCAAGCTGCTGGGCTGGCCCAAACCCAAAATTCAGGCCCGCATCGATGAGCTGCTGGACTTGGTAAAGCTATCGCCGGGAGAATTTCGCGATCGCTACCCCGCTCAACTTTCTGGTGGACAGCAGCAGCGGGTAGGCATTGCTCGAGCGCTGGCGGGCAACCCCGCCATCATGCTGATGGATGAGCCCTTCGGAGCGATCGATGCGATCACGCGCACAGCCTTGCAAGACGAGATTTTGCGCCTCCAAGGCCAGCTTAAAAAGACAATTCTGTTTGTCTCCCACGATGTGGAAGAGGCCCTACGCCTGGCCGATCGCATCTTGATCATGCGCCTGGGCGAAGTGGTGCAGTTCGACACTCCCTTTAACCTGCTGACTAAACCCGCTGATGAGTTTGTGCACACTCTGCTAGGGGCCGACGACATGGTGCGCCAGCTGGGTCTGCTGCGGGTGGGTTCGGCGATGATGGCGCTGCCGCCCAACTACAGCAACGGCCACAACCCCACCCTCTCCCACCTAGATAGCCTGCGGGATGCGCTGTCGCTGATTCTTAAAACTGGGGCACCGGCGCTGACAGTGCTAGAAGGGGGCAACCCGGTGGGTCTGCTCACCCTCGACCACATTCGCGAGTCGGCGGTGAACGGGCGATGAGCTATCTGCTGAGCAACCCTGGCGACGTGCTGACTCTGCTGCTGCAACACCTGCGGATGACAGGGATTGCGCTGGGCATTGCGATCGCCCTATCGGTTCCCCTCGCCCTGCTGGTCTCGCGCCTGCGCTGGCTGGCGGTGCCCGTGCTCGGCGGGCTGGGGGTGCTCTACACCATCCCCAGCCTGGCGCTAATTATCTTTTTGGTGCCGCTGTTTGGCCTCAATGCCACCTCGGTGATCGTGGCCATGGTGCTCTACACCCAGGTGATTTTGGTGCGCAACCTGACGGTGGGGCTGGCGGGCATCAACCCGGCGGTGCTAGAAGCGGCGCGGGGCATGGGCATGAGCGTGGCCCAGCGCTGGTGGCGGGTGCAGGTGCCGTTGGTGCTGCCGGTGTTTTTGGCCGGGGTGAGAATTGCGGCGATCGTGGCCATTGCGATCGCCACTATTGGGGCCAAGTTCAACGCTGGCGGTCTAGGCAAGCTGCTGTTTGATGGCATCCAAACTAGTCGCTATGACAAGATTGTGGCGGGTGCGATCGCGGTAGCAGTTCTAGCTCTGGTGATCAACGGGCTGCTGCTGGCCCTAGAGCACTACGCCCAACCCCAGCGACGACTCAAGCAGTGAGTAAGACAGTAGTTACGGCTAGCGAAGCCACTGTTCGTATAACTTACTTTGAAAGGACAATTATACGGCAACTGTCGGCATAAAAGTTGTCAGCTAATACATTAAGAAATTTTCTCTGATAGCTTTGATCGGATTAAGGATACCTCTTTAGAGATTTAGAAACTGTCTAATTTCTTGTGCAGTTACTTGATGCTTTTTCTCTGCATCATGTCCACCATCACCAGAACGAGTTAAGGGCAAAGAATATCCCTCGCGCATCTTGATCAGCAAGCGGAAGTAATGAGTTGTAACCCGTTTTTCTCCTCTACATCCTTCCTCTAAAGAAACATCAGAGTTTTGTTCCACATAAACATCGACGACATCTTTGAGTGGAATATCAAAACTCTCTGTTTTTGCACCTAAAAGTTTCTGATGATGAACGCTGATTAGGTCTTTTTGCTTATCAAAGTAGACAATCGTTACTCCTCCACATTGTTGTAGAAACAACAACCCGCCAAGGATCATCAGTACAGCGGAAAATAAAGGAGCCAGGTTTTCAAGACGGATTGAAAACAGGAGGAAAATACCTAAACCGATGATAAAGCCAGCTGTGATTCTGATACCCAGGGAACTTATATATAGCGTTAAGCAGTAAGGTGACCGCCGAATAAGCATTAGTCTATAGAGAAATAGTATTCTCAGTATGCCCGCGTGCTTTAATTGTCTTGCATAGTGCCAGCCAACCAATCGCTGAACCGGAACGCAGTATAAGTCTGATTGAGTGGTAGAGTTCGCTGTCGTCCGGTTAGCTCAGCCGTTATGCGACTACCACGCCATGTATTTTCCTGACCTGACACCATACGAATACTACGTCGAGGAAGGCGAGCCACCTGCTCTTAACATCGGGTGGCTCGACGCGGAGCACGAGTTCACCAAAGAGACTCCACCACTGGGTTTCTTAGACCGTCTTCGGCTTTTATCTCGCACTCGCGTGAAGCAGATGCGGGGGTTCGAAGTTTGCCCATTTTGTCCCGAGCTTCACTCACTGCTGACATCAGGAAACTGGACCGAGCAGGACCAGGCGTTGTATCACTCATGTTTTGAAGACGGGCGTTTTAGTTCTGCCGAGATTCGTGTCATGGGACTGAATGGTCGCATTTACGCCTCACCCGTCATGATCCTGCATCACGTCGAGGCTCATGACTACCTTCCACCCAAAGAGTTTGTTGATGCAGTTATGCAGACGGCTCCGTGACCAACAATGACATCGCCTGACCATGCGCTGCAGCGAACCCAGCTACAGCGGTGCGGTTGCGATCGTTGCGTTCCGTGCGCCGGGTCGCTAAGCTTGGGTCGTTAGACTTCAAAGCTGTTTACTTAAAAGTAGCTGGAAGGCATTGGAATGAACTCATTGATTCTCCCAATCTGAAATCTAGTTTCAACAAGTGGTCGATAACAACGCGCAGATAACATTCGGTCTTAACTCATAAGACAAGAAAAATGACACTGTTTGATCCAGCTAGACACTATCCACTCTTGCAGCTCGATTGGGAGCCGAATGCGGTTCAAGAAGCAATTTGTGCGATCGCCCGTGAAACCATTACTCAACTGCAAACTATGCCGTTGTTGAATGGGCACCCGATGGACGATCAAGCATTTGGCAGCGACCTATATTTTGGTAAAGCTGGCGTTCTATGGGCGATCCAGTATCTGCAAACAGTTGGAGCAATTGACTCAACCATTGATGTCACGACTCATCTCAATGAGTCATTAGAACAAAATCAGCAGCGTTATCCCAAAGTCAGTCCCTATCCCGAGCAGTCGTCTTATTTGTTTGGAGAACTGCCACTACTGCTGCTGCAGTATAAATTATCTCCCTCAGAAGACAAAGCCATCCAAATTTTGCAATCGATTCATAAGAATGACCCCCAGCCCGTTCGAGAGCTGATGTGGGGCATAGCCGGGTCGATGCTAGCGGCTTACTTTATGTATCAGTGGACGCAAGAATCAAGATGGCAAGAGGTTTTCAAACTGCAAGCAAGTTTACTGCTACAGGAGTGGCAACCTGTTGGTGAAATTGGATACCTGTGGACAATCGACTTGTACGGTGGCCAACAACAGTGGTTGGGACCTGTACATGGCTTTGCCAGTAATTTAACACCATTGCTTGTCGGACAGTCCCTATTAACCAATGAGGAATTTCAAGACATCTCAACCCAAGCGATGATAACTGTGATTCAAACCGCAGTGACGGACGATGGCGCAGCAAACTGGCCAGCTATTTACGACAAAGCCCATACTCGTCAAGCTCCAAACTTAGTGCAATACTGTCATGGAGCGCCCGGAATGGTGACGGCTTTGGCAACGCTACCAAGAGGGGTCAATGAGCAATTTGATCGCATTTTAGAGCAAGGTGGAGAGCTGACTTGGCAAGCAGGTCCATTAAAGAAGGGATCAAATCTGTGTCATGGTACAGGGGGTAATGGCTACGCATTTCTCAAGTTGTTTACCCGAACTGGCAATCAGATGTGGCTCGATCGCGCTAGAGTCTTCGCGATGCATGCAATCGAACAGTACCAACTGTCGCAACAACTCTATCGACAGCTGCGCTATCCCCTCTGGACAGGAGACCTCGGTCTAGCAATATATCTGTGGGACTGCTTGCAAGCACAATCTCAGTTTCCTACGATCGATATTTTCTAGTGCTGTTTTAGCAACCCTATAATCGAAGGCAGCGTATTCCACAATTATCAAACACAGCTTGATCAGATCTAGAAAAGTAGCTTTCCCTTTCAGTTATTGGGCAGTTTAATATGCAGAAACTTCATCAACACTGACAGCTAAACTTATTGTGCATTCGCTGCATGTCTGGTTGTGTGACTAGAAACGTTATCTAGGCAGAACTCACCTAGGACTGCTAAATCCATCAAGCTAAATTAACCTTAAACCGATCGCACTCCTGGAGGCTGCGCAGCTCGCTGCACTGCACTCAACCCTACCTCCACCAGCAGCGCCAGCAGCGCCACCGGCACCGCCCCCACCAGCAAAATCGCCGGATCGTAAGCGGCGAACCCCAGTACAATAAACGCTCCTAACCCACCCGCTCCCACAAAGGCGGCCAGAGTAGCGCTGGCGATCACCTCCACTGCGGCGGTTTTGATGCCAGCAATCACCACTGGCAGCGCCAGGGGAATTTCGACCGTTTTGAGAATGTCGCCGGGGGGCATGCCCATGCCCGTTGCCGCCTCGCGAATGGCGGGGCTGATATTGCGAAAGGCCACGTCGGTGCTGATCAGAATGGGCGGCATCACCAGCAGCGTCAGGGCCAGCACCGCCGACCAAAAGCTCAGCCCCAGCACGGGCACCGCCAAAAACAGCACCGCCAGGCTAGGAATCACCCGCAGGGCATTGAAGCTATTGAGCATGACGGTAGAGATGAGGCGCGATCGCGCACTCCACAACCCCAGCGGCAACCCCACCAGTAGCCCAATCGCCAAGGGCACCGCCACCAGCAGCAGGTGCTGTTGCAGAGCGGTAAGGATGCGATCGCTATTATCTAGCGCATATTGGTAGGCGTTTTGCAGCATAGGACAGACCTAGGGCATTACTGCCCCTACATTACCCCGAGTTTGTGACCAGGAAAGTTCCACGGAACATTACCCAAGGCGCTGCTCGGTATTGCCATCGAACCAGTGGATTGACTCGGGCGGCAACGCCAGCTTCAGATTTTCCTTGCTCCAGGCGGCATCGGCGGGTAGCAGCGCCCGCAGAGTCAGGGTGGGGTCGCCCTGCACCCGCAGGCTGACTAGGTCGTGCATGCCCAGGTTTTCCACCAGAAACACCTGTCCGCTGACGGTGTGAACATCGCCCTCGCGGGGCAGCCGCAGATGCTCGGGGCGAATGCCTAACACCACAGAGGTCGCCTGGACTCCAACCGGCAGCGGTATGGCAAAATCACCCAAGGCAACAGTGTTGCCGGTGCGGCTAAGAGTAACGAGGTTCATCTGAGGGCTGCCGATGAAGCTAGCCACAAACCGATTGGCTGGGGTTTTGTAGATATCGTGGGGGTGGCCTAGCTGTTGCAGATAGCCGTTGTTGAGCACCGCCACCTTGGTTGAAAGGGTCATGGCCTCGGTCTGATCGTGGGTGACGTAGACAATAGGTGATTTTTGGTCAGCAAAAATCTGCTTGAGGTCGGCCCGCACCTGCTCGCGCAGTAGGGCATCTAGGTTACTCAGGGGTTCGTCGAGCAGAAACACGTCGGGGTTGCGCACTAGGGCGCGGGCCAGGGCCACCCGCTGGCGCTGCCCACCCGAGAGTTTCGCAGGCTTGCGATCGAGCAGCGGGTCGAGGCCCAGCACCTCAGAGACTTCCTGCACCCGCTTTTGAATGTCGCCCGCCGGCAGATGGCGCAATTTGAGCCCCGAAGCCACATTGTCGCGCACCGTCATGTGGGGATAGAGAGCATAGCTCTGGAAGACCATGGCAATATTGCGATCGCCCGGCGGCAGTGGGCTAACATCGCGATCGCCAATCATCACCCGCCCCTCCGTAGGCTGATCCAGCCCCGCAATCAGCCTAAGAATAGTGGACTTACCACAGCCCGATGGCCCCACCAGGGTCAAAAACTCGTTATCTTCCACCACCAAATTGAGCTGCTTCACCGGCACAATGTCGCGGCTATAGGCTTTGGCGAGATTTTGGAGTTCGAGTTTAGCCATGATCGTAGAGGTAGGTGGGTGGGAGTGTGGGTGGGTGGGAGCGTGGATGAGTGGGAGTGTGGATGGGTGGGAGCGTGGATGGGTGAGGGAGTGAAGTTGTTGAACTCATTTACCCATCCACCCGCCTACCCGCCTACCCATCTACCCGCCTACCCATCCACCCATCTACCCCTTAACAGAGCCAGAGGTGAGGCCTTGCACAATGCGGCGCTGGAAGAACAGCACCAGCAGCACTAGGGGTAGGGTGCCGACTACGGTGGCGGCGGCTAGAGGACCGTAGGGCACTTCAAACAGAGTGGTGCCACCGAGCTGGGCGGCGGCGACGGGGATGGTTTTCATGCCCTCGCGAGTCATGAAGGTCAGGGCAAACAGGTACTCATTCCAGGCGAAGATAAAGGCCAGAATGCCAGTGGTGATTAGGGCAGGCAGGGTCATGGGCAGCACGATGCGCCAGAGCATTTGCACCGTGTTGTAGCCATCTACGCGGGCCGAGTCCTCCAGGTCTTTGGGCAACTGCTGAAAAAAGCTGCGCATGACCAAAATCGTCAGGGGCAGGTTGATGGCGGTGTAGGGAATGATCAGCGCCAGGTAGTTGTTGGCGAGGCCAAAGGCGCGCACAAGTTCGAGCAGGCCCAGGAACAGCAAAATGTAGGGAAACAGGGTCACCACCAGCACGATCGCCAAAATCACCTGCTCCCCTGGAATCCGCAGGCGGGCTAAGGCGTAGGCCGCCGGAGATCCGAGCGCCAGGCACAGCACCGTGGAGACGATCGCCACTAGAGCGCTGTTGAACATGTAGACGTGGAACTGATTGAGTCGAAACAGATCCGCATAGTGGGTCAAAGTGAGCTGGCCGAACCCCGGCAGGTAGACCACTGGGGTCTGGGTGATGGCCGCATTGGTCTTGAACGAGGTCAGCACCTGCCACAGCACCGGCGCCAGGCTAAAGATGACGGTGAACGCGATCGCCAGCCACAGCAGCACCCGCATCCAGGGAATGCTGCGCTCGGGGGTCTGGGGAGGGGCGGTAGTTTGGGGGACGGTGGTCATGGAGGGTGGATGGGTAGGGGGTGGATGGGTAGGGCAGGCTAACGTGTTTGCTCCTGGAGGAACTCGACCACGGTTACTCGGTCTTAGCTCGGAGTCGGGAGATGTATAGCCAGCTCAGGCCTACCACCGCCACCAGCACCAAAAATGTCACCGTCACGAGGGCGGCCCCATAGCCAAAGTCCAAATACCGCATGACAGCGGCGTAGATGTAGATCGATACCGTCTCTGTGGCTCCGCCGGGGCCACCACCGGTCATCACCTGAATTAGGTCAAAAATGCCAAAGGACTGGGCAAAGCGAAACAGCATGGCAATTACAATCTGCGGCGCAATTAGCGGCAGCGTAATTTGCCGAAAGCTTTGCCAGGGGCTAGCCCCATCTAGAGCGTGGGCTTCGTACAGATCCTGAGAAACCGACTGCAGCCCCGCCAGCAGCAAAATCGCCACAAAGGAGGTCGTCTTCCAGACATCGGCAGCAATTACCGCCACCATGGCCCAAAAGGGTTCTCCCAGCCAGTTCACCGGGTTGTCGATCAGATGCAATCGCATCAGCATGTCGTTCCAGACGCCAAACTCGGTATTAAAAATCCAGCGCCAGGCCAGGGCAATTAAGGCGGTGGGCAACGCCCAGGGCAGAATAGCGATCGTCCGCGCCAGGCCCCGCCCGCGAAAAGCCTGATCGAGGGCCAGGGCAATGATCAATCCCAACCCCAGCTCAAAGACCAGCGTAAACAGGGTAAACACAGCCGTATTCCGCATACTCTGCCAGAAGCGACCGTCCCCCACCATCAGCCCGTAGTTGTCTAAGCCGCTAAACACTGGCTCTAGGTTGGTGCTGAGGTTCTCAGTAAAAAAGCTCAGCCAAAAAGTCCTCAAAATCGGAAAGGCATAGACCAACAGCAACACCAGCAGCGCTGGCAACATTAGCAGCCACCCTGTCCGCCGTTCCCGCTGCCGAATATAGTCCTTAGCCATTAGCCCTCGTCCCCATACTCATTCACCCATCCACCCCCTACCCATCCACCCTTCTACCCCTCTACCCCCAACACCCGCCGACTCTCACCCGCTGCCGCCCGCATGGCATCTTCAGCCGTCATTTGGTCACTGATGGCCGCGCTCAGATAGCGTTGCAGAATGTCTGAAACCTGGGCGTATTGACCGACAGGAGGGCGAGGTACCGCCGTTTCTGCCACTTCTAACAGCTGCGCGTAGTGAGGAAACGTCGCCAGCACGTCTGGATCGGTGAACAGGGCGCGGCGGCTAGGCACATAGGCAAACTCGGTGATGAAATCTTTCATCGGTTCAGGGCTAGTAAAAAATTTCACCACCCGCCAGGCTTCCTCGGGGTGAGGAGTGGTCGACGAAATCCCAAAGCCCCAGCCTCCTAAGCAGGCAGCGGGCTGCTGGCCTGCGGCATGCACCATGGGCTTGAGGGCAATCTTACCGGCTACAGGCGTGCCCTCGCGGTTGGCCTCGGCCCAGGCGTAGGGCCAGTTGCGCAAAAAGGCCACATTGCCGTTCTGAAACTGGCGGAGCGAATCTTCCTCAATGTAGTTGGTCACACCGGGGGGAGAAATGCGTTGGTCAATCAGGCCCTTCATAAACTCCACGGCCTGCACCCCAGCGGGCTGATCTAAGCCCACTTCTAGGGTGGTGGGGTCAATCCAAAAACCGCCGTAGCCAGCGATAATTTCGACAAAATTAGTGACTAAACCCTCGTACTGCAAGCCCTGCCACGTAAATCCCCAGTCCACGTCGGTCTGGGCTTGGATGGTCTCGGCGGCAGCAATCAGGTCGTCAAAGGTCTCGGGCGGTTCGAGCCCGACCTGGTCGAGCAGGTCGGTGCGGTAGTAAAGCATGCCCATGTCGGAGCGAAATGGCATGCGGTAGAGGCCACCTTGGTAGAGGCCAGCGGCCACGTCGGCCGGCAAAAAGTCGGACAGATCGGCTTCACTGACGCGGTCCGACAGGTCTATTAGCCACCCGGCAGCGGCAAACTTGGGAATCCAAACGACGTCTGAGAAGAGGATGTCGTAGGGCGAGTCGCCCAGCAAAAAGGAGGTGGTGTAAAGGTTTTCGACGGCGTCGGCAGCGTTGGGGCCGCGCACCATCTCGATGCGAATATCGGAGTTTTCGGCCATAAACTGCTCAGCCAAGCCCTGCATTTGGTCGGCTTCCACCGCTCGCAGCAAAAAGGAGATAGTGACCGGCTGCTGTGACCAGACATGGGCACCGACCAGCACCGTAGCGGCGATCGCAACCAACGCGAACAAAAATCGGCTAAGACGCACCCGACCGCGTCTCAGAAAGGGAAACCGGTATTCACGCAAAATTTAAGCCCGGAAATCGAACGTTCCCGGGCTACCCAACTAATATTCCACTGATTCAAAGTCGAAGCTGAAGTTTCGACAGGACCAACCCAGGTCTCCTCATAAAACCGGAATGCTAGTAGCCCAACCTCTACCTAGGGAAAGATTTTCTCTTTAGGTATGACCTAAGGCCGCGCCGGACTGGGCTGGGGTGCAGGCTGGAGCGGCGAAGCCGGTTCTTGGGACGGCGCAGTCGGCTCATTGGGAAACAGTGGCGAGGTCGGCGATTGGGGCTGGCTGCCGGGTTGACCAAAACCAGGCGGCAGCTGACCCTCGGGAGTCTGCTGAGGAAACCCTTCAGGGAGCTGAGCTGGATCGTCACCAGGGGCAGCGTCCTCTGGCCCAAGGGTGGTATCGGCAGGCAGGGTGGCGAGGGCGACGCGATCGCCCCCTACAGCCCGCAGCTCATCAAGCACCACGACCACATCTTCGTAGCGCGCATCACGAGCGGCATAGAGCACAATCAGCCCACCGGGGTTGACTTGGTTAAACTGACCCAGCACATCTCTGAGCAGCTCGATGGGCACAGGCTGCTGGTCAAGATACACTTGGCCGAAGCCATCGATGCTGACGTAGAGGCGATCGGCCCCCTGACCAACCTGTCCGGGCAAAGGTTGCCCCGTTTGGGCCGTAGGCAAGTCTAAGTCGATGGCCTGCTGCCGAGTCAAACCCACCGCCGCCAAAATGAAGAACGTCAGAATGCAAAAAATCACGTCGATCAGCGGCACAATCTCGATGTGCACATCCCTGGAGGGATTGTCGAGCAGATCTATTTTCATAGTGAGGGGTTCTCCGCAGATGGCGTAGCATCGAGCACAGAGGAATTTGGCTCAACCAGGGCGTCTGCGGGCACCGGCACCGGCACTGGCATGGGCGACACCCCGTGGAGATGGGCCCAGCTCTGCCGGTAAAGCAGCTCTAGCTCGCTACCCGCTTGGCGGAACATCTTGGCTTGGCCAAACACAAACCCCTGAAACAACCGATAAAAGGCTAGGGCGGTAATAGCAATAATCAGGCCGGTAGCGGTACTAATCAGCGCCTCGCTGATACCCAACGAGGTACCTGCGGTGGCATCCCCGCTGCCCAGGTCAGTAATTTGAATAGAACTTAAGGAGTTGATCAGGCCCAACACGGTACCCAACAAGCCCAGCAAAGGGGACAGGGTAGCAACGGCCTCAAGAATTTTTTCGCCCCGGCTCATAGCCAGCAGTTCTTCGTTGGCCGAAGTTTCTAGGGCCAGACGAAACACTTCTGGATCGGGGGATTGCAGTTTGAGGGGAGCCGACAAAAACCGCCCCATAGGCAGTGCCGCAGAGCGATAAGAGATATCGGCCGCCGCCGCCCAGTCGCGACGGGCGGCCTCCAACACACGCCCAGACACCTCGCGTTCGCGGGTCAAAATGCGCGACCAAAACCAGATGCGCTCCAAAATGGTGCCCACAGCCAAGATTGAGAGTAGGAGCAGCGGCCACATGGCAGGACCGCCACGGGCAAATAGCTCAGGTATATTCACTAAAGATCCTCCTGTCACCACCGGACCGGGCTGTCAAACGAGACAGAGCGACCTCTTTCCGGCAAAGCATAACAATTGTAGTGACTTTGGGGACGCTTCAACAGTTTCAGGTCGATTCATATCGAGGGCATCCCGTCACGACATTTTAGGCAGAGCATCCAAGATCAAATCTGCGGTGCGCTGGCAAACGCCGGGTGGCCCCAGCTCTTCGCGCATCTTGGCGTAGCCTGCCCGCATGGTCTGGCGAGCGGTTTCGCTGTGCAGCAGTTCTAGAGCCGCAGCGGCGATCGCCTCGGGGGTCGCCTGCCACTGCAAAAATTCGGGCACGACGGGCTGGTTGACCACCAGGTTGACCGGCGACACGTAGGGCACGTCAAACTTCAGCAAGTAGTGGGCAATGCGGGCGCTGAGAGGGTGAATGCGGTAGGCCACCACTTGAGGCACATCCATTAGGGCAATTTCGAGGTTGGCGGTGCCCGATTTGGTGATGGCGACATCGGCGGCGGCGATCGCTCCCTGGCTGCCCTCGTCAATCACTCGACCATTTAACCCATGGGCGGCTAGCCCCTGCTCAAAATTGGCCTGCAACGCCGGAATCGACACCGGCAGCAAGAACGTGACCTTGGGGCACTGGGCCTGGATGATCTGCGCGGCCTTGAGCAATACCGGCATGAGATATTTCACCTCCTGCTGCCGGGAGGCGGGCAGCAGCGTCACCACCGGGGTATCCAGCGGCAGACCTAACTGCTGACGGGCAGCGGCCTGGTCGGCGGGGCCAGGGTAGCGATCGACCAACGGATGGCCAACCCAGGTAGTGTCAGCCCCAAATCGTTGAAAGTAGTCGGCTTCGGCTTTGAAGATGGCCAGCATGCGATCGCTGCACTGCACCAACTTGCGGGTGTCATTTTCAGAAAAGGCCCACACCCACTGTTGCGGGGCAATGTAGTAGATCACCGGCACCTGGGGATGATGGGTTTTAAGGTAGTTGCCCATCACCAGGTTGGGGTTCATGTAGTCGATCAGCACGGCAATGTCGGGCGGCTGGGCATCGAGCGCCGCCTTGGCCACCCGCTGCAGACGCAGGGTCGGCACCAGGTAGGGCAACGCCTCAAAAATGCCCACCGAGCCAATGCCCGTGGTTTCGCCCACTAGCTTGGCCCCCGCTTTGGCCATGCGGGGGCCACCCAAGGCCGAGATCTCTAGGCTGAGGTGGCGATCGCGCGCCCGTTGCATCAACGCCTCAATCAATAGCGCCCCCTGCAAATCGCCCGACACCTCGCCGGTGCTGATAAAAATCCGTCGCCGAGTGAGGTCAGCCATTCCCTACGCGGCTCCCCAACTACTCATCATCGCTGTGCTTGTTGCGGCGGCGGCCGGGAGTCAATCCGCGGCGATCGGGCTGCTGGGCGGCCCGCAAGAACTCACTAAAGTGCCGCACCAAGTCGTTCGACTCATCCTGATTGAGTTTGCTCACCGCTTCACTGAGCGATATGCCCGAACGATAGACCAACCGATAGGCCTGCTTCAGTTCACGATAGGCCTGGGGGTCAGCGGTGAGACCCGCTCGCTGCAAGCCGATCTGATTGAGCCCCCGCACCTCAGCCGGATTGCCGTTGACCAGGGTAAAGGGCGGCACGTCGCGATCGATGCGGCTGAGCCCGCCAATCATCACCAGCCGCCCAACCCGCACAAACTGGTGAACGCCTACCATGCCGCTAATTCGCGCACCCGACTCCACATACACGTGGCCAGCCAGCGCTACTGAGTTGGCGAGAATGACGTGATCCTCAACCACGCAGTTGTGGGCCACGTGGGAGTAGGCCATCAGCAGGCAATTGCTGCCCACTAGGGTCACTGCCCCGGCGTCGGTAGCTCGGTTAATGGTGACGTATTCCCGAATCAGGTTGTTGTCGCCAACCACCACCCGACTCATCGAGCCGTCGTACTTGAGATCCTGCGACTCCAGACCAATGGCCGCCCCAGGAAAAATTCGGTTTTGGGACCCAATTGTTGTTTGGCCATCAATCACTGCGTGAGCGCCAATTTCGGTGCCAGGGCCAATGCTTACCTGCTCACCAATCACCGCATAGGGGCCGATCTTGACGCTGGGGTGCACCTGAGCACCCTCGTGAACCACTGCTGTGGGATGAATCAGGGTAGTCAATGGCCCGCCTCCAAAACCCAGAGATTGCAACGTAGACACATGGTTTTCCTATTTCCCCTGGGGAGTTGTTGCCGGCTCCACCACAGAGAACATTAGCTCACCTTCGCAGACCAGTTGCCCATCAACCTCAGCCCGACCCCGCATTTTGCCAAACCGCTGCCGCTTTAGAGCCAACAGTTCTACGGTCATTACCAGCTGATCCCCAGGCACCACAGGGCGACGAAACCGCACCTTGTCAATGCCGGCAAACACGCACAACCCCTGAACTCCTGGGATCTGCATCAGCACAATGCCACCCACTTGGGCCATGGCCTCGACAATCAACACCCCTGGCATAATCGGGTGCCCCGGGAAATGCCCCTGAAAGTGAGGCTCGTTGAACGTGACATTTTTAATGCCAATGGCATGCTTGGCTGGAACATAGTCGACAATGCGATCGACTAGGGCAAAGGGATAGCGGTGAGGCAGCAGGGCATGGATCTCTTCAGCGCTATAGCTAGTCTTGGGAACCGCCATCGGTTCCGCCGCTGAAGCAGCTTCAACGCCGTCCAAGGTCGTGGTCAGGGGGCTCGATGCAGTTGCGTCAATCACAATAGGTGAGTCAGTACAGTAAGGTGCAGCAGGCAAATATGCCTAGATTGATTTTGCCACTAGAGGGTGCCATAAACGAGAGCCGGTACTAGCGCCGCCGCTAACTCACCGTGGAGACGGTGGCTCGCCTTGTAGGCCACAATATGGGCCGTGGGCAAACTGCCCAACAGGCTCAGATCGCCAATCAGATCCAGCATTTTGTGGCGAGCCGGTTCGTTCTCAAACCGCAGGGGTGGATTCAGCCAGCCCTCTTCACCGCACACTAGAGCGTTGTCAAGGCTACCCCCCTGGATCAAACCACTGGCGCGCAGCTGCTCGATTTGGTGGGCCAGACCAAAGGTGCGGGCTGGGGCAATGGTGGTGGCAAATCCATCCAGGCCAAAGGGTTCGGCACTGGGTGACCAGCTAAACCACTGATTGCCAATCGCTGCCACCTCAAAGTCAATGCCGTAGGTATACCGTGCTACTGAAGCCGGAAAAGCGGCGACAAAGGCATCACCCTGGTGAATTGTCACCGGCTGTTCTAAATGCGCTACAGTGCGAGGTGCCTCAAGCTCTTGCCGCCCCGCCTGGCGAATGGCCTCTACCCAGCCCAGGGCTGACCCATCCAGCAAGGGCACCTCTGGGCCAGTAATATCAATGCGAACGTTGTCAATGCCCAACCCCACTAGGGCCGCCAACAGGTGCTCGATCGTGCGTACCGCAGCCTCCCCTTGGCAAAGCTCTGTCGATAGCACAGTTGGGTTTACCGCGGCGAGGCTAGCAGCCACCGAGGGTTGGCCCGGCAGATCGGTGCGAACAAAGAAACGCCCTTGGCCGGGTGCCGCTGGCCTCAAGGTAACCGTGGTCGCAAGGCCCGAATGGAGGCCTATGCCCTGCCGGTCTACCACAGTGGCCAAGGTAGTTTGCCTGGCGGCTATGCCCCAGCTTGACTGGGTCGATCGCTCTGAGTCAAGACCTGTTTGCACCATTAAAAGCGCTCTCCAAACCCGAAGTGGATGCGGCCCTCGCCCTGATTGCTAAAGCCGTAGTCAACCCGCAGAGGACCCAGGGGAGTCGAAACCCGTACCCCAGCTCCATAGCCAATGCCGCTGCCGGGCTTACCCCGTGACGGACCAGGGGCACCGGGTACGGCATTGCCGCTGCCCAGGTCACTGCCAACATCTAGGAATAAAGCACCGCCCAAAAACGAAAACAGCGGAAAGCGATATTCGGCGGTGAATTGAGCATAGCTACGTCCACTCCCCACTTCGCCTTCGTCATAACCGCGAATGGAGTTGGTGCCGCCTAGAGTAAACGCCTCATAGGGGGGTAATTCGCCAATAATGGTGCCCGCCTGAAAGTTGAGGGCCAATGCCTGGGGGCCTTCAGCAAAGTTCAGCAGTCTGAGGGGAATGTAGTAGCTATAGCTTCCCCGCAGCCGATTCATCAAGATGCTGCCCCGCCCTAGGGGTACCGACTGCTCGGTGTTGAGCCGCAGAACGCTGCCGCTGGTGGGGTTGAAGGCATCATTGCGGCGATCGAGAGTAGCACTGACAGGGAATGTCCAGAGGTCATCAACCCCACGACTGCTTGCCGTCAGGGGGTTGCCAGCGGCGTCTACAGCATTGACCCTACCATCGGCATCGCGAGCCGACACGTTTTGAATCAAAGTGCCTACCGCCACCGTCCAACCATTATCAAAGGGACGACTAAAGGTAATGCCGGTGCCCAGGCGGCGAATGCGCACCTGATCGCCGTTAGCTAGGTTGATGGGGTTAGGGCCGTCCTCAAAATTGAGGTTGTTGGCTGAGCGAGCAAAGGCGTTAACAGTGTAGGAAGTCCGGAAGGGATCACCCGCAATCCAAGGGTCCGTAAATGACACGTCAAACAGAATGTCTCGGGTGCTGAGCTGAGCCTCAGCGCTGAATTTTTGGTTGTTGCCGCCAAAGTTGTCCTGGCGGAAGCTCACCGTACCGAAGAGATCGCCAGTAAAGTTAAAGCCTAGACCAGCCGCTACAGAACCAGTGTTGCGCTCAGATACGTTGACAATCAGCTTAACTTTGCGCGGGTCGTCTTCGGCAGGTTCTAGCCCGGGTACCACATCCTCAAAAATTCCCAGGCCAAACACCCGCTGAAAATCTTGCTCAATGCGGGCTTGGTTGAACACTTCACCGGGCTCGGTCTCAAACTCGCGGGTAATGATAAAAGGCCGAGTCCGCCCCCGCACCGGATTGCCCTCCTCGTCAACAGACTGACCCAGGTCGTTGATATAACGCACCTCGATGCTTTCAATTACCCCTTCTGCTACCTCTAGGGTGACGACCCCGTCGGGTGAGACTTGGGGAGCGGCGACCACCTGGGCTAGCACGTAACCCTGGTCTTGGTACCACTGGTTGAGCTCTAGAATTCCTTCCTGAAAGTCAATCAGGTTGATGATCTCACCCTTTTGTTCGTCGAAAATATCATCGACGATGGTTTGGGGCAGGACTTCGTTACCCTCCAGCCGCACGTCGGTGAGCACCGGGTTGGGCTGCACCAAGAAGGTGACTCGCACCCCTAAATCAGTGTCTTCGGGCTGGGCATCGACATCGGCGAAGTAACCGGTGGCAAAAATGCTGTTGATGTCTTGCTGAAGCTGGGTACGGGTAGTTGTGCGCCCGGCTTGGGTTTCAATTACGCTGTAGATCAAGTTCTCAAGGGACGGATCGAGTTCGCCTTGATTGGGTTGCACCTGAACTTCGGCGACTAGAACTCGGGGCTCTTCAACCTCTGCGGCTGGTTCTTCAGGAGCTTCTTCAGCAGGCTCGTCGGCTTCCTCATCGGCGGGTGTGGCTTCAGGAGTCTCGGGTTGCTCTTGCGTGGGGGCTGGCTGGGGCTGGCTACGGCGCTGCACGGCTCCATCTAAAATGCGCTGGGCCTCTTCGGGGCTGATTTCACGCTGGGTGCTGGGGGTTTGAGCCAGCTGAGCACTCTCTAGCTGGGCACTCTGTTCAACACTAGACTCTGAGCTAGTGGCGGGCGAGAGGGCAGTGGCAGCATCTGCGTCGGCCTCACCTTCAACAGAACGGTAGCCGTCGATCGCACTCTGGAGGTTTTCGGCGACTGGGCTAGGGCCGAGGTCGGGCTGAACCTGGTCAAAGTCGATAGTGCTGGCGGGATCGGAGATACCTATAACAGGCTCAGCCAGGGCATCAGCACTTTGGCTATAGCCTGGTTCGAGGGTCTCCGAGGGTTCAGCTGCGGAGGAATCTGCCTGCACGACAAATTCTAGGGCGACTGGATCGGCGTGGGCCGGGGCAGCAATCAGCCCTACCAGCCCAGAGGTGGCCAACACGGCCAATAAATAATTAGGAGAAACCCGCATCTAAACACACCTGCTAAACACGTCCACACACCAATCAAGGACCCTCTCCCGGGCTGAGAGCCAGGGAAAACTGCCCTGGGCGGGCCACTGCCCCCACAATCGGACAAATTCTACCGCATTGATGGTGCTAATTCTTGGCCGATTGTGCCGCCACCTTTTCTAGCACACGCTGGTAAGCTGCTTCGACTTGGCCCAGATCTTGCCGAAAGCGATCTTTGTCGAGCACCCGTTGAGCTTCGTCGTCGGTGGTTTGATCCCATAGACGGCAGGTGTCAGGGCTAATTTCGTCGCCCAGCAAAATCTGCTGTTGGGTATCGAGGCCAAACTCCAGCTTGAAGTCAACCAGGGTGATAGCGCAACCCATGAAGAAATCCGTCAGGATTTGATTGATTCTGAGGGCAAGACGGCGCAGAGTGGCGATCTGTTCCTCACTGGCGATTGCCATGGCGCGAATGCGATCGCCCGTCAGCAGCGGATCACCCAGTGCGTCGTCCTTATAATAGAACTCCACCAGCGGCGGATCGAGGCGCTGGCCTAGGGGCAGACCGGTCTGCTTGCAGAGGCTGCCCGCCGCCAAATTTCTAACGACGACTTCGAGGGGAATGATCTGGAGGGCTTTGACCCGCATGGTGCGATCGCCCGTTGTTTCTAGCCAATGGGTCTCAATGCCTGCTGCCTCAAGCTGCTTAAAAAGATAGGTAGAGATAGCGCAGTTGATGTGCCCCTTGCCAACTATCTGGCCCTTCTTTTGGGCATTAAAAGCAGTGGCGTCATCTTTAAAGTAGGTCAGCAGCACCGCCGGGTCGTCGGTGGCATAGATAATTTTGGCCTTGCCTTCGTAGAGTTTTTCGCCAAAAGATTCACCAGGGACCATAGTCGTGGGGCGGTATCAGGGACATCCCATACTAGCGTCCTCGGGGGTGGATGGGTGGATGAGCTAGTTCTACTCCCTACCCATCCACCCCCTACCCATCCACTCCCCTACTCGCCACCCATCCACTCCCCTACTCCCCCGTCGCGCTGTACCCTTAGTTAAGTAACTGTCACCATCGCGCAACGCTCCATGGCCACTATCAACGACAACTATCTCAAGCTTAAAGCGGGCTACCTGTTCCCCGAAATTGCTCGCCGGGTCAGCGCTTTTGCCGAGGCCAACCCCGACGCTCCGATTATTAAGCTGGGCATTGGCGATGTGACCGAGCCCCTGCCCGAAGCCTGCCGCACCGCCATGGTCAAAGCGGTGGAAGACATGGGCGATCGCACCTCCTTCCACGGCTACGGCCCTGAGCAGGGCTACCTCTGGCTGCGCGAAAAAATTGCCCAACACGATTTTCAGAGCCGGGGCTGCGACATTGATGCCAGCGAAATCTTTATCTCCGACGGCTCCAAGTGCGACTGCGGCAACATTCTCGATATTTTTGGCAGCAACAACTCGATCGCCGTCACCGACCCGGTCTACCCCGTCTATGTCGACACTAATGTGATGGCAGGCCACACCGGCCCCGCCAACGAAAACGGCGAGTACGGCGGCCTCACCTACCTGCCGATCAGCGCCGCCAATGCCTTCACCGCCAGCATCCCCCACGAAAAAGTAGATCTGATCTATCTCTGCTTCCCCAACAACCCCACCGGGGCGGTCGCCAGCAAAGAGCATTTGCAAGCCTGGGTCAACTACGCCCGCGCCCACGGCTCAATCATTCTGTTTGATGCCGCCTACGAAGGCTTTATCACCGACCCCACCATTCCCCACTCCATCTATGAAATTGAGGGAGCGCGGGAATGTGCGATCGAATTCCGCTCCTTCTCGAAGAATGCTGGCTTCACCGGTACTCGCTGTGCTTTAACAGTTGTCCCCAAAACCCTCATGGGCAAAGCCGATGACGGCAGCGAAATAGCCCTCCACGGCCTGTGGAACCGCCGCCAATCCACCAAGTTCAACGGCGTCTCCTACATCGTGCAGCGCGGGGCCGAGGCGGTTTACTCTCCCGAGGGTCAGGCTCAAACAAAAGCCCTAATCGACTTTTATATGGAGAACGCTCGCATCATTCGCGAGCAGCTCACGGCCGCAGGCATTGCTGTCTATGGCGGCGTCAACGCCCCCTACGTCTGGGTCAAAACCCCCAACGACCTGACCAGCTGGGACTTTTTCGATAAGCTCTTGCACACTTGCCATGTGGTCGGCACCCCCGGCTCGGGCTTTGGGGCCGCAGGCGAAGGTTACTTCCGCATCTCAGCCTTCAACAGCCGCGACAACGTGAACGAAGCCATGCGCCGCGTCACTGAGAAATTCCGGGTGTAAGACAAATCAATGAGGCTTCTGTCGGGTGGGCAGTGCCCACCAGTTAGCCTTTTTACCCAATCAAACCTCCTTTAGAGCACCGCTGAGGAAAACTTCCATGCTCACCATCGCGCTACCCAAGGGCGGCATGCTCAAAGACAGCATTCGCCTACTCCAAGCTGTTGGCCTCGACTTTAGCCTGTTTCTCGACAGCGCTAATCGCCAGCTGCAAATTACCGACGCCTCGGGCCAGGCGACAGGGCTACTGGTGCGCGCCCAGGATGTGCCCGTCTATGTGGAATACGGTCAAGCGCAGCTCGGCATGGTTGGCTACGACGTACTGCGCGAGAAAAAGCCCGCTGTAGCCCACTTGGCTGACTTAGGTTTTGGCGGCTGTCGTCTGTCGGTGGCCGTCAAAACCACCAGCCCCTATCGCTCGGCCCTCGATCTGCCTGCCCACAGCCGGGTGGCCTCTAAGTACGTCAACTGCGCCCGCGACTACTTTCAAAGCCTAGATTTGCCGGTAGAAATTGTGCCTCTTTACGGCTCGGTAGAGTTGGGGCCGATTACGGGCATGTCGGAGGCGATCGTCGATCTAGTTTCGACGGGCAAAACCTTGAAGGAAAACAACCTGATGGAGCTAGAGGTGCTCTACCACAGCACTGCCCGACTGATTGCCCACCCGCTGAGCTATCGGGTCAACCCCTACGGTCTAAAGGATTTGATCGATCGGGTGCGCACCCAGGCAGAGGCAGTGACTGTGTAGGAAGTCTTGCTGGATAGGTTAGTTTCAAGAACAGTAAAGCCCTCTATCGACAAGACAGAGGGCTTTTGTAATGCAATAAGCAATAGAAGCTTAACCGGCGATCGCACCTCATCCGGCTGAGCGGTTTGTACGTCAGCAGCGATACCGCCACAAAGGCCACTAGCCCCAACAGTGGCCTAGTCAGCCTGTTATCAACCTCAAATATCGTCGGCATCAGCGTAAACATCAAGCGATCGCCCGGTAGGATGTAAAACATCGCACTCTAAAAGCTGCCGTCATGTTTATCGATTACATCACCCTCATGCTGATCAACATGGTGGCCGGGCTAGTGCTGCTGGCCGACTTTGTCTATCACGGGCTAGACGGGGCCAACCTCAAGCGGTGGATACCGGGCTTTGGGTTAGTGGGGGCGATCGCTCTGGTCACCGGCCTGCACATGGTCTTGACCTGGCCCGTACCGGGCAGCTTCAACATTTCCTTTGGCGAAACCACAGTGCTGTTTGGGGGGCTTTATCTGGCCACTGCGATCGCGATCGTTCAGGGCTGGGATTTGCTTTCGCTGGCAGTCTACGCTTTTTTTGCCGGCCTTACCGCAGTCGTCATAGGGGCACGCATCATTAATCTGGGTCAAACCCAACAGCCATTAGTAGCTGGGCTAGGCTTTATTCTGACAGGATTGGGCGGGGTACTGGCAGCCCCTACCCTGGTGTACCTGCGTAGCAACAAAGGCTGGCGCATCCTGGGGACTGTAGTCCTGCTGGTGGCGGCGCTGGTGTGGGCCTTCGTTGGCTTTCTGGGCTACTGGGGTCATCTAGAGGGCTTTAGTGACTGGCAGCCGCCGGTGATGCGGGGCGAGCCTTAGCCGGCTTGCGCAGTCTCCAAGCTAACCAAACCCTTCTCCAGACGGGGAATGGGTGGAAACACTCGCTAAAATTAAACAAAAATCCTTCATCCCAGAGCCGCACTACAGCAGGGTAAACCGGTGTGGCCCTGAGCTTAATCTTTGTTTACACTCAAAGAAAGCCTTTACCCCCGACTACCATGCTGCTTCAGCCCGACCAGCGCACCAAGCTCGACGAGTCTAGCGACACCGCTTTCTACGATGCGCCCCGCTTTGTAACCCATGTAGATGATGGCTTCATTCAGCAGCTCACGGATCTCTACCGTGAACGTTTAACCCCCAACAGCCGCATCTTCGACATGATGAGCAGCTGGGTCTCCCACCTGCCCAAAGACATGGGTTTTGAATGGGTCGAAGGCCATGGCCTAAACGCCGAAGAGCTGGCCAAAAACCCCCGCCTCAACCATTATTTCGTGCAAAACCTCAACGAAAACCCCAAGCTGCCGCTGGATGACCAATCCTTTGACGCAGTGCTCAATACAGTATCGGTACAGTATCTCCAGCAGCCTGAGGTGGTGTTTGGCGAAATTTACCGCATTCTCAAGCCGGGCGGTATTGCTATTGTTAGCTTCTCAAACCGCATGTTTTATCAGAAGGCGATCGCCGCCTGGCGTGACGGAAGCGAAACCCGCCGGGTCAATCTGGTCAAAGGTTATTTTGGCTCTGTACCCGGCTTTAGCAGCCCAGAGGTGGTAACTCACACCCCCAGCGTTCCCGCCATTCTGCAAATGCTCGGCATGCCCGGCGGTGACCCCTTCTATGCCGTCATTGCCGAACGGATGGAACCGCTGGTGTCTAGCTAGCCCTGGACTCGGTGTCAAAGGTTTCAGACTAAGCGCCAAACAGCACGAGGGTGCGATCGCTAATTGCTTGCAGATTGCGGCTCAGGTCATTGCGGATATGCCGCTCGATCAGCGCCACCGGCATCGCTCGGGGAGGCCGAATCACCAGATCATAGCCTAGGCAAACTACCTCACCAGCGGCATCTTTCACTGGTTCTAGCGTCCACTTGCCCTCAAATTGGCGAAAGTCACCCTCCACCATGGTAAAGCGCAGTTCCTTCGGAAAGGCCTCGACCATATCCAGCACCACACGGGCGCAAAACTTGATGTTGAGAAAGCATTGGGAGCCGATCTGCTCTAGGCGAATGCCGCCATTGGGATGGCTCAACCGCTGACTGTGGGAGAGATTGGGGATAAAGCTCGACAGGTTGTTGTAGTCTGTCAGCACCTGCCAGACCTGATCGGCTGTGGCAGGAATCTGGGTTGACGCCAAAATACGGCGCTGCTGTCCCTCCAGCTTCTCGGTGTGGATGGTGACACCTGCTGCCTGCGCAGAAACCTCAGCACCTAGGAGCGCTGGTTCAAAGTTGGGGATTTCAGGGGTTGTCGCAGTCATGGGTCAAAACCAGCCGTTAAGGGTGTAGTTTGGCCAGGCCACCACACCTGTGCCCAGAATACCAGCAAAATTTACTGGCATGGTGTTGCCCCGATGAATTGTTGCCCTACGAATTAGGGATAGATTTGTCATGGCGTTCAAACTCAAGGGTGAAACAGGTTTGCCAGAGTTGGGCGTCGATTGGTTGGCTTGACACCTTTATAGTGCCCCCCAGTTGCTCTACAAGCCCACGGGCTAGGGCAAGGCCGGTACCGGTACCAGCAATGCCATCTTTGGTGGCGTTGTGGCCTCGCCGAAACTTGTCAAAAACGTGAGGCAAGTCGTCTGCCTCAATGGCCGCCCCCAAATTACTAACTTGCAGAGTGACCCGTCCCTCTTGGGCCTGATTATCAGCTAGGGCAAAGGTCACAACCGTTTTCGGGGTTGAATACTTGCGGGCGTTGCTCACCAGCTCTTTTAACACTTTGGTCAGCCGCTCTGGGTCAGTGGCTAGCAATACCGGCTTAGACGGTAGCTGTAGTGCCAGCGTTAGCTGAGCCTGGTGAAATTGTTCCTGTGACTGTTTGGCCAAATCCGTGAGCAGCTGCCCTAAATCTGTAGATTGGCGAACTTCTGCAGGGGCTTTAGACTCCAGAGTTTGCAGCATCAGCAGGTCGTTCACTAGGTTGATTTCGCGGGTGCACTGCTGTTCCAAAATATCCAAATACATAGCCGATCGCTCGGGGGTGAGATCGGGGCGGCGCAGCATGCGAATGGCCAGCATCATGCTGGTGAGGGGGGTGCGTAGCTCGTGGTTAAGGGTGCTGAGAAAGTCTTCTTTGAGGTAGTTGAGGTAGCGTAACTGCTCGGTGTTGCGCTGGGCTTGCCCTTGAAGGTAGTGCTGATGGAAAGCGATCGCGCCTATGCTGGCCAAGTTAGCCTGGGCGGTAGGCTCCACGCTCAGCCCCCCAGCCCCCAGCAGCAGCATCGCGCCCTGCAACCCTGCCCCATCCACAGCAATAGCGGTGCAGTGCGCAATGGTGCGTAGCCAGGCAGGTGTCTCTGCTTCGTTCCGCAGCAGCCCTGCCAACCCCTTCTGCCAAGACAGCCGAGCCTTGCCTGCTGCTTGGTCAATGGTTTGTTGAACGAGTTCTAGGGCTGCTTGGCGCTGTCGATCTAGGATCGAGCCGCTTTTGGCGTCACCGAGCTGGTGGTTAACAGAGGCTCCCCCCTGGCGCCAACAGGTGTAAGTCAACCCGTGGTCAGGATAGTGGCAGAGCAGTAGGCAAGCCCCTGCTCCCAAGTGAGTGCCCAGCACCTCCGCCAAAGACGGCAAGATGTCGGGCTCATTGAGCGTAGCAGCCAGGGCGTGAACCAAGGGCCAGGTTTCGCGCCCTTCACAAAGATAGGTAGAGGTAGACGCTAACCCCTCGGGAGGGCGAGCCTGGAACAAAACTGTCGGATTTTCCGAAGCCATGGGCAATCGTCCAGCGAAGTATTCCTGACCTCCTGAGCCGGGGGTGGGGTTTGGGCTAGCCTGACCTCACCCTCGACTACTCCTAGCCTATCTACTAGCCTGCAAGGCAGTATCCGTGAATACGCCAATTTTTCGATCGCCTTCGCTCAGTAAGATCCGCAATCTCTACCGGGATAGCCGAAGGCTGGTCCTTGATCATCGCAAGGTTCAGCGCTACATCTTCTTCACAGGTCGATGACGTTGCCTCTACCCTAATCGTCAGCAGGACATTAGTATTAATGAAGTCAACGCTGGGGATGGCTAGACTTTTGCTACCCTGGCAAAAATTCCTTTCCTAGCGGGTTCCTATGGCACGGTCAAAGCAACCTTCGGCTTCTCCAGTAATTGGCACCGTTAAGGGGCCGGGGGAAAACGGCAACCAGTATGTGTTCATTACCGCCGACAACCGCCAGGTCAAAATCGGTGAGTTTGTCTACTACACCGTCGATCTAGCGGATATCCCCAGCGCCCAGATTCTAGGAAAGATCTCCGATCGCCGCCTGATCGACCACCTGCCCGATCGCATCTTTGCTGACCCAGATATCAATCCTGAGGCGATCGCGGCACTGGTTGGATTCGCCCATCCCAATCCTGAAATCTACGAGGTCACTGTCGATGTGGTGGGTCATTTTCACCCTGCCCTAGGCTTTATGAACCCTCGCATCGCCCCCGATCCAGGGGCCAAGGTCTGTCTAGCCGACGACGAAAGCCTGCGCCAGATTATTAATAAGAAACAACCCAAAGAGGTGGGCTCTGCCGAAATCGGCTCCTTACTGCTGCGTCCCGGCGGGCGGGTGCCCGTAACGCTGGATGTGAAAGAGCTGGTGAGTACCCACATGGCGATCTTGGCGGGCACTGGCTCGGGCAAAAGCTACACGGCGGGGGTACTGATTGAAGAATTGCTCAGCCCCTACAATAGGGCGGCAGTGCTGATCTTTGACCCCCACGGTGAGTACGGCACCCTAGCCGACATGCGCGGCCATCCTAGCTTTGCTAGCGACGATGGCTACAGCCCTGAAGTTAAGCTGCTTACCCCCGACGACATTCGCATCCGTATGTCGTCGCTCGACTACTACGACATTCTCACCCTGCTGCCCGATATGAGCGATCGCCAGCAGGCCATTCTCAACAAAGCCTTTAGCCTGTTGGGCAAGCACAAATTTGGCGAACACCGCTGGGATGTGCAGGATCTGATCTCGGCTTGCTACGAGTCAGACCGCACCACCGACGACGAGGGCAACGAGAAAACCGGCTCGTCGGCTCCAGCCCTGGAGTGGAAGCTGGGCAAACTGGAGCGATCGGACTACTTCCACCGCATGGAGCACCTGGCCCCGAAGGATCTGTTTGCCCCCGGCCAAGTTACCGTGCTGCAAATGAACGAGATCAGCCAAGAAGAGCAGCAGGTGATCTGCGCCGCCGTGCTGCGCCAAAGCTACCAGGCTCGCATCAACACCGCTAAGGATAAAATTTCTGCTGATGACGAGAACTACCTGCCTTACCCGGTGTTCATTCTGATCGAGGAGGCCCACCGATTTGCTCCGGCCAATGAGCCGGCCCGCTGCAAGCAGGTGCTGCGCACCATTCTCAGTGAGGGCCGCAAATTTGGTATGGGCGTAGGGTTGATTACCCAGCGCCCCGGTAAGCTCGACTCCGACGTGCTCAGCCAGTGCATGAGCCAGTTCCTCATGCGTATCGTCAACCCAGTAGATCAGGACAGCCTCAAGTACGGGGTCGAAGCCGCTGGGCGCGATCTGTTAAAAGAATTGCCGTCCCTGACCAAGGGCCAAGTGATTGTCTCAGGAGCCTGCGTCAATACTCCGGTACTCTGCCAGGTGCGCAAGCGATTGACCAAGCACGGCGGCGAAACTATGAATGCTCCAGAGGCTTGGCTCAGCCACTTTCAAGGCCACCGTCAGCAGGCCCGCCACCTAGAAAAAGCCGCTCCTGCTAGTACTGGCAAAAAGGCCGAAACTTTTAGTGGTGTGAGTATTGAGTAGACATTAGCCAGCAACCTAGGCGTTAAGCAAACGCTTAGGGTGTGAACTGAATCAATCCCGTCCGCTGAGGGCGCGGGCAGTTTCGCGGGATTCTTGCTTGCGCTTGAGGCTTTCGCGCTTGTCGTGGAGCTTTTTACCCTTAGCTAGGGCAATGGTGGCTTTGACCCACCCCCGCTGGAGATAGAGCTTAAGCGGCACCAGGGTAAGTCCCTTTTGCTCGACTTTACCAATTAGCTTGCGAATCTCGTCGCGGTGCAGCAGCAGTTTGCGGGTGCGCTTGGCCTCGTGGTTGTAGGCCTTGTTGGTCATGGTATGGGGCGAAATATGTACATTGTGCAGCCACAGCTCCCCGTCTTTGATCAGAGCATAGCCGTCGCGCAGGTTAACCTTACCCTGGCGAATCGACTTCACCTCTGAACCCATCAGCTCTAGTCCAGCTTCATAGGTTTCGAGGATTTCGTACTCGTGGCGGGCCTGGCGGTTATCGCTGACAATTTTGTATCCATCACTTGAATCGGCCACAGTGTGTCCTCCTATTCCACCACCACCCGCCACTCATGCAGTTCATACTCGACACAGTGATGTTGAATCAGCGGGTCAGCAGCTACAATGGCGCGGGCTTCATCGATAGAATTAGCCCGGAATAACAGCATACCACCCCCATATTCGGCCCAGTAACCGCTCTTAGCGGCATAGCCTTGGGCAATAAGACTTTTGACGTAGGCTACGTGGGCCGGTACATGCTGGTCAAAGATGGCTTTGTTAACGACACCTTTTTCGATTTTAACGAACCAGGGCATAGCAGAAAGTTTGTCTTACAGCTGGCCTAGGGTAGATCGACTTGGAGATCGTCTTCGCTACCCAGGTGGATAGTTTTTACCCAACGCAGTCGCTTGGGCCGTACCGACAGGCGCATCGTCATGGTAGCGATGACCAGTAGCCAGTGCAGCATGTACAGGTTACCCCACAAGGTTTGTAGACCACTCACCCAGATCGGCTGTTGCCGAATACGTCGCAAACCGCAAAACATACCTACCATGGACAGCGTCAGCGCCAAGCTGGATACGGGCAAAAACAGCGGCAGGCGATGGCGCAGCATGGCCATCGCAAAGTCAGGCAGAGCCACCGCAGGCAGACCATACTGAATCATCCAAAAGGCGGCCATATCGAAGGTTTTGGCCGGAGGCAGACGGCGCTGGGTAATTAGCCGCCAGTAGTCAAGGTAGCGCTGGTAGCCCCCTTCAGCCCAGCGGTTGCGCTGGTGCCACAAGGCCAGGGGTCGCTCAACCCCCTCTTCGCCCACGGCAGGATGCAGCAAAAACTGAATCTCCCAACCGCTAAAGTGCAGGCGTAAGGTGAGATCGAGGTCGTCGGTAATGGTTTCTTCGTTCCAGCCACCGCACTGAGCTAGGGCAGCCCGCCGCACAAACTGGCCATTACCCCGCAGTTCGCCGATGCCGCCGAGGCTAATGCGCTGCTGCTGAAAGTAGCTATCAAGGGCCATTTCGGCCTGCTGACCACGGGTCCAAAGATTTTTAGCTCTGTTGACCACAGCTTTCTGTAGCTGCACAGCACCAACCTCAGCTTGGTCAAACAAAGGTACTAGGTGGCGCAGTAGATCTTTGGGCACACGGGCATCGGCATCAAATACGCCAATGATGTCGCCTTTGGTATTGGGCCATACCTGGTTAAGTGCTCCTGACTTACCCCCACTGGACCCAGCGGGGCGGCGCAGTATCCGCAGTTGGGGATAACGGGTGGTGAGTTTTTGCAACCGCTGATGGGTGCCGTCGGTGCTGTTGTCGTCAATGATCCAGACCTCGTAGCGGCAGGCAGGATACTCCAGCTGGCAAAGGGCTGCGACCAAGGGTTCTATGACGGTTTCTTCGTTCTTAGCAGCCACTAGAAGCGAGACGTAGGGCCAAGCGTCCCAAGGGGAGCCTGCGATCGCCGCAGATCGGCCTTCAACCATCGCATCACCGCCGTGAGAGACCTCTTGGGTGATCGAGGGCAGCGGCGGCGGCGGCAGCAAAGGTCTGCCCCACAAAATTCGCAGCGCGTGGGTGGTAAGAATGGCCGTTAACCCCAGCACTGCCCAACTGCCCCAAGAGACCAGGTGCAGCACAACGGTAAGGCCCCACAGCACACTCAAGGTCAGGGCCGCCTTGGAACGCCGACCGGCAAATCCCGGAAAATCTTCGATTTCCAAATCTTTGATCGGAGTGTGGAAGCGCCTAGGGGAAGAGCGTCCGGGAAAATCAACCATGAACTCAGAGTAGGGATCACAACAAAAAACGACGGTGGCCAGACCACAACACGGATCAGCACCTCATGCCGAGTACGGCCTCGGCCTAGGTCTATCATCCTCGATTTTGCGGAAAATTTTAGTGATACACCCAATACCATCCTGGGGAATGCTAGTTCTAGGTCGCGTCATCGTTAGCAACCCGGCGAGGTAAGTATCCAGTATCCTAAGCATCTAACCTCGATGACCGTCCGAATATTCGTTTGTTGAAATTTGACCTAAGGCCAGACCCATGAGTTTGACGTTTGAGGCAATTCAGCCCGCAGGCAAGCAGGATATCAGCGTTTACATGCCCTATTACCAGGGCAATAAGCGTAACGCGCTGCCTTACGCCATTTCTCTATATAAACAGGGCAATCTGGAGGGGGAGCGGCAAATTGAGGGGAGCGATAGTATTGCCTTTGTAGCGACCTGGAATGTGTCTGTACTACCGGCAGACTTGACCCGCTGTCGCATGCAGTTTGAAGGTGATAGCGATCTCAGCTACGAAATTACAATGGCGACCTTTGAGTTTGTGGATTTTTTGTTTGACGTGATTGTGGCGCTGCGCCAAAAGCGCCCAGCAGATTTTTCCCAAGGGTTTTATCGCAAGCTGTTGCGATTGGATGAGTAGGGCAACCGCAAGGCCAGTGAGGTTCTAGGGATAGGTTGAGCGGAGGGGCAGTGAGATGCCTAACGCTGACATCCCTATAAGGTGGCAGAATGGGGGTGGTGCTGTGCCCACTGGCCTGGTTGACTAGGGTGCTCTGTAGTCGTTGGGGTCGGGGAGCAGTGCATTACCCCATGGAGGACTTGTGGCGTGCCCAGTTCAGCAAAGCGTTTGGTGATTGGTTCAACCGAGTCGTATAGTGGCAAATCGGCAATTTTACTGGGTGTTGGGCTCCAGCTTCAGGGGTTGGGCATGGATGTTGGGTTTGGTAAACCCATGGGCAACTCGACCAACGGGGATGGGAAGGATCCAGATTTAGAGTTCATTGTTGACACGCTAGGGCTGTCAGCGGCGCGATTTTACCCTCCGGCCATCTCGTTGACCGAAGCTACTGTGGCCGATCGCCTAGCGCTTAGCGGTCAGCCTCCGGCAAGCTACAGCTTGCTGGACTATACCGAGCAGCGGGGCGAAGACTTACTGCTGCTGGAAGGGCCCGGCAATCTCACTGAGGGGACGCTGCTGAACCTGTCTGTGGCCCACATTGCTGCCGATATTGACGCCGCGGTGCTGCTGGTGACGCGCTACGATTCGCTGCTGCTGGTCGATCGCCTGCTGGCTGCTAAGGCTCAGCTGGGGTCGCGCCTGATTGGAGTGATTATCAACGATGTGCCTACGGATGCGGTAAAGGCCTGCGCTGAGCTGGCCCGTCCATTCTTAGAAAACCAGGGAATTCCGGTGCTGGCGGTGCTGCCGCGATCGCCCATTATGCGCAGCATTACCGTGCGCGAGATTGTCGCTCGGCTTGATGCTGAGGTGCTGTGCTGCTCTAACCGCCTTGACCTAATGGTGGAGACTCTCACCATCGGAGCCATGAACGTGAACTCAGCCCTGCGGTATTTCCGCAAAGCCACCAACATGGCGGTGGTGACCGGGGGCGATCGCACCGACATCCAGTTTGCGGCGTTAGAAACCTCTACCCAGTGTCTGGTGCTAACGGGCCAAATCCCCCCTTCCCGGGAGATCTTAGAGCGCGCCTCAGACTTGGAAGTACCGATTGTCTCCGTTGACTCTGACACCTTGTCTACGGTTGAGCGCATTGATGAGCTGTTTGGCCAGGTGCGCCTGCATGAGCCCATTAAGGTACAGTGCATTCAAGAGTTGGTAGCTACCAACTTTGACCTAGACCGTCTGCTGCACTTACTCGATCTCAAACTGCCGGTTTCGGCCACCTGAGGTCTGCTGACCTGGGGACAGAGTGTAGCCTAACCCGGTTGGTCTGATACAATGAAGCGCGTTATTCTCGCATTCGGTGCAGCCTTTGAGTCAGTCCATGGAAGCGTCGCTCGAATCCGCTAAAGTCGACACGTTTTTGCAGGAACTTGCGGCTATTCAACAGTCAGGTTCCAAGCGGGTGGCTATTTTGGGGTCGCGCCATGTGCCGATTACCCACCAGCAACTCATCGAGCTGATGACCTATGCGCTGGCCCTCGGGGGTAATCGCATCATCACCTCGGGGGCGACTGGCACCAACTCCGCCGCCATTAAGGGAGCAATGCAGGCCGATCCCAACCTGCTCACTGTAATTTTGCCCCAGAGCCTAGAACGCCAGCCTCGCGAGTCGCGCGATCAGCTAGAGCAGGTCATGCACCTAGTCGAAAACCCGGCCAACGATGCCATGTCTTTGGCAGAGGCAAGCTCGCTGTGCAACCAGGAGATTATTTCTCGCTGTCAACAGCTGGTCTGCTTTGCTTTTCACGACAGCCACACCCTGCTGAAAACCTGCCAGGATGCGGAAGACCAGCGCAAGATTGTGACGCTGTTTTACTTCGACTAACGATTGGAGTTACAGCAAAAAAGTTATTGAGGACAATAATTCATGGCATCTTTGCTGTCTATGCCGGGGTTTTTGCTGGTTAGCATTGGGCTGGCAGCTTTGCTAGTCTATCTACCCTTCCTGGTCGTGGGCTACGGGCGATTTGCGGTGGGCTACGACCAGACCGCCCCTCGGACCATGCTGGCCAAACTGCCCCCCTATGCGCAGCGGGCTACTTGGGCCCACGAAAATGCCTTTGAGTCAATGATTCTATTTGCTCCAGCGGCGCTGATGGCCTACGTCACCCAGCAGCAGTCAGGGCTGGCGCTGGGAGCCGCGATCGCCTACCTCGCTGCCCGCACCCTGTACCCGGTGGCCTACATTGCGAATGTGCCGCTCGGGCGATCGCTGATGTTTGGGGTCGCCAACCTGAGCACCTTCACCCTCTATGTCTTGAGCTGTCGGTCGGCCTTGATGTAGTCTGTTGGTGCGCAGATACTCAACGGTACCTATGGCTTCTAGCTTTTCCTTTGATATCGTCAGCGATTTCGACCGCCAAGAACTGGTCAACGCCCTCGACCAAACCCGGCGGGATGTGATCAGTCGTTACGACCTGAAAGACACTAAAACCTCCATTGATCTGGCGGACAGCACCATCACCATCGAAACCGCCAGCGACATGACTCTAGACGCGGTCAAAGATTTGTTGTACCAGAAAGCAGCCAAGCGCAATCTTTCCCTCAAGATCTTTGAGTTTGGTGATGTGGAAGCGGCTAGCGGCACCCGCGTACGCCAGACCATCACCCTCAAAAAGGGCATTGAGCAGGAGATGGGTAAGCAAATTACTAAGCTGATCCGCGACAACCTCAAAAAGGTGACCGCTGCGATTCAAGGGGATGCGGTGCGGGTTACCGGCAAGTCTAAAGATGACCTGCAACAGGCGATGCAGCTAGTGAAGCAGGAAGACTGGCCCGTGGCGGTGCAGTTTACCAACTATCGGTAGAAACCATTGGTAGGGCGATCGCCCCTCACTCCTTGGGCACGCTAAAGAATGCTGCCCCAGGAACATCACGCCATGACCGCCGAACTCACCAAGACCGAACTGGGCACCCTGGGCGAAACCCTAGTAGCCAACTGGCTAACGACCCAGGGCTGGCAACAGTGCGATCGCCAGTGGTACTGTCCCTGGGGCGAGCTCGATTTGGTGATGGCCTGGGGAGCCGCTAACCCCAGCGGTCAGCTTACCTTTGTCGAAGTCAAAACTCGCAGCCAGGGTAACTGGGATGCCTACGGCTTGATGGCAATCACCCGCAGCAAGCAAGCCAAACTGTGGAAAGCTGCCCAGCTCTACTTGATCAAGCATCCCCAGTGGGCAGAAGCCACCTGCCGATTTGACGTAGCCCTGGTGGCCTGCCGCCGTGGTCAGCAACCACCAACCAACCCTGCCAAGCACCTTTTAGTGGATGATGTTCGCTATCTAACGCTGCAAGACTACATCGAAAATGCCTTTGACGTGCCCAGTTGCTGAAGACTGTAGGATTAGCAAAACCGGAGTTCTTAAGTAAATAATAATGCCCCATTAACGGCATTCGAGCATTCATAGTCTAAGCTGCTATATAGAGGTATAGTCGTTGTCCTGCCTCTATCCCTAGCGTCTGCATCCAGCCAGTGGGCTAGAGCAGGCTGCCTACCGTACTTCCCAGTTCGCTGTTTCTCTGGGAATGCCCTATGACCAAGTTTGCAATTTACGTCTGCCCGACCGGAAGCCTAGCCGAGCAGATCAAGCGGTTCTTAGCCGAGCACAGAGAGACAGCAGCCCCCCTTCAGCAAGGCCCAGATGCCTGCTGCTTGCTAATTGAAGGCTTTGAAGAACAGTCTGGTGCGGCCCCGATCTATACCCGCAGCCTCGATCGCGCCTACAACCGCGGCCTAAAAGCACGCCCCACTCCGGTGGTGACCCTAGAGGGCCTAGTAGTCAAACCCGACTGGAGCGGTCTGGCGATTACCTCTCCTTGGCTGAAGCAGGTGATGGTGAATTTTGCCTGCACCGTGAAGTCGCCCACCCGCAAAATGCCTCTCCGCATTCAGGATGAGCTGGGTCTACCCCTGGCCTATGGCTCTAACCGCAAAGACAACAAGGCCATAGTTACCGAGGCAAAAGCAGCCATTGACTGGAAAACCCCCACCCAGTGGGAGATGCGGTTTTACCAGCAGCTGACCAATCAAAGCTGGAAATGCCACAGCAGCTGGGATCTAGGTGAAAGCCAACCTGCGGTTCTAGAGGCCTCGGTAAACTAGAGATACGCTCCATAGCCCTTGCCCTTGGCGATCGCCCCCGACCCAATCCTGCCTCACATCACCCTGGTGCTGGCCATGAGCCTGGACGGCAAAATTGCCGATGCCCAGCGTGGTGCCGCCCGGTTTTCTTCAGTGGCCGACCTAGCTCACCTGGAGGAAAAAGTAGCAGCGGCGGACGGGGTGCTGTTTGGGGGAGGTACTCTGCGGGCCTACGGCACCACCTTAAGCGTGCGCAACCCAGACCTTTTGGCCCAGCGGCGACAGCGGCACCAAACAAACCAACCTGTGCAGATTGTCTGGTCACCCTCGGGCAATCTCGACCCCAAGTTTCGATACTTTCAGCAGCCGGTACCTAGAGGGCTAGTCACCACTGCCGATGGGGCTCAGCACTGGGCAGAAACGGGGCTGTTCGAGCACATTTGGATAGTGCCCGAAGCCAAAACCCAGTCCTGGGATTGGCCCTGGATTTTAGCCCAGTTGAAAGCGGCGGGCATCCACCACCTAGCCCTCTTAGGCGGGGGCGGGCTGGTGGCAGAGCTACTGGCCCACCACTGCGTCCACGACATCTTCGTAACGGTGTGCCCGCTGATTTTGGGGGGCACAACGGCCCCGACCCCAGTAGAGGGAGCAGGTTTTTTGGCAGCGATCGCTCCCCGGCTACAGTTGCTCTCCCATGAAGCGATAGGAGGGGAGGTGTTTTTGCACTATCGGGTCCTGCCCCCACCTCTGCAAGGGTCTGGAAATTCCTTTACCCTGGAGAATAACCAACCCTCTCCTACTGACTAATCTTCCATGGGCTATCCCTCTGTGCCGTCGCTGACCGCCACCTGGCTGCGCTCCATTGATGAGATTCCCGAGGCCGTGTGGGACGAACTAGCCCAGCCCCTAATTACACCGTTCCTGGAATGGAGCTGGCTGCACAATATGGAGCGATCGGGCAGCGTGGGGGCTAACACGGGCTGGTTGCCCTGTCATCTGGCTCTCTGGCAGGGGACAACCCTGGTCGGGGCTGCTCCCATGTATCTGAAGGGCCACAGCCGGGGCGAATTTGTATTTGACCACCAGTGGGCCGATTTGGCTGAGCGTCTGGGGGTAGAGTATTATCCCAAGCTGCTAGGCATGGCGCCGTTTACCCCAACGGAGGGCTATCGATTTTTGATTGCCCCCGACGCCGATGAAGCGATCGTCACTCGGGCCATGGTAGAGGTGATTGACGGGTTTTGCGATCGCAACAACATCTCCGGCTGCCACTTTCTCTACGTTGATCCCGAGTGGCGGGCCACCATGACCCAGCTAGGCTTTGCTGAATGGTTGCACCACAGCTACGTGTGGCAAAACCATGGGTTTAAAGATTTTGACGACTACCTGGGCATGTTTAACGCCAACCAACGGCGCAACATCAAGCGTGAGCGCAAGTCGATGGCGACGGCGGGCCTGCGTCTGGAGGCGATCGCTGGAGATGCCATCAGCAAGACCCTGTGCGACCAGATGTACGATTTCTATGCCGACACCTGCGACAAGTTTGGTTGGTGGGGCAGCAAGTACCTGAGCCGCAAATTCTTTCACCTGCTGCACCACGACTACCGCCACCGCATGGTGTTTTTTGTCGCCTATAGCGAAGACGACAGCAACCCGATAGGCATGTCGTTTTGCCTGACTAAGGGCGATCGCCTCTACGGCCGCTACTGGGGCTCAACGATGGAGATGAACAATCTGCACTTTAACGCCTGCTACTACGCGCCGATTGAGTGGGCGATCGCTAACAACATTACCCTGTTCGATCCTGGGGCGGGAGGACGCCATAAAAAACGACGGGGCTTTCCAGCCCTGGGTAACTACAGCCTGCATCGGTTCTATTCGCCTCGCATGAAAACCCTCCTGACCCGCTACATCACTGAGGTCAACGAGCTCGAGCAGCAGGAAATTGACACTATCAATGCCGAGCTACCCCTTAAACTACCTCCAGGGGATAGCCTCTGCCCTCAGACTTAGGCCTAAACAGCTTGGGTATAGCAACAGCACAGGCGGGCACCCTAGAAGAGCAGATTTGTTCGGCTGAGTAAGCAATGGATAGGGTCAGTGGCAGAACTGGATAGCATTGAGCGCAGCCTGCGAGACCTAGCCCCTGCTGACCTATACGCAGCCCTATGGGTTGACCCTTCTGCCCAAACCCTGGTCAAGGTGTTTGATCATCTGCGTACGCTACAGCATATTTTGATCGACTACCTGCCTCGCGATGTAGCCCAGCAGCCACCCCTCAGCCCTCAGATACGCCATTGCTGGCATCGCGGCACCTTATTGTTTACTGATTTAGCTGGGTTTACTCCGCTATTTGCGGCTAGTGCGGCGGCAGGGCAAGCTGGGGCCGAGACTCTATTGACCTTAATCAACGACTACTTTGCCCGGATGGTAGAGCTGGTCAGCAAAGCTGGCGGTAACCTGCTGGAGTTTACCGGCGATGCCATGCTGGTGCAGTTTCGCCACGAGACCTATCAGTCTGGCGGCGACAACGCCGAGATAACGCAGGCCGTCTATGCCGGTCTGCGAATGCAGCGAGCCATGGAGAATTTTTCTGCCCTTGAAACCGCTCAGGGCCCTCTATCGTTGCGCATGCGGCTAGGCATTCATCCGGGGCAGTTTGTAGCGGCAGATATTGGTACCCCTTTACGCCGAGCTCACGTTCTGTTGGGACAGCCAGTGCTGGTGGCTAAGCAGACCGAAGGGGCCGGGGCAGTGGGCCGAGTCTGCCTCAGCCAAGCTGGGTATGACTGCCTTCAACCTGCGGCCCACCCCCTGAGTCTAGAACCTAACTCCGAGTCTAGCTGGCTGGTGGTCGACGACCTGAATGCTAAAACCCTGGGAGAGTACGACCTCACTCTAAGCCGTCGCCGCACAGCCAGCTCAATGTTGTTTGACCGCAGCGTGCCCGGCCTAATTGGTGAAATTCAGGCTAGCCTCGCCACCGTTGAACCCTTAGCTAGCTATCTGCCTCGCCCAGTGCTCCAGTTGCTTGTCAATACCGCTGCCGCTCGCCGTATTCCCCCGGCTTTTCCTACGGCGGCAGTGGCCTTTGTCAATTTAATGGGTTTGCCAGAGGCAGTAGATACCGCTTATCCCGACGATACTGACGGCATTGTCACCTGCTTCTCCCATGCCTTTGCCCTCATCAACGGCGCAGTAGAACGGCGGCGCGGCATTTTGCAAAAGGTGACCTACCACTCAGTAGGCTCAGAGCTGCTGATTCATTTTGGCGTGCTCGCCCCCGATCCCGAGGCTCCCCTACGGGCCACCGAAACCCTGCTGGCAATTCGTACGTTGGTGAGCCAGTTGCGGCAGCCCATGCGGCTGGGCCTGCCCTTACCCATTAGCTGCCGCATGGGGTTGACCTACGGCCCGGTGTTTGCGGCAGAGATTGGTGAGCCCCGAGGCCGACGCGAGTTTAATGTGCTGGGGGATACAGTCAACACCGCCGCCCGGCTGATGAGTCAGGCCAGCCAAAATCAAATCTTGCTCGATGCCGCTACCAGGCAGGTACTTGAGTCCGATTCCAACTACCGCTGTAGGTTTTTAGGGGAACTACTGCTCAAGGGCAAAGCCACTCCTCAAGCGATTTATAGCCTCGAAGGCTGACCTACTATCAGAAAATTGAGGCGGCAGCTCGGCGCGTTACCATAGAGAGTCCTAACGTTGTATTACCAGGCCGCGATCGCGGTGGCCTAACCTGCGATGACTCTACCTTCTAGCACCCAGCCTGTCGACAAAGCCCAGCGCCAGGCCCTCGATGACCAGCTCTCGAAGCGCTACATTGAGCTGGACCCAGCGGGCTATTTTTTAATCTATTTAGACGTAGAGCTGGGGCTGATTTGCGCTAAGCACTTTGCCAATATCATTAACGACAAAGGGTTGGCCTGTGACCCCGCTACTGGCAAACCCCTACCCGTGCGTGGCCCTGTAGAGCGTGTGCCCACCTGCACTTATAGCGGTCACACAGCCAAAGAACTCTGTATTTCTATTTTTGAAGATCCAGAGCGTCCCTGCCCTATCACCTATCTCGATCATGCGGCCTACTTAGGGCGCGAATTTATGCGGGCCGAAGCTGCTCTCAGCGCTGGCGAACCCTACATTCAAGATTGAGTTTATCCACTGGCGGGCATCAGTTCTATACCTGAATTGCCCTTGCCATTTGATGGGTTTGGCTAATGGACTCGGGAAGCCAATAGCTGCTCTTCTAGAGCGGCAATGCGGTTATACGCTGCTGTAAGCTGGGCCGTTAGCCGCTGAATTTGTACGTCCTGGGAGAAATTGGTTTCGGTACTCTGGCGGTCTAAATCGAGATAGCTGCTGTCGAGCAAAATATCTTTGTGCTCGCAAACACTGTCCAACATACTGGGGCTGTGGCGGGGGGCATTGCCGTAGGCAAAGCGACTGATACCTGGCTCGCCGGGAGTAACCGAGCAGGCCTGGGTCGCGATTAAGGCTGCAACCTGATCGTTGACCTGATCAATCATGTGATGCAGGGCGTCAATCTTATTTGTCAAAAGACTGACCTGGGTTTGCATAGAGTCCATGTGACGCCTGGTTTTTAAATTTCCCTTCTCATCCTAGACTCAAGGTAATAGATCACATTGGGTCTCCTGAATCATTTAACCTTTATTCGCAGGGGTTGCTGTGATATTTACACCCGCTCTAAGACAGCCTTAGTAATCTGAAAAGCGGCTAAGAAATGTCTGGCTTTGTAAACATATTTGCTGAGATTGTTACACCTTGCCCCTAAATGATTTGGGCAAATAGACGGCTTTTCTATTCAGGGAAAAAATGGTTTTTGAACCGTCTCGCGCTTCTTGACGGTGGTTTATTGTTGTCAGTCTGCTGGGTTTGTGGCCGTGCGCTAAGTAGCCTAGGTTACCGTTAAGGCACTAGGGGACTAATTAAAATGCCTACGAAGGCGATCGCCCCTAGCCCGGCCAGAATGTAGGCCACCACCAGGGCCGGAGACCGCCGCGATCGGTAGACTAGATCGTTGCGCTGAATGCGCTGGAGCTGATGGTTGTGATCGAGGGCGGCACCTAACAGCGCCAAGGTACCTAAGGCCACAAAGGATAGGCCTAAAATTCGAGTCAACCGCAGGGGATTCACCCCGTCTCCCAGGGTTTGGTGAATGGCTGCCACAATGCGCTCAATCCCGAAGCCAAAGCCAATTAAGGCCAGGGCCGTGCGAATCCAGGCCATCAAGGTGCGCTCTTCAGCGGCGCGATTGCGCTCTTTAGCCAGTTCTGTTGCTGGGTTAGGCTCTGGGTTAGACGAACTCATGGCAACACCAGCAAGGGTAGACAAACAAGCGGCTCAGCGAAACTATCCTACGCTCAGGTGGCTCAATCTTGAGCCTGAATCACTTTTTTGTGCTGCGTGGTTGACCCTGACCCAGAGGTAAAATCAGCGGCGAGCGTGGTTCTGCCATTTAGATGGCCCGTTTCAAACTATCAACCTTGCGACCTGCCACCGATCGCTTCAAATGGCAATTTTACCCATGAGTAATGCCCCTCCGTCTTCTCTGGTAAACATCACCAACGAGCTAGCTCGAGAACGTAACCGCGCTGCTGCCGAACGTACCCTAAACGCCTGGAGCAGAATTTGCCTGGGCTTGATTGGCTTTGGCGTGGCTTATGAACAAATTACACGCAGCCTGCGGCGGCACGTGACATCGGCAGCCATCATAGCGAACCCGAATCCGACCCTGGTGGGCCTGGGGTTTGTGGGCATGGGTCTATTGCTGCTGGGGCTAGCGCTGGTGCAGCACCGGCTAACGCTCAACGCCCTTGAGCAGCAAGGCAATGTGCTGCTGTCGATCAAGACGCTAAATCGTTGGGCGGTGGTTGCCATTGTGCTAGCAGGAATCGCCGGGTTAGGGGTAACGCTAGTGCTGCCGTGATGGTTTCTTACTTCAGCAGGTTAAATCCTAACCAGCCCAAGGCCACGGCACCGGTCACAAAAATTGCTAGTCCCGTAGCTTCTGCCACAGACCAGCGGGGCCGGTATCGATAGTGGGGCGCTCGCAGGTGCGTCCCTTCAGTTTGATAGTCGGCGATCGCAAACCCCAGGCTCAGCACCCCCAGACCGACATACACTAGGCTGAGACCATAGGCCCACCCATCAATGCCACGGTCAACGCAGTGGGCACCGAGCGCCGCTAAGATTTGCTCAAGACCCAAACCCAGGCCAATTAGCGTGAGGCTGTTGCGCACAAAGGATAGGAGGGAGCGATCGGCGGCGAGGCGGTTGCGATCGCGGGCCAGAGCGTCCTGGGCATGGGGTGGGTAAAGGCTAGACATGGGTAGCCAGAGCTGAAGATGATACTGGGCAATACCTAGTCTATTCCTGGGGCTGGGTCTCTGACGTTTGGGTGGCCTGTTCAACCCAGTCTTCCCCCACCCGAATTGTAATGTCGGAGTCGAGGTCACCGGTTGACTCCGACAGGGCCAGCCCTACTCCTAGCAATGACTCGACCGTACGGGCACTCTCGACATCGCCGCGTTGAGCAACAACTTCGGTGCGGGCCATGGTGGTTGATAAGTCATCGATGATATAGACATTGCTAAAGCCGTTCTCGCGCAGGTAGTTGGCTACCGAGGCGGCTTGATCGGGCTGGCCAGAGGCATTTTGCACCGCAATAGACAGATCGGCTACGTAGTTGCCCTGGGAATTGTCGGCGTAAATGCTCACCCCTTCAGCCTGAAAAAAGTTTTGCATGACGGTGGCCGAAGCTTCCCAGTTGGGGAGCCAGTAGCTGGCGTTAAACTCGGCTGGGGTGCTAAATCGACCGGGCAGCATCACCATTTGCAGCTGGTCAGACTCCATTTCGAGGCCGAAGTTGGCGATCGCCAGCATTTCCTCCAGGGTGAGGTTAGTATCGACATAACGCTCCACCACCCGCAGCGCCTGGGGCAGCTTGGGCAGCACGGCGGGGTTAGTCAACCGCTCCCGCAGCGCCTTTAGCAGCATTTGCTGGCGTTGCACTCGGCCGATATCGCCGCTGTCTTTGCGGTAGCGAGCAAACTGCTCAGCCTGGTCGCCATTGAGGGTTTGCCAGCCGGGATACAGATCTATATAGAGGCCCTGGGTGCGATCCGTGTACTCCATACGGGTGGGCACATTGACCTCAATGCCCCCTACCAGGTCAACCATTTCTCGAAAAGCGCTGGTGTTGATGCGTACGTAGCGATCAATTTGAATGTTACCCAGGTTGTAGCCCACGGTTTGAGCGACCAGTTCTGGGCCACCTAGGACGTTGGCCTGATTGATTTTATCCATCCCAAAGCCTGGAATTTGCACGCGGGTATCACGGGGGATAGACATGACGTTGAGGGTGCCGGATTCGGCATCGACCCGCACTAGCAACAGGGTGTCAGTACGACCAGCAAACACAGCGTCCGAGTTGGGCTGGGCATCGGGAACTTCGTCAATGCCCATCACCAAAATGTTGACCGGACGCGTCACCTGGTAGCGAAAGCCCGCCTGCCAGAGATCGCCAAAGCTAGCGGCGCGGTTGGTGTTGCCACCCATAAAGTCGGGCAAAGGCACCGTAAGGGAAATCACCGCCCCAACCGCAGCCGAAACCGCAGCCGTACCGACAAATAGGCTACCCCACAGCAGCGATTTAACCAGACGTCGGGCCATCCTAGGGGGGTGGGATGATTGGTCAGCAGATGAGGCTGGTGCAGATGGTTGACCGTCTGAGGCTACAAGCTCAGCCTGTTCAGGGTCGGTAGAGCGACTTTCTTTAGGGTCGACATTCTGCAAAGGGGTTGTCATGAATACCTGCTTGACTTGCTGCGACGCCCTACCACCATAGCCCCTGCCACGATTGGCCAATGTAGCCTCAGCATGGTTTTAGACCCAAATTTCAACGCTTAAAGACAGGATCAGGGACACCCCCTAACACCCTATTAAAACTTCGCAGCAGGTTAATGTGTTAATCAATATTAAGCGAATTTTGCCCTGAAATCTCATTCCAAAGGATAGGATTGAGCCACTTATGCAGGTGGTTGTGAAGCCGCCGCTATGACTTAATGACTTAAAAGTCCAGGGGAAATTTTTATGGCGGCGTTAATTCCTATTATTTTGGCAGGGGGTAAGGGCGAGCGGTTTTGGCCGGTGAGCCGTTTGGCCCGTCCTAAACAGTTCTTGTGTCTAGACGGCAGCGATCGCAGCCTGCTGCAAGCCACCGCCGATCGCCTGCTGCCCCTGGCCAACGGCTGGGAAAATATGTGGGTGATTACCGCCGCTCACCTAGCTGATCGGGTTCGTGAACAGCTGCCTGAACTGCCCGAAGCTAACCTGCTGGTCGAACCAGTGGGTCGTGATACCGCTCCGGCAGTTGCCTGGGGCACCCTGGAGGTCGCCCAGCGCTACGGCGATGACGCTTTGGTGGGTTTTTTCCCGGCCGACCACTGGATTGCCGACGAAGCGGCATTTTGTCAGACCCTAACGGCGGCGGCTGAGCTGGCCGTTAGCCAAGGGGCGATCGCCACCCTGGGCATTACCCCCACCTACCCCGCCACCGGCTACGGCTACATCGAGCAGGGGGAGGCCACCGGCACCTACGGCAGCCTCAGCGCCTACACCGTCAGCCGCTTCACCGAAAAACCCGACGCTCCCACCGCCCAATCCTTCATTGACAGCGGTCGCTTCAGCTGGAACAGCGGTATGTTCATCTTCCCCGCCGGGGTGATGGTCAACGAGCTGAAAACCCACGCCCCTGCTCTGATGCAAGCCCTGATTGCTGAAGGGGTTGACGCCTATCCCGGCCTAGACAAGCTCAGCATTGACTACGCCGTCCTGGAGCACACCGATCGCGCCTACGTCATGCCCGTCACCTTTGGCTGGGATGACCTGGGCGACTGGAACGCGGTCGAGCGCCTGCTGAAGCAGCCCGGCGAGAAAAACGTCGATTTAGCCACCCACGTCGCCCTTGATACCGAAGGCAGCATTGTTTACTCCGCCGACCCCGATGAGGTCATCGTCACCATTGGCCTGGAGGATGTGGTGATTGTGCGCGACGGCAATGCCACTTTAATTGTGCGCAAAGACCGTACCCAAGACATCAAGGCGGCGGTGAAGCAGATCGGTGCAGAGGATCGCTTTCAGCACCTGCTGTAGCCCTGGTTGCCAGCCGCCGCTGGACTTTTCCAAGCTGGATGCAGCAGGGAGGAAGTTACCCAGGGATCTTGTGCCTCAAGAGAGAACGTTCCAGGTTGGACAGCGGTTGATATAATTTCGGGATCAGCCGTTTATACCTGCGCTATGCTGCGGAACTCCGTGGCATGCAGCAGCTCGGAACCATGCATCCAACCATTGACGACATCGACTTTCAGGCCCGCCAGGGGAGTGTAGCCGCCATCATTCAAATTTTGAATGAGCACTTCGCTGACGAGGGCATTCGCACCCGCGCCATTCAAGACAGCGGCATTTTGCAGCTGCTGGTCGAGGCCCCCAGCGCCGATGCCCTGCCTCGGGAGACGGTAGTTGACCAGGTGCGCAACGTGCTGGAGTCGATTAGCCCACGGGGCATTAACAAGGTCAATATCAACAGCCGCATTGTGCAAGAGCAGCAGCTGCTGTGGCTTGATGAAATTAAGCGTGACCCCAAAAACAGCCTGCTCTGGTCAGAGCCGATTGTGCTCAAGCAGCCCAACCCGGTAGCCCGACTGTGGCGTGACCTGCGCGCTCCTCGCCAGCGCAACCCGTTTTTAGATGATGTGTACAAAAAAAAGCCGGCTTCGAGCCGCAGCGCTTTTTGGCGGGGGTTAGTTGGCGGTGCCAGTTTGGCGCTGCTGCTGCTGCTGGTGGGATGGGCGACTAAAGACTGGCTGGGCGTTGAGCTGCCGTTGGGGTCGCAGGTTGCCCCCACTACTGAACCGCCTCCCACCCCAGCTCCAGAGGCGCCCACGGGCCAGGATCCCTTCGTACTGGCGGTGCGCATTGCTCAGCAGTCGGTGGAAGACGGTAAGTCGGCTGCCACCGCTGCCGCCTGGCTAGATTTAGCGGTGCGCTGGCAGCGGGCAGCCGATCTAATGTCCGAGGTGCCACCTGGGGACGAGCGCTACCCCGTTGCTCAAGATCGAGTGCAGATCTACACCGCCAACAAAGCCAAGGCCCTGGCCGAAGCCGAGAAATTTTAGGAAATCAACACAAACCTAGGTAATTTCCAAGCACTATGCAGGTCTCAGTCAGGCCAATGCAAGGGGCGCATAATGGCGCGGCTAGCACCCTAGTAGATTTGCTATATCAGAAATATTAGCAACTCTGTACAGCGCCATGACTACCTTAAAAACATCGCAATCGGCTTCTGCTTCTTCTTCAGCCCGTAACGCTTTAGAAAACCGAGAAGACTTCAGCCTCTGGGCTGAAGCCGTCAAGCAGCAGATGCTGGAGGCGCTGCAAAAGCGTCAGCGCACCAACTAAGGGGTTTGCCTGGCCGAGGGCTAAAGCCATTAGGGCTGAGGTTGGGCAAACTGCTTGAGGCTGCGATCGCGCCAGTATCTGATCCTTCAACTGCTCAAAAGCTAGCTAAATTCCATCAAAATCCCCTGGGGCTTGTACGAAAGCATTTACCCAGGGGATTTTTTAAGTGGAGTTAGGGTTTAGCGATCGCCCCCCGTACTCGCTAGGATCCGCTCGGTGAGTTTCTCCGGCACCGGGTCGAGGTGGTCGTAGGTCCACTTAAAGAAACCAATACCCATGGTCAGCGACCTAAGCTCCAGAATCATGGTCTGCATTTCGGCCTGGGGCAGGTGGCCAGTGACCACATCCCAACCGGGCCAGTCGGCCTTGCCCTCATAGCCAAGGATTTGCCCACGCCTGCCGGTGATCAGCTTCAGCACGTTAGAGGTATAGCTGCTGGGCACCGAAATTTCTACTAGGTCAATGGGTTCGAGCAGGGTGGGGGTGCAGGCCGCCAGGCCCTCCTGCATAGCGATGCGGGCCGCCTGTTTGAAGGCATTGTCGGAGCTGTCGACGTTGTGGTAGGAGCCATTAGTCAGCGTCACCGCCACATCCACTACCGGAAAGCCCAACGGCCCGTGGTCGAGGTATTCGCGCACGCCGGTTTCGACACTGGGAATGTACTGCTTGGGCACCACGCCGCCGACGATGGTATCGCTAAAGGCAAAGCCGTCGCCGCGCGGCAGCGGCTGAATCGACAGATAGACATCGCCGAACTGACCGTGACCGCCGCTCTGGTGTTTATAGCGGCCGTGAACGGCCTCTTTGGCCTGACGGATAGTTTCTTTGTAGGGCACCTGGGGCAGGTGGGTGCTCATGGGCAAGTTGTACTTGCGGCTGAGGCGATCGATCGCCAAATTTAAGTGCACATCCCCCTGCCCCCAGAGAATCACCTCGTGGGTGTCACCGTGCTGCTCCCAAAAGAGCGAGGGATCTTCTTCGAGCAGCTTGGTGAGGGCGGCGCTGAGTTTAACCTCATCGCTGCGCTTGACGGAGGTAATGGCCAGAGCGTAGACCGGCTCAATAACTGGAGCTTTGGGCAGCAGGGTATTGAGAGTACCGGTTGTCAGGGTATCGCCAGTTTGAGCCCCCTCCAAGCGGGCGACGGCGACAATGCGCCCAGCCTCTGCTCTAGTGAGGCTGGTTTGCTGGGTGCCCGTCAGGTCGTAGAGCCCCCCCATGCGATCGCCGTTCAGGCTATCCCCATCCTTGAGTTCGCCACACCAGACCCGGACTAGGGAAAGTTTGCCGCCCTGAGGGGTGTAATAGGTCTTGAGCACCTGGGCTAGGGTGTCGGTCTCGCACGTGATGCCCCGCTTCTCGCAGGTGACCTCTGGGGCCGGGGCTTCCTTCACCAAGGCATCGAGCAGGGGGCGTACGCCATAGTCGTTTAGGGCGACACCGATAAACACCGGCACAATTAGGTCAGCCCCCAGCTCCATTTTGAGGTCATGGACGATTTCTTCTTCAGGGGGGGCGATGTCCTCTAGCAGTTCTTCTAATAGGTGGTCATCATAGTCAGCTAAGGCTTCCAGCATCTCAGCGCGGGCGGCTTGTTCTTCGGCCTGGAGCGCGGTAGGCAGCGGTACGGGGTCAGCGGGAGCGCCGGGATGGTAGTGGAAGGCTTGTTCTGTAACGAGATCAATAAAGCCTACTAATTCGTGGTTTTGGCGAATTGGGTACTGCTGGGGAATCACTGGCCGGGAGGAGATCTGACGCAGGGCCGCCAGCACTTCAGCAAAGGTGCCGTTGGCGCGATCGAGCTTGTTAATCCAGATCAGGTGGGGAATTTCCCAAGCGTCTAAAAATTGCAGCAGGGGCGAGAGGGTGAGCACTTTGTTGGGGTCGGCTTCGCAGACCACGATCGCCGCATCGACCCCCATCAGGGCATGGTTGGTCTCCTGCTGAAGCTCCACCGAGCCGGGGCAATCGACAAACGTAAAACAAATGCCGCCGTACTGAGTACTGGCGGCATTGAGTTCTACGGTCATATGGCGGGTGCGGGCCTCCGGGGAGCTATCGCCGAGGGTGTTGCCCTCATCGACGCTGCCTTTACGAGTTGTGACCCCAGTGACAGACAAGATGCTCTCTAAAAGAGTTGTTTTGCCGCTGGAATAGGTGCCGACCAGCGCTACATTACGTCGGCCTGAAAGGACGTTTTGAGCCATAATAAACTCCTTGCCATGGTGCGATGGCATGTAGAGAAAAGCCTGTAGCTTGAAGGCGTGACGAGCTTGATATGAAGTGACTCAGCTGTGTCTAACTCCAGATTAACGCGACCTTAACCGCCTGTTTGATCAGGTTCTAGAAAGTTCACCTGTTGAAGTTTTGTGCCTGGTTTTGTCGATCTGTAACAGGAGATTTTGAGGGTTTAAGGCCAAGGGTTTAAGGCCGTTCTCTAAACCTTAAACCCTGCACCAGTCTCCCCATCCAACACCTGCCGCACTTTTTGGGCCAGCGCCGACGGGGTAAAGGGCTTTTGCAAAAAGGCGACGTCGGCCTTTGAAACGCCGTGGTGAATCACGGCATCGTCGGTGTAGCCCGAGAGAAACAGCACTTTGCAGTGGGGATAGGTGTGGGTCACCTGAGCGGCCAGTTCGCGTCCCCCTAAGTGGGGCATCACCACATCGGACATCAGCAGATGAATGGGGCCGGGCGCATGCTCGACCAGGTGTAGAGCCGCCTGGCCATTGGCAGCCTCTAGCACCCGGTAGCCACAGCGCTGCAAAACGTGAATTTCTAGGGCACGCACGGCATCTTCGTCTTCGACTACTAAGACAGTTTCGGTGCCCTGGGGCAGGGTGCGCGATCGCGCCGGCGATCGCCCCTCAGGCAGCGGCTCAGCCACCAGCGGCAGGTAGATCTGAAACCTCGTCCCTTGGCCCACCCCACTCTCTACCGCGATGTGGCCGCCCGACTGCTTGACAATGCCATGCACTGTGGCTAGGCCTAGTCCGGTACCTTTGCCCACAGGTTTGGTGGTAAAAAAGGGCTCAAACATTTTGGCTTGGGTCGCAGTGTCGATGCCGCAGCCGGTGTCGGTCACCGTTAGCCGCACGTATTTTCCGGGGCTCAAATCAGATACCTGGCGGCAGTAGGCTTCGTCTAGCTGCACGGTCTGGGTGGCCAGGGTAAGGGTGCCGCCCTGGGGCATAGCGTCGCGAGCGTTGACCGCCAGGTTCATCAACACCTGCTCGATCTGACCGGGGTCAGCTTTAATTGGGCCGAGGGTAGGGCTCAGGTCAGTAGTTAAAATAATGTCTTCGCCGATCAGGCGGCGCAGCATGGTTTCGGTATTACTGACCACGGTGTTGAGGTTGAGCGCCTGGGGCGCTAGCACCTGCTGACGACTAAAGGCCAGCAGGTGGCTGGTTAGCGTACCAGCGCGTTCGCCCGCCTGATAAATTTCACCCAGCAGCTGGGCGGCGGCGTCGCTGGCGGGAATACGGCTCTGCAAAAGCTCGCTATAGCCCTTAATTACGGTAATCAGGTTGTTAAAGTCGTGGGCAATGCCTCCCGCCAGCCGACCGATGGCCTCCATTTTTTGGGCCTGGCGAAACTGTTCTTCGAGTTGCTGCTGCTCGGTGACGTTGCGGGCCTGCACCAGGTAAGCGGAGCGATCGGCGAAGGTTAGGCCGTAGGTGGAGATCTCGACGCTGATGATCTCCCCAGTTTTCTTGTGGTGGCGCCAGACGCCGCGACGTTCGAGGGATGAGCCTGCCTGAGCCAATCGCTCCATTAAAGCGGGCACATCCTCGCGCGGATAAATATCTTGCAGGGTCATAGTCAAAAACTCGTCGCGGCTGTAGCCATACTCAGCTACAGCGGCATCGTTGACGGCTAGGCAGGCCAGGGTGGTGCGATCGCAGACCAACACTGGATCAGTGATGGCTTGAAATAGCTGGCGGTAGCGAGCTTCGCTGGCGCGCAGGGCGGCCTCGGTGCGTTTGCGTTCGGCAATTTCGGTTCCTAGTCGCCGGTTGGTCTGCTGTAGGCTCTCGACCTTTTTCTCCAGCTTGCGAAACAGGGCCTCGCTGTAGTCTTTGAGCAGAGCCTTTTCTTCGATCTGCGGCTGGCGCACCGAAGGCTGGGCGGGGTCAAGGTTGGCCAGTAGAGCCGTAATGCTGGCCATCAACGTCTCTGGTTCAGCAGGCTTGACTAAGAAGGCGTCAGCCCCCAGGTCAAAGGCCAGGCGCTCATCTTTAAGGTCAGTATAGGTAGCGGTGTAGACCATAAAGGGAATGGCTTTGAGCTGGTCGTCAGCCTTCCACTGGCGCAGCAGGGTGTAGCCATCCATCACCGGCATCAGCAGGTCAGAGATGATCAGGGTGGGGAGCTGCTGGCGGGCTTTGGCCAAGGCTTCGACGCCGTGGTGAGCTTCCTCTACGCTGTAACCGTGGCCTTGAAGCAGCATGCGCAGCAGGTAGAGATTTTCGAGGTTGTCGTCAACGATCAGCACCGGGCTCATGGGGCGATACCTCCTAGGGCAGCGGGCAAAAACTGCTCCACTTCATCGCCAAAGGACTCGGGGTCGATGGGTTTTTCGATGTAGCCTTCGGCTCCGGCAGCCAGGCATTTTTCGCGATCGCCCACCATGGCATAGGAGGTCACCGCCACAATGGGGATTAGTTTGAGCTGCGGGTCGCTCTTAAGGGCGCGGGCTACGGCATGACCATCCATACCGGGCAGCTGAATATCGAGCAAAATCAGGTCGGGGCGGGCGATCGCCGCTAGCTTCAGCCCTTCGGGGCCGGTTTCTGCCTGAAGAACTTTGTGGCCCCGATGCTCCAGCAAAAACTGCGCCAAATAGCGGTTTTGAGGATTGTCTTCAATTAACAGAATGGTCTTTGTCATGGTGTCTCCGGTGCTTGCAGCGGCAGCGTCACGGTAAAGGTGCTGCCCTTACCCCAGGTGCTCTCGGCCTGAATAGCGCCCCCCATTAGGTCAATCAGGCGACGGCAGATTGCCAAACCCAGACCCGTACCCTCGTGGTTGCGCGCCAGCCCCGAGTCGATCTGCTGAAAGGGCTGAAACAGGGTGGGTAGATCCTCGGCTTTAATTCCTATGCCCGTGTCAGACACCCGCAACCGCAGCGTCGCTGGAGCAGCGCTAGGCCCAGGGAGCTCATGAACCAATTCTGCCGTCAGGGCGACTTCGCCGCGATCGGTAAATTTAATCGCATTGCTCAGCAGGTTGAGCAAAACCTGCTCAAACCGCCGCTGGTCGGCCAAGGCTTCACCCAGGTTGGAAGCCACCTCAACGCGCAGATTTAACGCTTTAGCCTCGGCCTGGGGCTGCACGATCGCCAGCACCTTGGCAATCGACTGGTGCAGGTCAAAGGGCTCGCGGGCCACCTCTAGCTGCCCAGCTTCAATTTTAGAAATATCGAGCACGTCGTTGACCAGGGCCAGCAAATGGCGGGCGCTGGTGCGCACCATGGTCAGCTGCTTGCTCTGCTCGGCGTTGAGCGGCCCGGCCAACCCCTGCAAAATAATGCCCGTAAAGCCAATAATCGAGTTGAGCGGGGTGCGCAGCTCGTGGCTCATGGTGGCCAAAAAGGCCGATTTGATGCGATCGGCCGCCTCAGCCCGATGCCGCTTTTCGCGCTCGGCCTCAGCCTGCTGGCGGGCGGTCATGTCGGTGCCGATGCTGAGAATTTCGACCACCCGCCCCTCGGCATCAAACTCAACGCGGTTGGTCCAGGCAACCCAGACGCGCTGGCCATCGCGACGCACATTTTCGTTAATGTTTTGCTCAAAGGCGCTGGGGTCGGCGCAAATGTCGGCGATCAGCTGCTGTAGGTCGCGGCCGCTGCTTTCGGTGGGCGGCACGATGGTTGCCATCACGTGGCGACCGAGAATTTCGGCCTCGCTATAGCCAAAAAAGCGCTGGCCATACTCGTTGAGAAAGGTAATGTACCCACCGGAGTTCCAGCGCAAAATAATGCTGTTGGCATGCTCGACCAGCTCGCGGTATTTGCGCTCGCTTTCGGCCAAACGGGTTTCTGCTCGCCGGCGCTCTGAAATATCGATGCCGACCCCCACTAGGCACCAAGTGTTGTCGAACTGCACACGCTGCCCGGTAAAAAAGTAGGGGGTAGCGGTGCCGTCTTTGGCGACAAAGTTGGCTTCAACAGACGATTTGCCGTCCCTTAAGACCTGTTCAATGCGCTGTTCTAGCCGCCCTTTGTCATCGCTTGCGAAGAAGTCGAGCGGGTGCATCTGGGCGATTTCATCGGCAGAGTAGCCCGAGACTCGTTCAAAGGTTTCGTTCCAGCGCAAGAAGCGCCCCTCGGCGTCGTAGAAGTAGAGCAAGCCAGGCATGCTCTCGATCATGATGTCGGCAAACCGCTTTTCGTCGCGGAGGGCCTGCTCGGCCTGACGGCGAGCCGCGTCGCGGGCAAAGGTTTTGAGGGCAAAGGAGAGATCGCCAGTGGCTTCTTTGAGCAGGGCGATCTCTTTGTCGTGAAAGACATTGGGCTGCTCAGCGTAGACGTTGAGCACCCCCACTACAGCCCCATCTGCCCAGATCGGAAAGTGGGCTGAGGCTCGAAACTTGCCGTGGGCGATCGCACCGCGCCAGGCGCTGGTTTCCGGGTCATTGAGGGCATCGTTGCAGATGTAGGGCTGCTGCGATCGCAGAGCTATAGCGGCCAAGCCAACCGACCGATCGGAGGCTGGCGACTGGCCCTGATCAACGGCCAGCAGGCTGGGCACTAGGCTATCGTCATCGCCGTAGGCCGCCATCAGCTCTAGCCCGGCTGGGTCTGGGCGGTGCCACCCAATCCAGGCCATACAGAAGCCGCCATCGTCTACCAACACCTGGCACACCTTCTGAAAAAGCTGGTCGCGATCGGTCGCCCAGACAATCGCCTGGTTGATCTGACTTAGGGCCGCGTAGAGCCTTGACATGCGCATAATCTCGCGCTCACGCGCTTTTAGCACGGTAATGTCGCGAGCAATTTTTGCGGCGCCAATGATCGCCCCGCTGGCGCTGCGCACTGGCCACACGGTAATGGAGACATCGATCAAACGTCCGTCTTTGGCCTGCCGCTGGGTCTCTAGCTGCTCTACCCGTTTGCCCCGCCGGAGTCGTTCTAAGATAAAAACTTCTTCCTGATGTCGATACGTTGGAATGATCTGGGTAATCGAGTTGCCGACCATTTCGGCGGCGGTGTAGCCGAACAGATTCTCTGCCCCCCCATTCCAGCTGGTGACGATGCCATTCAAGTCTTTGCTGACAATAGCGTCGGGAGACGTCTCAATCAGGGTAGTTAAGTACTGGCGGTCGGTTTGAGCCTGGTTGCGATCGCTCAGATCGCGAATCAGCCCCAGCAGCGTGCCGTCGGGCATCAAAGTAGCAATCACCTCCGCCGCCAAGACGGTGCCGTCCCGGCGGCGAAACTGCCATTCTTGCTGGTAGTCAGCTCCACTGTGAATGGCCTCTAGAGCGGCTTCGACGGTTTGCCCCTCGCTTTGCACCACCAGATCAGAGGTGTGCAACCCCACAAATTCTTCACGGCTGTAGCCAAACATCTTGCAGGCAGCAGGGTTGGCGTCAAAGCAATAGCTCTCAGCATTGGCCAACACGATGCCGAGCTGAGCGTGGTCAAACAGGGTGCGGCAACGGGCTTCGCAGACCTGCACCTGCTGGGCCAAAGCCACCATAGACTGCAAAGAAAAGGGCTGCGTCATAGAGAAAACGCCCTGAAAGATAAGTTGTGACCAGATCTAGTCGATCAGCCTGCCTATAACTCCGATATTAACCGCTGCATTGCGGTGAAAACGAGGGTAACAGTGGTCTCACCGCGACCTTATATCCTCAGGGAGAGGATCACAGGGGCACCTCGGCAATATCTGCGATCGCAGGCAAGGTCATCACCCCCTCCTGGCCAAAGCGCTCCGACCACCGCTGGCAGCGCACCGCAAACGGGCACTGAGCACAGTAGCCCAGGGCTAGGTCAACCTTGGGCAGATCGGCCTCGGTGGCCAGCAAGGCGGTCAAAGTGTCGGTCAGCCCTTGCAGATCGGTCTCGGTGCGGCGGTGCTGGGCGGCGCTATAGGCAATGGTGATACTGCTGGGCGGCTTAGGCGCGGCCTGCGCCGTTGGAGGGGCCACAAACCAGTAGGTCATGGTCACCTGCTCTGGAGTCAGATGGCTAGTTTCGACCAACAGATAGAGGTACAGACGGGTTTGCCAATCCTGGGTTAGCTGGGCCAGCTGAGGCGGGTTTTGGTAGGTCTTCCAGTCGACAATCTGGCCGCTGGTCGGCCCCATTACCAGCAGGTCGTAAATGGCAGTGAGGGTATAGCCATTAAAGGCCAGAGTGCGACGGTGCTCGCTTTGGCGAAAGCCATCGACCTGGGGCAAAAACAGCTCTGGGGCAGCGGCCAGCAAGCTATGCACCGCCGCATCTAGGGCAGCGTCTTCTTTTAGCAAGTCATCGACGGGCAGGCCCAAATCTCGCTGCTGCATCACCCGGTGAAACTCCGTGCCCCACCGCTGCCGCTCCGCCATAGCCGGATCCATAGGGGCTGTGTGGTGCTCCAGGTAGGTGTATTGGTAGCGCCGGGGGCAGATTTCCAGCAGGCGTAAATGGCCCTGGGTAAGGGAGAGCATAGGAAAAGGGGGTCAAGGTTCAAGGTTTAGGGTTCAAGGCTTTGTTTCAGACCTTGTACCTTAAACCTTAAACCCTGCACCCCTCCTCCAACAGGCTTCTATGGCGTTGCTCTAAACAGTCGCCAGCAGCTTGTCGATGTTTTTAGCGGTTTCAAAGAAGTAGGCAGCATTCTCTTCAGGGGTACCGGGCAAAATGCCGTGGCCCAGGTTGAGAATGTGGCCGCGATTGCCAGCTTTCTTAATGGTGTCGAGGATGCGATCGCGAATCAGATCCTGGGAGCCAAACAAAATTGCCGGGTCGATATTGCCCTGCACCCCAATATTGGGACCCAGACGGCGGCGAGCTTCGGCCATGTCCATCGTCCAGTCGACGCTGACGATATCGACGCCCGACTCACCCATCAGGTCAAACACACCGGCGCTACCGCTGATATAGAGAATCAGGGGAGTATCTGGATGGGTCTGCTTCACCTGCTGCACCACCCGCTGCTGGTAGGGCAGAGCAAAGGTGCGGTAGTCCATCGGACTAAGCTGCCCAGCCCAGGAGTCAAACAGCTGCACCACTTGAGCACCGCAGTCAATTTGGTAGCGTACGTAGGTGGCGATGTTGTCGGCCAGCTTGCCCAGCAGGGTGTGCAGCATGGCGGGTTCGCTGAAGGCCATGCCCTTGATGTTGGTGTAGCTCTTGGAGGTCTTGCCCTCCACCGCGTAGGCCGCCAGCGTCCAGGGAGAGCCCACAAAGCCCAGCACGGCAGCGTCGTTGCCGACTTCCTGGCGCAGGGTTTGCAGGATGGTGCGAATGTAGGGCAGCGCCGTTTCGGGGTCCAGCTCGTGCACCGCGTCGATCTGAGCCTGGGTACGAATGGGCGGCTCGATGATTGGCCCCTTGCTCTCGATAATGTCAAAGGGAATGCCCATGCCCGGCAGCGGCGTCAGAATGTCGGAGAACATAATCACGCCGTCGGGGCGAAAGGCGCGCCAGGGTTGGAGCGAGATCTCAATGGCCAAGTCGGCGTTTTCAGAGCGATCGCGAAAGGACGGATATTTATCGCGCAGGTCGCGGTACACCTGCATGTAGCGACCCGCCTGACGCATCATCCACACCGGCGGGCGCTCTAGCGCTTCGTGGCGAGCAGCGCGGAGCAACAAAGGTACCTGGTTCACTGCGGTCATGGAAGGCGTCACCAATTTACAAGAACAGCGTTACAAAACAGTCTTTAGCGTAACCGTTAGCTTATCACTCTGTGATGCTTCTAAATTCTTACGGGAAAAGGGGTTCAGCACTTTTTGTATCGCAACATTTGTACACAATTTGAGGGTTCCCGGTAGAGCAGTACCCCTTGAGCGCGGCTGCTCTGGTGCACAGCCTCCACTCTCGTGTATTTGCTTCCGCCATCGTCTCCGTTGATGCTCTAACAAAAGAGTATAAGAAAAATGCTTTTTTGGCTTTGAACCAACGTAGTTTCGAGTGCAGTGATAGGGGAAAAGATGTCAAACAATTCTGTGGGCGATCGCTTAGCAAACTATTTTGAGCTAAGCGCAAAAATTGCCCAACTCGACAGCCAAAAGCTGCGGAGCCTGTTGAGTAATAGTGAATTAAAGCTCGGGTGGGGTCTGACTGATACGATCACCGTTGGACAATGTCAGGTTTTTGTCAAACGCATTCCCATTACCCAATTGGAATATGACAATCTATTCTCTACTAAAAATCTCTATCACCTGCCCACCTATTTTAACTATGGCCTTGGCTCTGCAGGGCTAGGCGTTGCTGGGTTAAATGTCTTTCGTGAGCTTATTACCCATATAAAAACCACCCAATGGGTATTGGAGGGGGCGAGCGCCGCTTTTCCTTTGATGTACCACTATCGAATCGTGCCTTATTCAGGTTTACCCACAGAAATTGACAAAGGTTGCCACAAGGAATTTGTAGCGTATTGGGGCAACCATGAAAACACCGGCACCTATATGTTAGAGCGAGCAAACGCCCGATATGAGCTAGTTTTGTTTTTAGAATACCTGCCGCAGACGCTAGCAACCTGGCTCCAGCACCATCCACACACACTGCCAAAAGTCCTAGACAATCTGCGCGAGATTATTGCTTTTTTGGGTGCTAAAGGAGTTATTCATTTCGATGCCCATTTTCGCAATATTCTTACCGACGGCAAACAACTATATCTAACCGATTTTGGCCTGGCTCTCGATCAGAGCTTTGCGTTATCAGAGCATGAACGCGCTTTTTTTGAGACCCATAGGCTCTACGACTATTGTGAAATTTTTCGCAATGTCGGCCATATGGTGCAGTGGCACTACGATTCGTGCTCACAGCAGGCCAAGCGCAGCATTAGGATCATGTGCGGCATAAAAGACAACACCGAGCGCTATGAATTAGCTACCCTACTGCTCGCGAACCTAGGGCAAATTCATACTAATAACACAATGGATTTCGGTGCATATTGGGTGGCTGTTGTTGTCAGGTACTGCAGTGTGATTTTGCTCATACGGAATTTTTTCTTTGATATTTGGGGAAACACCAAAAAGGATACTAAATTTCCCCATAAAACCTTACAGCAACTGCTTACAGAGACGGGATTTTTAACTAAAACAGCGGATTCATATCGCTAGCCCTTGGCAACAATTCTCTGCGGATAGGACGGACTGCCTGCCGCCCAACGCCTTACGCAGCCTACGTTGTAGGCACCGCTAATCTCTAGACAGCTTTCCTTGGGTTATTGCAGCTTCGGCGTTGAACCCCTGAACAGAGTAGACACCACAGTCGCCCATTACCCAGGCGGGAAAAGGGAGCGCTTCGCTTTAGAATTAAAGACTGTGACTGTTTGTCGAGACGCAGATTATCCCCATGGAAATTGTGAACTTTTTTGAAACCCTGGCCGGCAAGTGGTTTTCTCAGCGCACCATTCACAACCTGGCTGGTCAGAGTTCCCAAGCGGGGCAGTCTAATCTGCTGATTGAGTTTCTGCCCGCCACCGATACCGATCTAGCCCAGGTCTGCACCACCCTCGGCCATGACCCTAGCCAGATTGCCTGTGGTCTGCGGGTTCACCAAGACAGCCAGCTTGAGGGCGAAAACCAAAAAATCCAGAGCAGTGCCCTGATGGTGATTATGACTCCCACCGAAGCGGGGGACGGGGTGCTGGTGCAAGCGCCAACGGCCTCACCGGCGCTCCAGGGCAGCTACCGGGTTGAGGATGAAGTGTTGACCATTGTTACCCCCACCGACGCAGGGCAGGTAGAAGAACGCCTGTGGTTTGTAAACCCCAACCTGCGCATGCGCACCAGCGTGCTCAAAACTGGAGATGATGTGCAAACGGCATCGTTTTGCTCAGAAATTCGCATGGGCGTAGCCAAACCTGCCGACTGAGCACATCTCTCAAAAAATTCAAAATCCCCCGACTACAGCCGAGGGATGAGAGGCACTGGATTGAACGCTGTTAAAACAATTAGGCGCGTCTGCTGTAGCTAGCGGGTGTAGGGTTGGCCTATAAACCTCTGTCTTTTGAAGGCTCTCTTCCCGTTGCCCTCTCTAGACAGAGATGGTCACGCTCGGTCTTGGTGACCTCAACTAGGTTCGCCGTCAGAACGCGTGCCGCTGGGGATGATTTAAATCAAGGGGTCTGGCAGGGGCGCTTGACCCTCGGAGCCAACTGCAACATTAGGCAGCTGAAGATCGGGTTGGTCCTCGGGCAGCTTTTGCACAATGAGTTCGTTGCCGTCGCGGCCCAAAACAGCCACGGTGTCGCCGGGCACCAGCGGTACTGCAGCGGAGGCTGCGATCGCAGTCCAGTAGACCCCTTCAAACTTAACCTGGTACTTGCGGCCCTCCAGAAGGTCTTGAACTATAGCTGTTTTATCCGTCCAGGCTCCCTCTGGGAAGGTAGGTTCATCAGCCGAGTCGGCGGCCCACTGAATATCTTGGGGTGAATCAGCTTCGGGAAAGACATCTTCTATTAGATCGTCTGACATGGCTCAAACCTTTTGTAGGATAAGGACTAGTTTCGATGGGTTCTAGGGTTTAGAACTCATCCTTGAGATAGATAGCAGCCTGAAAGAGATAGCAGCGCGTGATAGATAGAATGTCACCATTAGAGCATTGGTGAGTCGAGGTGGTTGGCAGGGGCACCGCTAAGTCGCTATGCTGCCCTGGAATGTGAGGACAAACAACGGCTATGGCAGGGTCTCAAATCGAACAGTGGCACGAGCCAGAACTCAAAAACGACCCAGCGGTGGAGAGCGCAGCGACGGCGGCGGCTATCACCCTAGCGCCGTTGCCCGCGCCGCGGCCGCGCCCTCGGTGGCAGAGAAGACTGGCGATCGCCGCTGGCATAGGGGCCCTAGGCGGTCTCGGCGGTCTGCTGTGGTGGGCTTTGCGCACGCCGTCACATCCCTACGTGATGGATATTTCGCCCTCCCAGAGTGAGTATGCGATCGCTCGTGGGGAAAGCCCACTCCTGAGCTGGCAGGTGAGCAACCCTCGCCAGGTGCAGACCATACTGCTGCGCGGTTACGCCCCGGACGGCACCCTGGTATTTGGCCCAGAAACCTACGACCTATCGGAGGGGCTGCCGGTTGGCCTGCTGCCCTACTGTGACCAGACTAGACGGCTGCTGACCTGTCGCGAAGTGCCCCTCGAACTGCGTGAGCCGGGCCAATACCGCTTTGAGCTCACCCTGCTGCCCGATATGGGTCTGAACTTAGCCCCCATCCAGGCCGAGAGCAGTCTAGTCACCGTAGCCGACCTACCCCAGCCCACCGTGGTCGAGCTCGCCCCCGACCAAGTAATTTACTCCGAGGCCGGTACCCAAGTTTCGGCAAACACACCGACCCTTGCCCCGCCCGTTACTGATGCCGGCATTCGCGTCAGCTGGATTGTCACCAACCCCGCAAGCCTGCAAGACCTACTGCTGGTGGTCAAGCGGCCCGATGGCACAACCATAGGGGGGCGACGGTTTGCCCTGCGCAAACCAGATAGCCCCCAGGTGTCTCTGCCCGAAGAGCTTCAGCCCTTTTGCAAACTAGAAGACCGGCTAATTTGCCAAGGGGTGCCCAGCGGCATGATGGAGGTGGGGCAGTACCAGTTTGAGCTCACTCCGGTACCGGCTAACTTGGGCGATCGCGAGCTGCCAGCGGCCAAACAGAGCGAAGTGGTGAATATTCAGCCCCGCCCGGTGCGCATTGCTTCGTTCACCATCAACGGACGTGAGGCTCAGCCCAAATATCTAGTGCCAGTAGAGCCGGGCCAGCAAATCCCTGGGTTCCAGGTGGCCTGGCGAGTAGAGGGTGGCTCAACGGCTAAAGTTGAACTGCTGCCTTCACCGGGGACAGTGGGCCTTCAGGGAGCGCTGTCGATGCCCCTCAGCCCAGCGGGCACTACCACCGTGACCCTGCGGGTCACCGACGGCCAAAACCCGCCCCTGGTGCGTGCCGTTACCTTTGAGACCTTCAACCCTCGACCCAATCAGCCCGTAATCATTAATCAGGGGGGCGGCACCTCCAGCGGCAGTAGCCAAACTGCCCCAGCGCCTCGTCCTACGACCCCGCCGGCAACTCGACCCCGCGATCCGCTGGGCGAAGGCATGCGCGACCAAGAGCCAACCTCTGGCAGCAATCTCCCCGACCTGCAAAACCGCCCGCCGGAAGAGTTAGACCTCAATTTTTAGGGAAGCATAAACCGTTGGCGGAGGGCTATGACAAGTTCTAGTTCTAACCGAGTAGACCACAGCCCAGCGCTGCGATCGCTGATGGCAGAGTCAAATATTGCCAGCTATCGTGCCCTGAGCCAGACCAGCGGCGTGCCCCGTTCGGCGATCGACAGCCTGCGCCAGGGGCAGGTTGGGCGACTGCGGGTGGACGTGCTGCAACGCCTCAGCCAAGCTTTGGGATTGTCGCTAGAGGCTTTGGTAGATAAATTTAGCTTAACCACTGCGCCTCAGTCGAAAGGAGACTTTGGGACTGAGGCAACGGATCAAATTAAGGCCCTGCGGCAGGAGTGCGATCGCCTCCAAGCCCAGCTCGCCATCCAGGCCGACACCGTGCGCCAGCAGGTGCAGCAGGAGGCAATCGTCCAGCTAGAGCCCTGGTTGGTGCAGTGGCCCACCGCCGCCCACGCCGCCCAGCAAAAGGCCGATCTTCCTGCCCAAAAACTGCTCCCCCTGGTGCGCCCCGTAGAAACCCTTGTACAGAGCTGGGGGGTTACCCCCATAGAAACAGTCGGGGCCGAAGTGTCCTATGATCCGCAGATTCATCAACCTAAGGCCGGCTTTCTATCACCAGGCCAGCCAGCGAGGGTGAGCCATATGGGATACCGTCAAGGCGATCGCCTGCTGTACCGCGCCAAAGTCACACCGATCCAAGCCTAGACGCCGCTGCCTTGAGCTTGGTGCCAGCTCCAGCAAAATTTTTACCCTGCCAATAAATACCTGATGAAGTTGGAGATTTTTTTGCAGTTCTTTACGGAATTTGGGCCCCAGCATGGGAATCTTATGCGTGGGTAGGTCATAACCGGGCAAACCCACTGCACCTTTACTATACAGAACCCCACTTTCTAGCTGAACTCCCTATATTTGAAAAGCTCCCCGCCTAGGCGGGGAGCTTTTCGTTAGGAAAGCAACGTTGGACAAGCGATTTTGGATGGTAACTCCCCCCTCCTCACCCCCCCACCTTCCTCATCAACCCTCCTACCTATCCACCCGCCTACCCACCAACTCCCCTACTCCTCCCGCTCCGGCTTCAGCAGCGGAAAGGCGATCACATCGCGAATACTGGGACTATCGGTGAGCAGCATCACCAGGCGATCGATACCAATGCCCTCACCACAGGTAGGCGGCATACCGTGCTCCAGAGCCGTGAGAAAGTCTTCATCCACCCCAGTAGCTTCCAGATCGCCCGCCGCCTTGCGCGCCGCCTGCAACTCAAACCGCTGCCGCTGGTCGATGGGGTCAGTCAACTCCGAGAAGCCGTTGGCGGTCTCTCGGCCCACCACAAATAGCTCAAATCGTTCCACCACCCCAGGTCGGCTGCGGTGAGGCTTCGACAGAGGCGAGATTTCTACCGGGTGGTCGATCAAGAACGTCGGCTGAATCAGAGTTTCTTCAATTTTTTGCTCAAAGACTTCATTCAGCAGTTTGCCGACCGAGTCACAGTCTTCAACACCATGCAGCTTGAGATCCTTAACCGCTGCTTTGGCCTCATCTAAGGTGTTGAACTGGCGAAAATCTAGCCCAGTGTGCTCCTGCACTAGGTCATGCATCGTTACCCGTCTCCAAGGCGGGGTCAGGTCGATGTCTACACCCTGATAGGTAATTTTGAGCGTTCCCAAAATGTCTTTAGCGAGAGTCGCGATCAGGTCTTCCGTCAAATTCATTAGATCGTGGTAGTCGGCGTAGGCCTGGTAAAACTCCACGCTGGTGAACTCAGGGTTATGGCGGGTAGACACGCCCTCGTTGCGAAAAATGCGGCCAATCTCAAACACCCGCTCAAAACCGCCCACCACTAGCCGCTTCAGGTGCAGTTCGGTAGCGATACGCAGGTAGAGATCCATCTCCAAAGTGTTGTGGTAAGTGACGAAGGGGCGCGCCTCAGCCCCCCCGGCCTCGCTTTGCAACACTGGAGTTTCAATCTCTAAGAATCCCCGATCTTCTAAATAACGACGAATGCCGGAGGTGATCAGCGCCCGCTTGCGAAAGGTGTCGCGCACGGTGGGGTTGACGATTAAATCGACGTAGCGCTGGCGGTAGCGCTTGGCCACATCCGTCAAGCCGTGCCACTTGTCGGGCAGGGGCAGCAGCGCCTTGGTCAGCAAGCTGTACTCCTGCACTTTGACCGAGAGTTCACCCTTCTCGGTGCGTTTGATGGTGCCGCGCACGCCAAGAATATCGCCTACGTCGGTGAGCTGCTTCAGGTGCTCAAAGGCCTGCTCATCCGCCGCGCCCATGTGCTCTTGAATGGTGGCTTTTTCAAGGTAGAGCTGAATGATGCCGCTCTCATCTTGCAGGGTAAAGAAGGCCAGCTTGCCAAACACCCGCCGCGCCAAAATTCTTCCGGCGAGAGAAACCGCAGCATCTACCTCGGCTCCGGCTTCTATGTCGGCGTATTTGGCCTGCAAGTCGGCGGTGTGGTGAGTGACATCCCAGCGATAGGCAAAGGGGTTTTGGCCTAGCTGCTTGAGGTCTTCTACCTTTTGCAGGCGGGCGGCGCGAATTTCGTCAAGGCTAGAGGCGCTTTGGCCTGGGCGGTTAGAGTCAGACGACATAGCTAGGGAGTGAATGGCAAAACGTCACAAGCCCCCATTATAGGGAACCCTGGCCCCCGGACTACGACGAGCGGCAATCCTTTAAAGCAGTTAAGCCTGACCGCTAGCTCCTCTCCAAACGGGAGAGTCCAGCGGTCAGGCTTGAGTTAAATCTGGCAGTAGGAGCCTAGAAGTAGGCGTAGGATGATGCCGTGGCGGCGGCGATCGCAACCAGCCCCTGCCGCACAAACGACAGCAGCAAGAAGGCAAGGATAGGTGAGATGTCAATGCCGCCCAGGGGAGGAATAATCGAGCGGAATAGGTTCAAGTAGGGGTCGGTCAGCTGGCTCAGCACCGAGAAGGGCGGGCTAAACCAATCCACATTGGGAAACCAGCTCAGAAGAATGCGTACGATCAGCAAGATCGTATAGATCGATAAAAACGTGGTGAGGGTTTGTACCAATATGTCCATTTGAGAACCTCGGCAGTAGTCGTTATCAACAATACACGGAGCGTCTAAGTCTGTCAGTTAGTGTAACGGTTTGCTTCGTCCAGCACGGAGCGAACCCGGTAGATTTGCTTAAGAGTCTATGCGGGAGGGGCTTTCCCAAGGGCGCTCAGAGTGGCCGTTGATGCCGCCGAGCTGCTGCCGCACGTCATCGATCGCGTCGTTGAGCTGGGCAATCTTGTCTTCTAAGCCGAGGCGGGCGGCTTCAATGCTCTCTTCGTCGGGGTCGTCAAATTCGCCAAAGGCCAGTCTGCCGCTGGTTTTGGGTAGCGCAGACTTAGCTTTGCCCCCCGACTGCTGAATGCGCGTGGCCGCCAACGCACCCACCACGCCGCCCAGGGTGCCACCCACCAGGGTGCCGAGCAGAAATCCACCGACGAAATTGTCTTGCTGACTCATAGGTCGTTAATCCATCTAACCCAAAGAACCGAAGCCTACAATACTCTAATTGTGGCAAAGCAACCGGCCAACTGCACAGTACAAATTCGGCGATCGCCCCCGATACCGCTTTCATTCTGACGGATTTTGGGTGGCGAGTGGGCTAGGTGCCAAAGGTGCGATCGCCCGCATCCCCCAGCCCCGGCACGATAAACCCGTGCTCATTCACCTCTTCGTCAATCATGGCGGTGTAGATAGTCACCGCAGGGTAGGCCGCCGCTAGCTTTTGCAGGGCCGGCGGTGCCGCCACAATCGAAATAATTCGCACCACCGCCGGGTCAATGCCCCGCTGAGTCAGCTGATCCATCATTGCCATGATGGTGCCGCCCGTGGCCAGCATCGGTTCACTGATGATCACTCGCGTGGCGGGGTCGAGCTGAGCCGGTAGCTTGTTGAGGTAGCAGCTGACCTCCAAAGTTTCTTCGTTGCGCACAAAGCCTACGTGGTAAACCGAAGCCAGGGGCAGCAAGGCCTGAATCCCCGGCATTAGCGCCAGCCCCGCCCGCAAAATCGGCACAATCATCGTCGGCACCTCAGGGTTAATAAATGTGGCCGGAGCCGGGCCGAGAGGCGTATTCACCGTCGTATCCATCGTTGGGATCCACTCGCGAATGGCCTCGTAGGTGAGCCAGCGGCCCAATTCTTCCATCGCCGAGCGAAACAGTGGCCCCGGCGTATCAGCATCGCGAGCTACCCCCAACCAATGCTTAACCAAAGGATGCGGCGGAACATAAATACGCAGTTGAAAGGATGACATAACCCAGGTGCCCGCGAAAAATCTGCCACATCATACCCCGGAGTCTCCCGGAGAAGCGATTCCTCCCCAACACAGAACTGATACCGCCTAAACCATCACTCCCCACTCCTTAGCCCCCCACCCATCCACTCACTTACTCATTCACCCCTACCCCTACGGCTCTCCTCCTACGGTTTATTCGGTGTAAAAACCCTGTTTTTACAGGGGTAAGCCACACCTGTGCGCACCCTTTGATTCTGTCAAGATGAACATATCGGCGCAAGGAGATAGCAATGGCAAAGCGATTTTTTGGTAAGCCTTTTATGAATTGGTACCGTCAGTTGTTACGCAACTCTAAGTATCGTTGGGTTGTGCTGTTTGGCACCCTGGTTTATCTGGTCAGCCCCATTGATATTTCTCCCGACTTTCTTCCGGTTTTAGGTTGGCTTGATGATGGTCTGATCGCTACGATCGCCGTCACTGAAATCACCCAAATTCTGCTCGATCGCAGACGTAATCTACGCCAAGTCGATGAAACGATCGCAATGACAGAATCTGTAGATACCAGCGCAACAGTAATTGACGTAGATGCTGTTGCTGTTCGCTAAACCTAGTTTGGTTCGGTTTTCAAGCACTGTTGGTGAGCAAACACCGCGACCAGCTTAGACACAATTCAACATTCTTTCAATCCATTTTCAATTAGGGGAATCCTTATGACCAATACCGTACAAGACCGCGTTAAGACCGAGTGGGAAAAAGCCCAAAAAGAAGGTGGCCAGCGCGCTAGCCGCATTCGCGAAATCGTTAAAGCTGCCGCTGCTGAAGCTCTGGCTGAACTCAGAGAAGGCTCCGGCGAAATCGAAACCCAAGGTCGCAAAACCCTCGCAGAAATGATTGCGCAACTTCGGGCTAACGAAGCGGCCGATGCAGCTACCGCTGAAGCTGTCGCCGATGCAGTTGCCGAGGCTGTTCAGGCCGAAGCGATCAATGCTGAGACCGCTACCGAGACCAGCGCCCCTGCCCCAACCTGGGCACAAATTTTTGCCGACCTGCGCTATCTAGCCGACGATCGCAAAGTTGGCTGGGCCCAGCAAATTCTGTCTGGCCTTCAAACTCAAATCGATCGCTTCGACACCAAAATGGCTACGGAACAGGGCGATCGCTACGACGTTGTCCGGCCCCTAGTACGCGGCTTTCGTTCCCTAGTAGCGTTGGCCTACGGCAAACTGGGTCAGCCCGCTGCGCCTACTGCGCCCACCCCCGTCCGCATCGTTGTGTTGGACGACGTCGAAACCTCAGTGGACGACTCGACAAACGTCTAGTTTTGGTTGGTTGTGTATTGATCCTTAGGTAAAGCAAGAGTGCCTTCGCGTGACATCGCGGAGGCTTTTTTTATTAAAGGTGCGGTTCTGCTGCTGAGGGCACCAAAAACGGTAACGAAGTACGGCGGTTACGTTGCGCTGTGCAAACCTGTGCAACGTTTCCTGGCGTGGCACTCCCTAGCGGCTGACCGACTTGATAGAACAGTGAAACGGGTTTGGTGGCTAGATCTAGGCCCACTCAATAGCGGTACTCCTCATTTTGGCGAGTGTTTACCTATGGTTAGCTCTCCTCTCGCCCAGCCTTTTCAACGCACCCAACCGGAAAGTAGCCTGTCTACCGCTGACCCGCAGCTGGCTCTAGCCGTGGCTGACGATGGTTTTTTGCGATCGCTGCTCACCGAGAGTCTGCCTGCGATCGCCCACCCCCACGAAATTGGCTCCGTCACTGTCGAGGTCGGCGTTCCCCTGCCCAATGCCCAGGGCCGCATGGATGCCGCGCTCACTTTCGAGCACATCAACTGCGTGCTGGCCGGGTCTTATCCCGATGCGCCGCCGCTGCCCGATGTTCACAATCATCGCGAATACCAGGCCATCACCCCCTGCCACTCCGACCTCGCCACCCTGGCTCAAAATGTTTCCTTGACTGAAGCTGAGGCCTTGCTGGCGCGATCGGGCTTTGACCCCGACGAGGTGCAGCACATTCTCAATTTGCCCTCCCAGGGGTGGCACAAGTCATGGTGGTACAGCCTCGCCTCAGATGGGTTTCTCACCATGCCCTTTCAGCGCCACATTCGCAGCCGCTGCTATGCAGACGGCACCGTTACCCTGCAATTTAAAGACCACTACGCCCAGCAGCGTCCCGAGGGCTTTCGCAGCCAGCCCCAAAAGATGCCGGTAGTGGTGCATTCGCCTCAGATTAGCTTTTGCGACAATCTGGCCGCCATTAATCTCAGCCGTCAGGCCTTAGCAACTCCCCAGGCCATTCTGATTGCCGATAACTTGTCAGAGCTTGAGGTTGAGGGCTACATTCGCCAAAACGTGAGCCTTTACCGCCAGCGCAGTCTAGAATACCTGCTCAACGCCAACTGCCGCTCCTGTAGTCAGGCCAAGTGCCCACTTCAGGGGGTAGATTCGTCGCCTGTGTTGGCCTGTAGGTCGTTTCGGCCCATGGATGTCGGAATGTAAACCTGCCCCGGCGGGTTCAGCAGCACAGGCATTTTGCTAGAGGTAGCATGGCGCTGAATCTGTCCCCAGCTCAAGGTTACGGCCCCGCCTGCTAGCAGCAGGCCAAACAACGCTAAGGAAACCTTGTCTTCTGTCGCTCCCATAAGGCCATCGACAGCGCCTACGGTGAGCGCTGTAGCTAGCCACGGTTGTTTTCTAAAAAGCACCTTAATGGGTCGGTCTCCTGGATGTAGCAGATTTATTGACAGTGAAGTGGCCTCTGAAGATTCCCCCTGTCTCCCTTAAAAAAGGAATGCCGAGTGAAACTTTTCGGCAAGGACCTGGGGAAGTCTGGCTTAGTTATAAAACATCGTTCCCAAGGCGGCAAAAAGCCTAACCTAGCGCAACCCCAGCCAGGTGACGATCGCCTGCCCAGTAGCCATCTCAAACAGCACCAGCGCCACAAACCCAAGCATGGCGGCGCGCCCGTTCAGCCGCTCGGCATAGTCATTAAAGCCCGCCTTAGAACGCTCAACAGTGGGGATGACGGTGGGTTCGAGGTTGGCCATGGGTTTAGGGTGTGTCATTTGCTTTCCTAGCCTACCCTATGGTTTGCCGGTTGTGATATAGGCGTGGACAGACGGGGCGATCGCCCCCTCACCCCCATCCTTGGCCACCACAGATTGCTCTACTGTCTTAAGCCGCTGGCCAGCGCTATATCAGGCGTTGCTACGGTGCATTCTGGGAAACTGGCCGGTCTAGATACAATGCCACCCGTTCCATCAATTTTGGAATGTATGTATAGAAGTGTTCGTTGCGGAGCTGCATAGCATCGACCGTGCAACTACCACAATGCATCCCTGCTGGTGGAACCGCGGTCGCCTGCACCACCTCATCCGACACGCCAGCCCAGGGCAGATGTCCTTCCGGAGCCTGCAACGAGTAGGTCACCTCCGACTCGTTTAACCAGTCACTGCTGATGAAGTCAACCTCAGCACGAGGAGCCGCTAGTTTCCAGCCGACGCGATCGCGAAAGGCATTGACCGCCGCTGCACCATCATTGGGATGAGCAGCCAGCGCCTCCTGCCAAAGACGCCGCTGCACACTGAGTCCAAACCGCCCGCTGCTGGCCGTTAGCCACATCTGGTCAATGGCGTTTATTAGCTCTGGCCGCAACAATACTGGATCAGAGGGTAGGGGATCGAAAGGTGGCCGTGAGGTTGTCCCTGGGGCCAGCAACCGTCGGGTTATGCGATCGGCAGCGGCCCAGTCCTGAGCTTGAAGGCGTTCTTGTAACAGCGCCAACTGCTCGTCAATCGCCCCGTCGACTTCGGCGTTCGCAGTCTGGCAGGTGCCCACCATTGAGCGCACGTACTCACTAGGGCTCAAGTAGTGGACAACCTGCATCTGCTGGGGCAGTTCGCTGGTGGGGCGCAGACTGACGTAGAGGCCATGCACCGAATCGGGTATTCCATAGAGATGCTCAGCATTGTTGGGCCGACCACGAAAAGGGTCTTCAAAGGGCAGTTGAGCATAGTCAGCATTGTGAGCCAGTTGTCCATAAGCACTCAGTGCAGAGGCATTGAGCAGGGTTTGCACCCGACCGGTTTGATTTTGCCACTGCACTGTTAGGGTCAGGGCTGTGCCATTTGGGTTTTGCAGGTTGTCTGCCGCCGTATTCTCTGACAGGCTGCCCGCTAGTCGGTAGGTTAAACTCCCTCTCTGGCCTAGAGAAGCCATCGTTTCACAGGCGATCCGAGAAGGGGTGCCCTGGGCATTAACGGAGAGTGGTGTAGTCGTGGCCAAAGCTACCACCAAGACACAGCCTAACGGCTTCAGGCTCAGCATCTCAGGCATAGGTGTTACCCCTACAGAATACAGACTGAGATTAGTATCAACCGTTTCGGACGAGCCCTTGCCCTCGTTGCGCAAATTGATACGCCCCAAGACCTCAATATCTACCGGGTGCCTGCCGATTTAGAAGATTTGCTCCGCGTCCGGGTCAGCGCTCTGGGAAGTTGAGATTGGCCTAGCCCCTTACAATAGAAACTCAAAACCTCGCTCTCAAGAAACCGTGGCAGCAACCTCCTCCCAAGCCGACAAGCCCACCTTAATGCTGGTAGACGGCCATTCCTTGGCCTTTCGCTCGTACTTTGCCTTTGCGAAAAATGCCGACGGCGGGTTGCGCACCTCCACCGGTATTCCCACCAGCGTGTGCTACGGCTTCTTGAAGTCGCTGCTCGACATGATGGAGGTCGAAAAGCCTCAGTATGCCGCCGTCGCCTTTGACCTCGACCAGCCTACCTTTCGCCACACGGCAGACAGCACCTACAAAGATGGTCGTCCTGAAGCCCCTGAAGGCTTTGGCGAAGACGTGCGGAATCTCAAAGAACTGCTGACTGACTTTGGCCTCAACATCTACGTCGCTCCCGGCTTCGAGGCCGACGATGTAATCGGCACCCTGGCGACCAAGGCGCTGGCAGAGGGGTTTTGCGTCAAAATTCTCAGCGGCGATCAGGATCTCTTTCAGCTGATTGACCCTGACGAGTGCATTACCGTGCTGCACCTGGGCAATGCCTTTGCTAAGGGGCCGAAGACAGGGATGGCGCAGGAGTTCAAGATTGAAGATGTCAAGGCCAAGCTCGATATTTTTCCTCACCAGGTGGTGGATTACAAAGCGCTGTGCGGTGACTCGTCAGACAACATCCCTGGCGTTAAAGGCATTGGGGCCAAGACCGCCGCTAAGCTGCTGGCTGAGTATGGCGACCTCGATGCCATCTATGCTGACATCGACAACATCAAGGGCGCGACTCAGAAAAAGCTGATTGAAGGCAAAGAGTCGGCCTACCACTCGCGCTACATGGCGAAGATTGTCACCGATGTGGATTTGCCCATCGACCTGGCCACCTGCAAGCTCGATGGCTTTGACCCCGACCTGGTGATTCCGGCACTCAAAAAGCTGGAGTTCCAAAATTTTGTCAACCGGCTAGGCAAGCTGCAAATTGCCTTTGGAGGCCAGGCTGCCGAGGAAACAGCGGCGAAAGCCAGCCAGGCGCTGAGTGAAAATTCCAGCAGCAGCAAAGAACCCAGTCGAGTCAGCCGCTTTCGGGATACTGGCGGCGCGGACGTGGCCTTCTTTACGGCGGAGGAAACGGACAGTGCCCAAGGGGTGGACGAGGTGGCGATCGCCCCTCAAATCATCACCACTGAGGCCCAGCTCTACGAACTGCTAGACATTCTCTCAGCGCAAAAAGACCCCCAAACCCCTGTTTCCTGGGACACCGAGACGACATCGCTAGAGCCGAGGGACGCCGCGCTGGTGGGTATCGGCTGCTGCTGGGGCACTGGGCGCGATGAGATGGCCTACATCCCGGTGGGCCATAGCGAGGGAGAACAGCTGCCGTTGGAGATGGTGCTAGAGGCGCTGCGCCCCATTCTCGAGAGCGCTGAGTTCCCCAAGGCGCTGCAAAATGCCAAGTACGATCGCCTGGTGCTGCGTCACCAGGGCATACATCTAGCGGGCGTAGTCTTCGACACCATGCTGGCCAGCTACGTGCTCAACCCGGAGACCAGCCACAACCTAACGGATCTGAGCCTGCGTTACCTCAACCTCTCCGCCCAGAGCTATGAGGATTTGGTGCCCAAGGGAAAGACGATCGCGGATATGGCGATCGCCGATGTAGCCAACTACTGCGGCGCCGACGTTCACACCACCTACCTGCTAGTACCCAAGCTTCAGGCTGAGTTAGACGAAGTTCCCGACCTCAAAACCCTATTTGCCGAGGTCGAGCTGCCCCTAGAGCCAGTGCTGGCGGAGATGGAATGTACGGGCATTCGCATTGACCCCGACTACCTAGCTACATTTTCTAAACAGCTTGAGATTGACCTGGCCCGCTTAGAAAAAACCGCCTATGAAGCCGCTGGGGAAACCTTTAATATGGGTTCTCCCAAACAGTTGAGCACGCTGTTTTTTGAAAAGCTGGGCCTCGACAAGCGCAAGTCGCGCAAAAACAAGTCGGGCGGCTATTCTACCGATGCGCCAACTCTGGAGAAACTCCAGGGCGACCACGCTGTGGTGGATTTGGTGGTGGAGCACCGCACCCTCTCTAAGCTGAAATCTACCTATGTGGATGCCCTACCCACCCTGATTCGGCCCGAAACCCATCGGGTGCACACTGACTTTAACCAGGCGGTGACGGCCACCGGGCGGCTGTCATCGTCGAACCCCAACCTGCAAAACATCCCCATTCGTACCGCCTTTAGCCGCAAGATTCGGGCGGCGTTCATTCCTGAAAACGGCTGGCAGCTGGTGGCGGCAGACTACTCGCAGATTGAGCTGCGCATTCTGGCTCACCTCAGTGGTGAACCTGTGCTGGTGGAGGCTTACAAAAACAACGACGACGTGCACGGCCTCACCGCTAGGCTGCTGTTCGAGAAAGACGACATCACGGCGGAAGAGCGGCGGGCGGGCAAGGTGATTAACTTTGGCGTCATTTATGGCATGGGGGCCTCTCGCTTCGCCCGCGAGGCTGGGGTCAACCGCGCCGATGCTAAGACCTTTATCGATCGCTACTACGAGCGCTACCCAAAGGTGTTTGAGTACCTGCTGAAAATGCAGCGAGAGGCGATCGCCCAGGGCTATGTGCAGACTATCTACGGGCGGCGGCGCTATTTCAACTTTACTGATGGCAAGCTGCGATCGCTGCGCGGCACCGATCCAGCCAGTATTGATCTAGATTCTCTGCGCTCCAACGGCTTCGATGCCGGCTCTCTAAGGGCAGCAGCCAACGCACCCATCCAGGGCAGCAGCGCCGACATCATCAAAATTGCCATGATTCACTTGCACGAGCTGCTGAAGGATTATCAAGCTAACCTGCTCCTCCAGGTCCACGACGAGCTGGTATTTGAGGTGCCCCCCGACGAGTGGGCAGAACTCCAGCCTAAAATCACCGCCGTAATGGAATCTGCCGTGGAGCTAAAGGTGCCCCTCAAGGTCGAAGCCCACGCCGGGCCAAACTGGATGGAAGCCAAGTAACCACCCGGAAAACCACTTTTGAGAAAGGACACTCGATGGATTCAACTCGGTATACCCGTGGGCAAGAGGCGCTGGCCAGAATTCATGGCCACATTGGCGAAGGCGTGATGAATGCATTGGGTGACATCGCCCCTGACTTTGCGCGTTTTATTATTGAGTTTCCGTACGGCGATATCTATTCTCGCAACGGGCTATCTCCAAAGGAGCGGCAGATCGCTACGATCGCATCCTTAGTCACCCTTGGCAATGCTCCCACTGAACTGAAAGCCCACATTCAAGGGTCTTTAAATGTAGGCTGCACCCGAGATGAGATTGTTGAAGTCATCATGCAAATGGCCGTGTATGCAGGTTTTCCTGCTGCGGTCAATTCATTGCTAGTCGCCAAAGATGTGTTTGCAGAGCTAGATGCTAAAGACAAAATGTAGCCCGACCGCAAACTTCAATCAACTGAAGTTTTTTTGAATCGGCTCGATTCTTGGTTCTTCGACATTATTGATATTTCACCTTGGGTTCCCCTGAGTAAATAGCCGAGGATGGTTTTTTCGCGATTGCATCTGGGCATAAATTCGCTGTAGATAGACGTAAAAATTAAGTTTTCAGAACGGCAGCAGGAGCATTCTTAGGTTTGGCGATATAGTGCGGCAAATTGTGCGTTTGGTGCATCGCTCTCTATGGCAAAGTTTTCCGCCACTGCGGCTTTTTGGGGACTGCTGATCGGCTCTAGTGTAGTAGCCTCGTCTGAGGTCATGGCGCAGGAAGTGCTCCAGGCACAGGCATCGAGCCGTCAGGCGGAAACCGAGGTAGCAGAATGGTTTGAGGCCAATCGCGATCGCCCCACCTTACTACGGGCCTTTGTGCAGCGCATGCCAAAGGGCGGCGATATTCACAGCCACTTGAGCGGGGCTGTATATGCCGAGCGCTACATACAGTGGGCGGCGGCAGACGGCTACTGCATTGATCCGGCGGGGCCTGACCTAGTCGAGCCCAGCGCCTGCAATCAAGACAGCAGCTACTTTCCGGCGGCCCAGCTCTACGGCCGCCCGGCCACCTACGATGCGTTGGTCAATCTCTGGTCGACCCGCAATCTACCCTTTGCCAACCAGTCGGGCCACGACCAGTTTTTTGAGGCGTTCGGCGGCTTTGACGCGATCTCCTCGTCCCTAACCCGCCAGGATGACATGGTGGCTGAGGTCGCCAATCGCGCCGCCTCCCAGCATATTTCTTACCTAGAGCTGTTGATGACGGTCAAAGGCAGCGAGGCGAGGCAGCTGGGGCGAACCGTGGGCTGGAACAGCAATTTTGCCCAAATGCGCCAGCGGCTGCTCGACGAGGGCCTAATGGATCTAGTTGCCCAGGGCAGTCAGGATATGGCCGCCCTCGAACGCGAGGTGGACAAAACCTTAGGCTGTGAGACACCGCGCCCCCAGCCCGGCTGTGAGGTGACAGTGCGATATTTGCAGCAGACCACCCGCACCCGCCTGCCCGAAGAAGTGTTTGCCCAGTTTGTCTACGCCTTTGAGCTGGCTAAAGCCGACTCCCGAGTGGTCGGCATCAACCTGGTGGCTCCAGAAGATAACCCTGTGGCCCTGCGCGACTATAGCCTGCACATGGAGATGCTCGGCTTTCTTAAAGCCCAGTTTCCTGAGGTCAACATTTCGCTTCACGCTGGCGAGCTGACCCTGGGGCTGGTGCCGCCCGACGACCTGCGCTTTCACATTCGTCAGGCAGTGGAGGTGGCCCAGGCCAGCCGCATTGGGCATGGGGTCGCTATTCTCTACGAAAACGAGCCCTTTCAACTGCTGGAGGAAATGCGCCGCCGGGGCGTACTGGTGGAAATTTGCCTCACCAGCAACGAGGTAATTCTCAATGTCGAGGGCGACGAGCATCCCTTTCTCGACTACCGGGCCGCTGGGGTACCGATGACCCTGGCCTCCGATGATGAGGGCATTGCTCGCATCGACCTGAGCAACGAGTATGGGCTGGCGGCACAGCGCTACGACCTGGGCTACCGCGACCTCAAGCAGCTGGCCCGCAACAGCTTGGAATATAGCTTTCTAACGGGGGACAGTCTTTGGGCCTCGCCCGAATTTAACCAGCTCTCAGTTCCCTGTGCCGAAGATATTCCTGGTTCAGCAACGACTTCGGCGGGCTGCGCCAGCTTTTTGGGGGGGAGCGATCGCGCCCGCACCCAGTGGCGGCTCGAAACCGAATTTGCCGAATTTGAGTCGCTATCGTCGTTTCGGTCTCGCTGATGGCACAGGTTTTGGTTGTTACCGGCGGCAGTCGGGGAATTGGCGCTGCTACGGCCCGCTTAGCGGCTGAGCGAGGATGTGCGGTCTGCGTCAACTATCTGCACAACTCAGCGGCGGCCCATGGGGTGGTTGACTCAATCATCCAAGAGGGCGGACGCGCAGTCGCCGTTGCCGCCGATATTTCCTTAGAAAACGATGTGCTCCGCCTTTTTCAAACTGTGGATGAGCAGCTGGGCACGCTGACGGCCCTGGTGAATAATGCCGGCATTTTGGAGCAGCAACGGCGCGTGGATGAACTCGATGCCGCCCGGCTCAACCGAGTCTTTGCCGCCAATGTAACCGGCAGCTTTCTCTGCGCGCGGGAAGCCGTGAAGCGCATGTCAACGAAGTATGGCGGGGTCGGTGGGGCGATCGTCAATGTGTCATCGGTGGCGGCGCGGCTGGGGTCGCCAGGAGAATATGTAGACTACGCCGCGTCTAAAGGCGCGATCGACAGTCTCACTATTGGCCTAGCGAAGGAAGTGGCCGCCGAGGGCATTCGCGTCAACGCGGTGCGCCCGGGGTTCATCTACACCGATATTCACGCCAGAGGCGGAGAGCCCGATCGCGTCGAGCGTGTACAGTCTGCTGTACCCATGCAGCGAGGCGGGCAAGCGGTGGAAGTGGCCCAGGCAATTCTGTGGCTGCTTTCGTCAGAGGCCTCCTACACCACAGGGTCATTCATTGATATAGCGGGTGGCAAGTGAATTGGAAGTTTCCTCAAATGCCTGCTGTAGGAACCTGGGTTTTGGATAGACGAGCGGAGTGCACAGATTTACCGTTTGGATGAGCCAGCCCAGACGACTGTCAACCTTTCCACCTGCAACCCAGCTATCCGACCAGCAAACTTGCCCTACTCCCCGCACAAAAGTTGGATAGATGGGGTAAGTTTAGGCCTGTGGTTTGGCCTTCCTCGGTTATGGGTTTTAAGCGTTTCTTCACCGGTCTTTGCCTGGGTCTCGTACTCAGCGTGTGTCTGTCTTGTTCCCAACGGGCGCTGTTCTCGGAAACTCCTGCTCCAGCAACCCCAACTGCTGAAGCTGAGACCATATCCCCCGCTGAGGCCCGTGAGAGTGCAGTCACAGATGTGGCTCCAGCCCCGCCAGAGTTGTCTGCCGAAGCCGAGGCGATCGTGGCCAGCATAGCGGGAGGTCTAGCCAACCCACCCCGCAAGGATGTGCGACTGGTAGCTATTAGCGATCTCAATAGCGCCTACGGCTCGACCGACTACGACCCTGAGGTAGATAGGGCGATCGCCCTATTACCCTTCTGGCAGCCCGACCTGGTGGTGTGCGGCGGCGACATGGTGGCGGGGCAAAGTCCATCTCTTACGGCACCTCAAATTCAAGCCATGTGGCAGGCGTTTGATGACCATGTAGCAGCGCCCCTGCGCCGACAAGCCGTGCCCTTTGGCTTTACCATCGGCAACCACGATGCCTCGGGTGCCAAGGGTCCCAACAACCAATTTCTCTTTCAGCAGGAGCGCGACTTAGCCACGGCCTACTGGACAGCCGCCGAGCATAGCCCTGGGGTTAACTTTATCGATCGCACCGATTTTCCCTTTTACTATACCTTCGAGCAGCAGGGGATTTTCTTCATGGCCTGGGATGGCTCATCGAGCCGCCTGCCTGAGGAAAAGTTGGCCTGGGTGGAGCAAGCCCTAGCCAGCGACGCGGCCCAGCAGGCCAAGGCGCGCATTTTGCTGAGCCACTTGCCCCTCTACGGCATCGCGGTGGGGCGCGACAAACCCGGGGAAGTGCTCGACAACCCCGATCAGCTGCGGGCCATGCTAGAGCGCTACAACGTGCACACCTACATCAGCGGCCATCAGCACGCCTACTATCCTGGCCACCGAGGCAATCTTCAGCTGTTGCACACCGGCATTTTGGGGTCTGGACCGCGCGCGCTAATCGACAGCAGTCTGCCGCCAGGGAAAGTGCTGACCGTGATCGACGTTGACTTTGCCGACCCAGAGTTGACCACCTACACCAGCTACGACATGGCAACCCTGCGCACCATTGAGTACGCAGAGCTGCCTCGGTTTTTGGCAGGTCATAACGGCATTGTGCTGCGGCGAGATGTCAGCTACGACGAGCTCGCCCCCGACGAAAAATCCTTTTGCGAACAGCGGTTAGGCCCAGCCTTCTGCACTGGGCATGTGCCCTTTCCTAGACCCAAAACTTACAGCGCCTAGCCACTGCCTGAACCCCATTTAGCAGGGCTAGGCAGCGGCATATTCTGTGCTAGTCTGATAAGGATTACGGGCAACTATGCCCGAATTTCCTTGTCTGTATTACTTCGTACTGACAGCTAATCATGACGACTCTGCCTGGAGCAATGGGAGGTGGCTCGACCGCTCCGGGGCAATCTAGAACAGTCTGTAGGTTTAACAACCTGTTGTTTGATTCGTTAGTGCATGCCCAGGAGTATAGAAGCGATTTCGTATGACTCAAGTCGTTGTAGGTGAAAACGAAGGCATTGAATCGGCCCTGCGTCGCTTTAAGCGGCAGGTATCTAAGGCCGGGGTTTTTTCAGAAGTTAAGCGTCGTCGCCACTTCGAGACGCCCCAAGAAAAGCAAAAGCGCAAAGCTGTTGCGCGCCGTAAAAAGCGCTTTCGTTAAGCCCTAGCTCGTGTAAGACACGGGTAAGGCAACTGTTAAAAAAGAGGGATGCTGCTGGTCAGTGTCCCTCTTTTGTTGCGGCCAGGGGGGCGGGCTAGTCGTCGGCGTTGGCGGTGACCAGGGTCAGCAGAGGGCCAACTTGCTCTTGGCCACTCACCGTCAAGTCGCTGTGGCAGAGCACAACGCGATCGCTGACTCGTCCCAGTAGATCGCGCAAAATGCGCTCAGGGCGATCGCGGTGCAGCGTTTCAATATCCTCAGTAGTCCAGGGGCGGCCCCGGTACGACCCCAAAAATATTGGGTAGCCAAACAGCAGATTGTCGGTACCAGCCAGCCAGCGGGGCGACCCGGCGTCAATCCAAAAGTGCCAGCGGTGGCGCAGGCGTTGCAGGCGGTACTGGTACACCGTGGCGATGGTGATCACTTGGGCCGACTCTACCGGGTAGGGGTTGGCGGTCACGGTGCCCTGGCGCAGCAGCAGAATAAACCGCTCTAGGGAATTGCGGATCGGTTCCGCCGGTTTTTTGGCCAGCATGGGCGCTACCTGGCGCAGGCGATCGTCCACTGCCCAGTAGTGCTGGGCGGTTTCCATTAGCTCTCGCAGGGCGGCCAGCTGATCGGCAGGTAGGTGACTACCGCCCCAATAAAAGGCTTGAATGGCGCGATCGAGCACGCTCAACACTCCCGGGGTCAAGCGCTGCTGGCGCTGCTGGCGCTGTTGCTCAATCCACTGGCGCAGACGGCTGTAAGCCTCGGTGGCCTTGTAGCCAAGCCGATCCCAGCGTTCGAAGCGCTCTACGGGCAACAGTTCGGGCTGCTCCAGACTGGGTTCAAAGCAGTGGTCAACCAGCAGCTCGGCCCGCACTGGGTCAATCTGCACAGCCTCAAACCAGGGGCCGACCTCCGGAGCCTGGGGAATCTGGCTCAGCACCACCAGCATTTCGGCCACCTCCTCAGCGGTAGCCAGCCGCCCCAAACCGGGATAGACAAAGGTGAGCAGAGTGAGCAGCGATCGCACCAGGGGGGAGTGAATCACCGGTCGCTGGTCGCTGAGGGAGGCCACAGGCAGCCCCCGATCGCTGAGGATTTCAGCCAGGGTGTAGCGGGCGATCGCATCTAAACCCGGCCCAATAATCGCAATGTCGTGAGGAGCGACCTGGCCTTCTTTCACCACCTCAACCACTCGCTCCGCCGTTTGGCGCAGCAGCTCTCCCCGCGACACCGTTTGCAGGGTTTGAAAACAAGGCAGCGGTTCCGGCAGCGCTAGGGGATCCATGACCCACTCCACCACCCGATCTCCCCACTTGTAAGCCAAGGAGTCGGTTGCTGGGGTGGCTTGATCAGTCACCTGGCACTGATCTCGAAGCTGTTCGAGGGCATCAGGATCGGCTCCCAGCCCCATGCGCACCTTGCCATGGCGGTTCCAGGTCATGGCCACGGGCCGCCCAGCATCGATAAACACTTGTAGCCACTGGGCAGCGATCGCCGGATACTCATCTAGGTCATCGGCAAATATGCCGCCGTAGCGGGCCAGCAGTTTCTCTTGGTAGAGAGGGTGGGGCAGCAAATGCCGCCAGTAAAGCTCGGTCATTACCCCGTAGGTCAGCAGACCCCGCGCCAGACACCAGTCGCGCCACTCGACCAGCGCATTGCCAATGGCCTGCCATACCGCTTCGGAGGCAAAGCCTGAGGGAATGCCCTCGGGCAACAGCACGGGCAGATCTTCTGCCGGAATGCCGCCAGCGGCCGCTAGCTGCAAAAAATCGAGCGATCGCCGCACGGTCTGAGCTTCTAGCCAGCCCTCCACCGCTAGGGTGCCATCTAAGATTTGTTGCCGCCAATGCTCGGCGGCCAGCTCCTGCTCATTTTCGGGTCGCAGCCGTAGCGGAAACTGGGGTGACAGGCCTAGCTCAGCCACCAGCAGCGGCCAAAATAGGGTCACCTCATCTTGAATAAACCCGTTGGGCGTAGTCGTGACCGCCGCCACACCGGGGGCAATATCTCCTAGCCGCGAGGCCAGCCGCAGGCGGTTGTCGCCGTTGGCCGCAAAGATTAAGTGGCTCTGGCCGAGCTCTAGTAGCGCGGAAGTATCTGGGCGCAGCTGCTCCAGCAGCCAGGTGGTCTTGCCGCTGCCCGTTGCACCCTCAAGCCATTGGGGCGAGTTTGCCATGCCAACCCGAGGTAAACGCTATGCCTACTCTAACTCCGACTCCAGATACAAGACAGCCGAGGCAGTAGACTGCCTCGGCTGCCGCTGAGATTCGTTTGCTGAACCGCAGAGATTATTTAAGAGACAGAGATTGCCACCACCAGAAGCCCGCCCACCAGAGCGAAGGCCAGGCCGCCCAAAATCAAATAGTTGCGCTTTTGGCTAGGGTCCGGGGGCTCAGCCTCATACATCTTAGGCTCAGTGGCAAAGTTGTTGAGGCGACCGCCCTCTTCGGTGGTGTAAGGCATAGCTATAATCCTTCTTAAAACTTGACTAACCTTAAAAGAAGGTTACCTGAATACAGCCTTTCTGGATACCCTCCGACTGGCGGGGATCGCATTGTGCCATTAGACTCCTGTTGCCAAAGGCTGGCGCGGCACGAGATTTAAGGGCAGTGGTTGACCCACAATCGGAGCCAGCACTCGGGTCGAATGTCCCTGGGCCGCGATCGCCGCCTGCAGCGCTTGAGGCTCCCCTACCGTCTTGAGCCAGTTGATCAGCATTCCACTATAGGTGACTGCGCCCGCATCGGCGGTGGGCAGCACCACCTGGGGTCGCAGCCAATCCACCAGTTCTAAAGCCCCCTTCTGACCGCGAATGATCGGCCCCACCACAGGCAGCGCCAGATCGACCACCGGGGTGATCACCACATCCACGGGGCCTTCCGCCTTTAGCTCAGGCCGGTGAAAGCCGTGGGGCTCGTAGAACAGGGAAGTCCCAGCCTCACCGCACGAAACGTCTCGCAGAATGTAGCCGTTTTCCACCACCAACGGCCCCATGGGAGTGCCAGGAATCGCTTTAATGGTCACCTGCTGGTTAAGGGTGAAGGTTTCGCCATGGCTGAGGGCAGTAACTTGGCTGTAGCCAAGACTCTCTGCCACCTTCGCCGCACTGGGCGAACCCACTACCGGAATAGCGCGATCGAGGGCCTTGAGGGTGGGGGGATGGGCGTGGTCTTCTAACCCCTGGCTGAGCAAAATTAGGTCGATCGCCTCGGGCAGCAGCTGAGGTTGGGGATGCTCTCCTTTAAATAGCCAGGTTTGCTGACCAAATACCAGCTCTCCCACCAGCCAAGGGTCAACCAGAATGCGCTGTCCTCCCATGGTAATCAGCCAAGAGTTGCTGTCGAGCCAGGTGACTTCCATCGCACATTCTCTATAGAGCGCCATGCCACCTAGTGTAACGGATTCTTTACAAAGCCATGGCTAACTAGCTGAGGCGCAACAAGCGGCAGGCGAAAACGGAGCCGAAAAAGTCTTCAGGCCAAGATCGCACTTGAGGGTAATTGGGCGCTGGCCTGCAAACAAACCTCGAAATTGTGCAAATGCTCTGATCCCCGTATAATCCATCTTGGTTTAAGAGATGACGTTTGCTATCATTGCTCCCCGCCAATTTTGCCATGCCCCCTCTCCCGCTCAAGCCCTACACCGTGCTGATTACGGCAACCGGCAAATCGCCTATCACCCTCAGGTTGTGCCCGGTGCCGCTGCTGGTAGGGCTAGCGGTGCTGGTAGGGCTGCCCTTCACTTGGATTAGCCTGCTGCTTTATCAAAACGTACAGCTCGTTCAGCGCAACCAAAATTTGTCTGAAACCGCTAGCGAAGTACTTACCGAGCTAGACGCCATTGGCAATGAGATCGAGGTGCTCAAAAATCGAGCTGGCTTACCCGAGCAGAGCATTGAAAACACTCGCGTCCCTAACTCCAAAGCGGAGATTCCTCCCCGAGGCGGCGTGGCAGAGGAGGCTCCAGCTGAGGTCATGTTCGACGCGGCCCGCCGTCAGCTACCAAGTTTAGAGGTCATGCTGGCTCGGGCCGTAAAGCCAGCCCTTGAGCAAACCCTGGAGTCCGAAGCCGAGCAGGCGGCGGCCTTCCCCAATGGCAAACCGATCGCAGGCGAGCCATCGATTTCCTCAGAGTTTGGGCTGCGGCCCAACCCCTTTGGCCGACGAGGCTACGAAATGCATGAGGGCGTAGATTTTGCCGGGCCAGTGGGCAAACCGATTTTGGCCACTGCGGAGGGTGTGGTGGTGCGAGCCGACTACAACGGCGGCTACGGCAACCACGTCAGAATCGACCACGGCTACAACTACGAAACCCTCTATGGGCACCTGTCAAAGCTGGAGGTCAAGATTGGCGATCGCGTCCAGCGAGGCGATGTGGTGGGCTATCTGGGCAGCACCGGGCGCTCCTCTGGTCCTCACCTGCACTACAGCATCTACCGCAACGGTCAGGCGGTGAATCCTCGCCATTATTTGAAGCTTGCGGAAACTAAATAGTAGGATCGGGAAAACTACCTGGGCCGACGCCGGCATTACCGATCTATGGGCAACACCTTTGGGGATTTATTTCGCATCACCACCTTTGGCGAATCCCATGGCGGTGGGGTGGGGGTGGTCATCGACGGCTGCCCGCCCCGCCTAGAGATTTCCGCCGAGGAAATTCAGGCTGAGCTCGATCGCCGTCGTCCCGGTCAGAGCAAAATTACTACCCCCCGCAAAGAGAGCGATCGCTGCGAAATTCTCTCCGGAGTCTTTCAGGGCAAGACCCTGGGCACACCCATCTCGATTCTGGTGCGCAACGAAAATACCCGCCCCCAAGACTACAGCGAGATGGTCACCGCCTATCGCCCCTCTCACGCCGATGCCACCTACGACGCCAAGTACGGCCTGCGCAATTACCAAGGCGGCGGACGCTCTTCAGCCCGAGAAACCATTGGTCGGGTGGCGGCGGGGGCGATCGCCAAAAAGATCCTCCACCAGATTACCGGCACTGAGATCATCGGCTACGTCAAACGCATCCAGGATCTGGAGGGCAGCGTGGACCCCAGCACGGTCACCCTAGAGCAGGTCGAGAGCAACATTGTCCGCTGCCCCGACCCGATCGCCGCCGAGCAAATGATCGACCGAGTTGAAGCCATCCGCGACCAGGGAGATTCCGTCGGTGGCGTGGTGGAGTGCGTAGCTCGCGGCGTCAAAGTCGGGCTGGGTTCCCCCGTATTTGACAAGCTCGAAGCCGACCTGGCCAAGGGCGTAATGTCGCTGCCCGCCAGCAAGGGTTTTGAAATTGGCTCTGGATTCGCCGGTACCCTGCTCACCGGCAGCGAGCATAACGACGAATTCTACACCGACGAGGCGGGCACCCTCCGCACCCGCACCAATCGCTCCGGCGGCACCCAAGGGGGCATCTCCAACGGCGAAAACATTATCATTCGCGTTGCCTTTAAGCCCACCGCCACCATTCGCAAAGCCCAAAACACCGTCACTAACACCGGCGAAGCCACTGTATTAGAAGCCCGAGGCCGCCACGACCCCTGCGTGCTGCCCCGCGCTGTGCCCATGGTCGAAGCCATGGTGGCTCTGGTGCTGTGCGACCACCTGCTGCGCCACCACGGCCAGTGTGAGCTGTTTTAGTTGACGGCAGTTTTGAGGGGCTAACGCCAGATCATGAAAATTACCGGCCTTGACCAAGTACCCGAGGAGTCGGTCTCCCACAACCCGGCGATTAAAAAGCGGGTGCTGCTGCAAAGAGATGATTTACCCCACCTGACCAACTTTGCCCAGGCCCGCTTTGCCCCTGGACAGGTCGCCAATGGCCACAGCCACGCCGACATGGCCGAAGTATTTTTTGTTGAATCGGGCGATGGTACCATTACTGTTGACGGTCAAGCCTATGCACTGACTCCCGGCGTCTGTGTTGCGATCGAGCCCGGCGAACACCACGAAGTCGCCAATACCGGCACCCAAGAACTCGTACTCACCTACTTTGGCCTCCGCCTTTAGCCCTTGCCCTCTTCCACCAAACTCACCCCTCACCTTTCTGCGGATCCTGCTGCAAACACTCGCCCGATCACCTCTTCCACCGGCGGATCGCTAACGGTCAAGTCCTGCACGTCCAAATCTCCCAGCAGCTGAGCGACGGTTTGAGTTAGGGTATCGCGGTGCACAATCAGCCGGGCAGTGCAGCCCTCTAAGCTTTCTAATTCGCCGTAACGGTTCAGGGTAGCCGCATCGCAGCCAGTGGCCAAATCTACGGTGACTTCTCGGTAGGGAGCAAAGCGATCGAGCAGCCCCTCTAGGCTGCCGTCATAGATTAACCGTCCCTGGTAAATCAGCAGCACTCGACGACACAGGGCAGTGATATCGGCCATGTAGTGGCTGGTGAGCAAAATGGTGGCTTCGTAGCGCCGGTTGTAGTCGCGCAAAAATTCCCGCACCGCTACCTGGGCATTGACGTCTAGACCCAGGGTGGGCTCATCTAAAAATAGGACGCGGGGACGGTGAAGTAGAGCCGCCATCATTTCAGCCTTCATGCGCTCACCGAGGGACAGCTTGCGCACAGGCTGATTCAGCTTTCCCTGGAGGGCCAGCATCTCGGTGAGTTCGTCGATTCGATAGCGAAATTCTTTGTCAGAAAGACCATAGATAGCGCCATTAATACGCAACGAATCCAAGGCGGGCAAGTCCCACAGCAGCTGCTGCTTTTGACCCATAACCAGGGTAATATCCTGCAAAAACTCAGTGCGCCGCTGAAAGGGCACCTGGTCGCCGACCCGCACGGTGCCGCTAGAGGGGTGGATGAGCCCGGTGAGCATTTTGAGGGTGGTAGTTTTACCAGCGCCATTGGGTCCTAAAAAACCTACCACCTCGCCGGGCTCAATGTGGAAGGAGATAGACTGCACTGCGTCTACCAGACGGTACTGACGACGCCAGAAATGCCTTAGCGTGCCCCCTAACCCAGGCTCTTTAATGGCGATGGGATAGCGCTTGCTGAGCTGATTGACATCGATACTGGGCATAGCGGAACAGCAAATAGAGTAGCTAACCCCCAATATGGAGGCTATGGCTTTCACTTTACCGCTAACCTTCTGCGGAAGCTGGCGATCGCCAGTCCCGTAGCCCAATAGCGAGTTCACGCAGCCTGTTTACCCCTGAGCTGAACGCGTCCCAACTTCTGCCACCCAACGATGAGCACGAGAAGGTCGCCTAACCGATTAGTCTGCCAATCTGAAGGCGACAGATTAGTGAGGGTTCAAAGTCCCAAGTTCATAAACCGGCCTTGAACCTGACCCTTTAAAACCCTGAACCCCAGGATGCTAAAGCCCATCACCATCAGCTTGATCCAAGTCCCAGCCTTAGCCCGCAACCCGGCGCAAGAAATGAAGACGCTCGTTAAGCCCCATGGTGTTAATGCGAGCAAGCAGCGCCTTGGTTGTAGCCGAACCGTCTTGGCAGGCGGTTAAGGGCAGTCGATTGGCAGGCATGAGGTTAAACAGGCGGTGCCAAAAGGCCAGCTTCATATTCACGTTGAGAGTTTGGTAGGCCTGGGTAAAGCGGGTATCGGCCCCAGCGAGAATATCGCGTAGGATGGCCACCTGATCGTCGCGATCGACTTGCTGAATCTGGCCCAGCAGCTGCTGCACCGCCTGGGAGAAGAGCGCTACCGGGGCGATCGCCGCAAAGGCCTGACCCAGGGTGTCGTAAATCTGCCAAAGCACGGCAATCTTGCAGTCTACATCGACCGATTCAAACGATTGAACGGCTTGCTCAAACTGAAGGCGAACGTCAATAGCGGTCATGGTAGGTTTCCTGTAGGAGCTTGTTATGGGGTGGAGATAACAATGCGACAGAGCCCTCAACTGCTCTGCCGCAGAGATCGCGAGCGCTGGAGGCAGAGCTTTAGCTCTGGCAAGCCATAGCTAAAGCAGTGGATTTAAAGGGTCGAAGCAGAAAAAAGAAAGAAAAAGTCGTGTCAATTTAACAGGGTTTAGCGTCTATTCATATTGATCCCTGATGTCTTTGAATACGCGACGTTTCTTCCAAGTTTCTTTTGATTTAAAGCATAACTAGGGTTGATGGCTGCACTCACCCTCCGAAAGAGAGGGAAATTTTGTTTATTTCCCGATTGTTACCAAGCCAGAGGGAGCCATCGTCTTTTAATATTTAGTTACACAACTGGGGTGCCGTTTCGGCAGCGGTTAGCGTTTTTAGGGCTAATCTCGCTCAGGCCATTGCTTGGATTGCTGTTCTCTGAAGTTATGAGGGCAATTTTGATGTTTAAACGCAAAGCGGCTCCGCCATTGACCTATTTGAGTCAAAAAACTGAGTTTGAAGGGGTGCTCCACGCCGAGGGTATGCTGCGAGTAGACGGCGTGATTCACGGCACCGTAGATATCAAAGGTGATTTAGAAATTTCCTCTACGGGGTTGATTGAAGGTCCCGAAGTGAAGGCCCAAAACATTGTGGTGCAGGGAGTGCTGAAGGCCCGAGTGTTTGCCGCAGGCAAGCTCACCCTAAGCCGCACAGCTCGTTTAGAAGGAGATGTAGTGGCTGGAGCCCTAGAGATAGAACCGGGTGCTTACTACACCGGATATATCGAGACTCGAGATGCCAAGTCACTGCCGCCGGCGCGCGAGGTGCCCGAGCTCTACGGCACCACTGAGCTTTAGCGCAGTTAGCGCTCAACTAACAATTAGGGTGCTGCTAGTCGCGCATGATCCAGGTAATTAATACCAGGGCTATGCCCCCCAGCAACCAGGGTGAAGGCGCTAATAGCTGGCCTAGGTGAGTTAGGCTGTTGACCTCATGGGCGATCGCCCACGTGGTTAACACGCAGATAATCAGCATCACAAGTCCCATCGCTGGTACCTCCTGCGGTCATCATTAGATACGCTACTTAGTATTGAACTGGTGTAAATGGAGACAGTTCAACTTCTGTCTATTATGGCCGCCGATCGCAGCGGTTACCGAGCACCATAGAATTGAACCGTAGGAGACTGGAGCCATGACCAATAAGCATCAACGTCGTGGAGCAGTGGCGATAGCAGCAGGGCTTTCCATGGGTCTGATGGCAGCGTTACCCACCTTGGCCCAGCAAGCTAACTTCGAGTCGTTCACGCTGTCTGCTGGTACCCCGGCCGCCAGTGTCAGTGGCTTTACCAACGGGATTTCGGCGCTATCTAATATTGCTGGGCGCGATCGCAATGGCACCATCTGCGCCGGGTTTGCCGACGTTGCCCCCGATCACGTCATGGTATTGCAGCAAGACTTCGCTACCCTCACCCTTCAGGTCAACAGCGGCGGCAACGATACCAGCATCCTCATTCAAGGACCCGATGGCACCGTGCGCTGTGGCGACGACACCGATCGCCGCAATCCCGATGCCTTGGTTCAAGATCAAAGCTGGTCAGCGGGTACTTACAACATCTGGGTAGGCTCCCACCAGCAGGGGCAGCGTTACAACTATTCCCTTAGCGCTAATCCTTAGGACCAACTCACCGTACGCCAACGCCAAGCCGTAACGCAGACCTAGAGTAATCCACACCAGCGAAGGGTGTTGGCCTAGGACATGGCCACGTTAGGATAGTGAAGCTGCAGTTAACTCCATTGCCTGTGCTCACCACCCTGATTGCCGATTTTCGTATCGTCTTCGAGCGTGACCCAGCGGCTCGCAACTGGCTAGAAGTACTCACCTGCTATCCTGGCCTGCACGCCCTGGGGCTACACCGCTTCAGTCACTGGCTTTGGAACCTGGGCCTGCCCGTAGTACCTCGCGTCATTTCTCACCTAGCGCGGTTTCTCACCGGCATCGAAATTCACCCCGGGGCCACCATCGGTAAAGGTGTTTTCATCGACCACGGCATGGGAGTGGTGATTGGTGAAACTGCAATCATTGGGAACTACGCCCTGATCTATCAAGGCGTAACCCTGGGAGGCACTGGTAAGGAAGTTGGCAAGCGCCATCCTACCCTAGGCAATAACGTGGTCGTTGGAGCAGGTGCCAAGGTACTGGGCAATATCTACCTCGGACACAACGTACGCATCGGGGCTGGTTCGGTGGTACTGCGAGAAGTGCCCTCCGACTGCACAGTAGTCGGTGTACCCGGACGCATTGTGTATCGGGCTGGGGAGCGTGTAGAACCCTTGGAGCATGGCCGCTTACCCGACTCCGAAGCTCAGGTGATTCGCGCCCTGCTCGATCGCATTGAAGCATTAGAAAAAGAAGTCCAGGCTTTGGGGCAAGTGCGCCGCGAACCCGTTTTAGTGGGTGCTGTCCGCTCGCAGGACGGTGTTTACTGCCGCTTGCAAGATCGAGTCATTGAAGAATTTCTAGACGGCAGCGGCATTTAATCAAGAATCCTTAGAATTTCCAAAACTAGAGTGTCTTAAAAGTTAAAGAGGCCTGGCGTTGCGACACCGGGCCTCTTTAACTTTACTTGGATCCAATTTTACCGATAAAGAGTCTCCGTAACTGTGCTTAGAGGATGTCTACTTAAAGCCCTAAATGTAAGGAGTTGCTTACGAAATCTGGCATCACGGTAGTGAATTTGCGTGGGTAATATCTCAGCCAGCTGGGACGTGTCACATCCAAGAAATTCTTGAAGAACTGCATCACTATTCTTCATAAAAGAGGAAATGCGAAGCAAGCAAAGCAGTTCATTTGTTCTAAAAAGTCAGTTTTTGTGCGATCGCCCTTAGATCCGAGGAGGGCGTTTTGGTAGCAGCTTAAGCATTTCAGCCGATTCGATCGTTTCTGCCAAAGTTGGGGTGGTACATCACCTAACATTGCAGTTAAAATTGAAAGGCCATGGCGGCGCCGATGTATTTCTCTAGATAGAGGCGGCGGCGACCTGGGCTAACAGCACCAAGCCAGTGTCGTAAACGTCTAGGTGGCTAGACACTTATCACTGGATTCCAAAAAATAGATCCGCACTTTTTCGGAACTGTGGGCATCTATCTAACGGAGCTGTTAATCTGATCACAGTCTTTGTCTTTCAATTTTAAGGAGCACGAGGATCGCGGCATGACCCAAGCAAATCATCTGCTCGGCACCATCAACCCTGAAACTGAACTCGATCTACTGATCGACGGTAATGATAGTGACGAGAATTTTGTTGCCCAAGATGACGAGGCCGGCGCCGATGACAAAGCGCCGAAAGGGAAGGTAACCCGCCGCCGAGCTCAAACCAAAAAGCGCCACTACACCGAAGACTCTATTCGGCTCTATCTGCAAGAGATTGGCCGTATTCGCCTACTACGGGCTGAAGAAGAAATCGAGTTGGCCCGCAAGATTGCCGACCTGCTCAAGCTAGAGCGCATCCACGATGAGCTGTTTGATTCTCTAGAGCGCGATCCTTCCGATATTGAGTGGGCTGCTGCTGTCAGCCAAGACGAAGGTAAAGACTACACCCTAGCCAGCTTCCGCCACCGTTTGCACATTGGTCGCCGCGCCAAAGACAAAATGGTGCAGTCGAACCTGCGCTTGGTGGTATCGATTGCCAAAAAGTATATGAACCGTGGTCTCTCCTTCCAAGACCTGATTCAGGAAGGCAGTCTAGGTCTAATTCGCGCCGCTGAGAAGTTTGACCACGAAAAGGGCTACAAGTTCTCGACCTACGCTACCTGGTGGATTCGTCAGGCCATCACCCGGGCGATCGCGGATCAGTCGCGCACCATTCGCCTACCGGTGCACCTTTACGAAACCATTTCTCGCATCAAAAAGACCACCAAACTGCTTTCCCAAGAGCTTGGCCGTAAGCCCACTGAAGAAGAGATCGCCACTCGCATGGAAATGACCATCGAGAAGCTGCGATTTATTGCCAAATCGGCCCAGCTGCCCATCTCCCTTGAGACTCCCATTGGTAAGGAAGAAGATTCTCGCCTAGGCGACTTTATTGAGTCGGACGGCGAAACCCCCGAAGACCAAGTATCTAAGAGCCTCCTTCGGGAAGACCTGGAAAGCGTTTTGGGCACCCTCAGCCCCCGCGAGCGGGATGTGCTGCGCCTGCGCTACGGTCTCGACGATGGCCGGATGAAAACTCTGGAAGAAATTGGCCAGATCTTCAACGTTACCCGCGAGCGCATTCGCCAAATTGAAGCCAAGGCCCTGCGTAAACTGCGCCATCCCAACCGCAACAGCATTCTGAAAGAGTACATTCGCTAGGGTTGACCTCGACTTCAGCCTCATGGCTAAAGTATTAGAGTGATATTCGACAAAACCCACTGAAAAAAGGCTGCCTGCAGGCAGCCTTTTTTATTGGTACAGCGATCGCTGTTCTGAACGTAGCAAACTCCAAATTAGATACTGGCGGGTCGATGGAAACAGGTGGTTGTTCCTCGTACAAAGCAGCTGAATTGAATTGGGCTGATCAGCACTAGGGTAAGTGTTAGTACTGGTTTACCCAAAGGTTTATTGTTAGAGTAGACAGATGGTCGCCTAGTTGGTACACTTGTTCCATAACATGATTCGACGCCGTGGCTAAATCCCTATGGAATCCTTAACAACTGCCCAACAGGAGCTCTACGACTGGCTAGTTGAGTATATCCGGGCTAATCAGCACTCCCCCTCCATTCGCCAAATGATGCGGGCAATGAACCTACGTTCCCCTGCACCCATTCAAAGTCGCTTAGAACACCTCAAGAACAAAGGCTACATTGAGTGGAGCGAGGGGAAAGCGCGCACCATTCGCGTTCGGGATAATGTCCGTGGTGTGCCCATCCTTGGCACCATTGCTGCTGGTTTTGTCAACGAAGCGTTTACCGATACTGTTGAGCGTCTCGATCTCAATGGGCTGCCCATTCAGTCTGGTGACTACGCCCTCAAGGTCACCGGAGACAGCATGATCGAGGCCATGATTCAGGACGGGGATGTGGTAATTATGCGTCCGGTAAAAGATCCCCAGGGCATTCGGGAGGGGACCATTGTTGCGGCCCGGGTTGAGAGTGGCACTACCCTCAAATCATTCCACCGCGAGGGCAACCAGGTACAGCTCAAACCTGCTAACCCTAAGTACCCGATTATGGAGTTTCCAGCGGATCTCGTAGACGTACAGGGTCGCCTAGTGGCCGTGTGGCGCGGTATCGATCCCGACTTTACCGTCTGACATTTTTCAAATGACTAGTGCTCCTAGCCGCTGTTGTTAACCACAACAGCGGTTTTTTAATGAGTAGCAGTGGGTTTATTCGAGCGGCTGTCTGCGGCAGGGCAGTTTCGGAGTCTGGTTTCAGTTCTGCTACAGGTGAGTGGTTGAGGCAGTATAGGCATTGCTCCAAGGTCTCTCGTACCGACTCGTGGGTGTATTGATCATCGGGGTGGGGGGGCTGCCCGGGCTGCTGAAAGTGGGGGCGGCTATCGTAAATCTGGCCCCAGGTGACGTCGGTTTGGCGCACCAATTCGTAGAGGGTTACGGGCGATCGCAGCACCGTTACCAGCAAATCCTTTACGGCTTCAGCCGGGTGCTCCAGGTACTGGCTGAGGCGGCGCTCATCATCCACTAGCCACTGCTCTAGCACTCGGTGCAGAGCGCCAGGGCCATCCACTAGGGATTCTTTCAGCGCTTGCTGGGCACCGTGCCTTGCCTGCACCAGCCGCGGAATTGGCGATTCTCCTTTCATGAAGTTACCCGCCTCCTGGCCGATGGCGTCAGCTAGGGTAAACGGACGGCTGAGGCGCAGTTCCTGCTGAATGTCGGGGATGTCGTCTTGGGAAGCTGAGGTCATGGGCAAGAGTGAGAAGGGGCTAGAGTAGGTGCTTTTGCAGGCGCTGAACGATCTTGTACATTTCGGGCAGGCGACGGTACACCGCTGAGGCCTTGAGAGAGACTTTATGGGGCAGAGCCGGTGAGCCAGTAACGATTTCGCCGGGGGCGACGTCGCCATGGATGCCGGCTTTGGCGGTGGCGATCGCGCCGTCACCAATCACGGCCTGGTTGGCAATGCCCACCTGCCCCGCCAAAATCACCCGGTTGCCGATGGTAACGCCACCGGCCATGCCCACTTGCCCTGCCATCACTACCCCTTCGCCCACCTGGCAGCCGTGGGCAATATGCACCAGGTTATCGAGCTTGGTGCCGCGCCCCACACGAGTCGTGCCCACGGCAGGGCGATCGATGGTGGAGTTGCTGCCCACCCGCACGCCGTCCTCAATGACGACAATGCCCGACTGCTCCATTTTCTCCCAGCCGTGGGGGGTAGGCACAAAGCCAAAGCCCTCGGCCCCGACCACCGCGCCGCTGTGGATAGCGCAGTCGGCGCCAATCTGAGTGCGCTCGTGGATGGTGCAGTTGGCGTGCAGCACGGTGCGATCGCCCACCCGCACCTGGGGATAGACCACCACATTGGGATGAATGCAGACCCCCTCTCCTAAGTAGACTCCGGCTTGAATTACCGCGTTGGCCCCGATGGAGACATTTTCACCACAGGTGGCCGTGGGATCAATCACGGCGGTGGGGTGGATGCCAGGAGCGGGTTGGTAGGGCGTATAGAACAGCGCAATGGCACGGGCAAAGGCCAGGCGTGGGTCAGGGGTGCTGAGCCACGCGATGCCACGTTCGGTGGCCTTGGCCTGCAACAGGGGATTCTGAGGCAAAATCAGAGCGTTGGTTTGGGTAGTCCCTACAAAGCTGGCGAACTTATCTCCCTCGATGTAGCTCAGCATGCCGACCGAGGCCTGGTCGACGGCTGCCACCCCAGCAATATCAGGATCGTGGCCGGGGTTGGCAGTCAGACTAGAGGCGGCGGTAATCTGGATTTTGTCGGCAATGGTGCTGAACTTCATAGGAGCTGAGAGAAACGCAGTAAAACCAATCTGGCTTTTACGCTACCAGAAATGCGACGCATTCTACGTGGGGGGTCTGGGGAAAGAAGTCGGCGGGTTGGGCCTTGGTTAGGGTATAGCCGCCTTCATCTCGCAGAATTTTAAGGTCTCGAGCCAGGGTAGCGGGGTCACAGCTCATGTAGACGATGCGGGGTGGACGAAGTTCGATCAGGGCATCGAGCACCGAGCGATCGCAGCCCTTACGGGGCGGATCAAGCACGACGATATCCAGTGGATCGCTGAGGCTAGCGGCAGCCTCGACCAGCAATGCCCCCACATCCCCAGCGCGAAATTCAACGTTATCAATACCGTTGAGCCCTGCGTTGGCCAAGCCCTGAGCTACGGCTTCGGACTGAACTTCTAAACCCATCACCCGCTTGGCCTGTTGAGCCAGGGGCAGAGTCAAGGTGCCCACGCCGCAGTAGGCGTCGATGATGGTTTCGCTGCCGGTGAGCTGTAGCTCGTCCAGAATAATCTGCAACACCTGCTCAGCCTGCTCGGTATTGACCTGAAAGAACGTAGTGGCATGAATGCGAAACCGCAGCCCGGCAAAGATTTCTTCGATGTAGGGCACGCCGTCAATCACTAGGGTTTCGGCACCAAAAATGGCGTTGGTCTTGTCGGGGTTGAGGTTGACACACACGCCGACAAGATCAGGGTAACGCTCTCGCCACTCCTGGGCCTGCAATTCTACATCCTTGAGATTAGGCGCTGTGGATACCAGGGTCAGCAGCATCTGCCCAGTGCGGCGGCCCACCCGCAGCGACAGGTGGCGCAGCCTGCCTTGGTGCTTGCTTTCGCTATAGATCGACCAACCCCGCTCCTGAATGTCGCGCTTAATCTCAGCCAGCAGTGGGTTCAGGCGCTCGTCCTGCACAGGGCACTGGTTGAGGTTAACCAGCTTGTGGCTGCCCTGGCGAAAGTAGCCTGCCTTGACTTGGCCTTCGGGCGATCGCCCCAGGGGGTAGGTCGCCTTGTTGCGGTAGCCCAAAGGAGCATCAGAAGCCAAAATCGGCAGCACATTGGGCTTTTCAAAGCCACCTATACGCGTAAAGGCGTCAAGCACCTGCTGCTGTTTAGCCGCCAGTTGGGAGGGATAGCTGATGGACTGCCACTGACAACCGCCGCATTTGTCAGCCACAATGCAGGCCGCCCGAATGCGATCGGGAGAAGGGGTCAGCAACTGCCGCACCTTGGCCCGACCAAAGGTGGGCTTAGCCTGCAATAATCGTGCCCGCACCAAGTCGCCGGGTACGGTGTCGGGCACAAATACCACCCGATCCTGCCAGCGGCCGATGCCGTCACCGCTGCTACTCAGGTCAGTAATTTCCAGATCAAGGGTTTCTCCTTGCTGCCACTGGTCCATGGCCGTACTCCTGCTGTGCTTGTGCTCATCTGCCTATCGACTGTAGCAAGGGAAACGACTGATGGGGTGACCCGTGACCTAACGAAACCCAACCCGTTAGCTAGAAAAGAGCGGAAAAACCCAACGATGAACGATCTAAGCCTTAAGGAGTAGGGTTTTCGGCGCCCCCTGAACCTATCGCTTCGACCTAGATCGGTAGAGACAAGCAGGTTCGTACCTAATCTTTGTCGCGCAAAGCCTCTATAGTTTCAGCACTAAGCAGAGGTTTAAGCTGCGCCTGCACGGTTTCCGGTTGATTATCCCAAAGCATTTTACAAAAGGCACTTTTGCCCTGCTGGCTAGCCTGGTTAAAGACGCTGGCCAATTTTTCACAGTTGGTAGTATCGCCCATAGTGAAACCTGTCAAATGGTGATGTCAGCATACCGGCTCTGGGCCGCTGTCGCATGCCCCTTAGATGTAAACAATAAATGCCGCCCTCCTAGGAGAACGGCATTTTCAACAACAGATGATTAGACCAACGCCTAGCTCTCGGCAGAGATCAGCTCTCGACGCTGTTCGGCTTGAATAACGACTTTACCGCTGTCGTCGACATCGACGGTAGCCGTATCGCCATCACCCAAACGACCAGAGAGAATCTCTTCGGCTAGGGTATCTTCGAGCAGTCGCATAATTGCTCGACGCAGCGGCCGCGCCCCGTAGCTGGGGTTGTAGCCTTCTTCCACTAAGCGCTCCTTAAAGCGCTCGGTGACCTGGAGGTGAATGTTCTTCTCGGTAAGTCGACCGAACACCTCCTTGAGCAGGATGTCGGAGATCTCCTTGACCTCGTCCTTGGTGAGCTGACGGAAGACGATGATCTCGTCAAGGCGGTTGAGGAACTCAGGCCGGAAGTACTGCTTGAGTTCTTCGTTCACCAGGGAGCGAATGCGGTTGTATTGCGACTCGGCCTGATCTTGCTCAAACTCGAAGCCGAGGCCACCGCCACCCTTCTCGATGACTTTAGAACCAATGTTGGAAGTCATAATTAGCAGGGTGTTCTTGAAGTCGACCGTGCGACCCTTGGCATCGGTCAGGCGGCCGTCTTCTAGAATTTGCAGCAGCATGTTGAAGACATCGGGGTGAGCCTTCTCAATTTCATCGAATAGCACCACGGTGTAGGGCCGACGACGCACGGCTTCGGTCAGCTGACCGCCTTCGTTGTAGCCCACATAGCCCGGAGGAGAACCAATTAGCTTGGAAACCGTATGGCGCTCCATAAACTCGGACATGTCCAAGCGAATCATGGAGTCTTCGGAGCCGAAGAAGTAGGCGGCCAGAGACTTAGCTAGCTCGGTTTTACCAACCCCAGTGGGGCCGGAGAACACAAAGCTGGCGATCGGTCGGTTGGGGTTTTTGAGGCCGACTCGAGCACGGCGAATGGCGCGGGAAATAGCCCTCACCGCTTCGTCTTGGCCGATTAGCCGCTGGTGCAGGGTATCTTCCATGTGCAGCAGCTTCTCGGACTCGGATTCGGTGAGTTTGCTCACCGGTACCCCAGTCCAGGAGGCAACGATATGGGCGATGTCTTCTTCGCCCACCACGGGCATGTCTTCACCACCAGCGTCTTCATTGACCTTGTTCTGAGCGATCGCCCGGATCTCGGCCTTGATCTCCATCTCGCGATCGCGCAGTTCCCCAGCTTTGTCAAAGTCTTGGGAACGCACAGCGTTGTCTTTGTCCTTCAACACTTGGCGCAGCTCACGATCGAGCTCCTTCGCGGCTGGAGGTAGTTGGGAATTGAGTAGGCGAACGCGGGAGCCCGCCTCGTCGATCAGGTCGATGGCCTTGTCGGGCAGGAAGCGATCGGCGATATAGCGATCCGATAGCTTAGCAGCGGCCTCCAGAGCATCGTCAGAGATCTTCAGCTTGTGGTGCTGCTCGTAGCGATCGCGCAGGCCGTGGAGAATCTCGATAGTTTCATCCACGCTAGGCTCGCCCACCATCACCGGCTGAAAGCGACGCTCAAGGGCAGCGTCGCGCTCGATGTGCTTGCGGTACTCATCGAGGGTGGTAGCCCCGATGCACTGAAGCTCGCCCCGTGCTAAAGCAGGCTTGAGGATGTTAGCGGCGTCGATCGCCCCTTCAGCAGCCCCCGCCCCAATCAGGGTATGAACCTCGTCGATCACCAGAATGACATTGCCCGCGGTGCGGATCTCATCCATGATTTTTTTCAGACGCTCTTCAAACTCGCCTCGGTACTTGGTACCGGCTACTAGCAGACCAATATCAAGGGTCACCACGCGGCGGTCTTCGAGGATATCGGGCACATCACCGTTGCCAATGCGCTGGGCCAAGCCCTCGGCGATCGCGGTTTTACCCACGCCAGGCTCACCAATTAACACCGGGTTATTTTTGGTGCGGCGACCCAGAATTTGAATGACGCGCTCAATTTCTTTCTGACGACCGACCACCGGATCGAGCTTGCCGTCGGCGGCCATTTGGGTCAGGTTAGAGCCAAATTCATCCAGAGTGGGGGTTTTAGTGCGCCCACCACTACTTCCGGCAGACACCTCTGCTGTCTCACCCAGCATGCGAATCACCTGAGTGCGTACCTTAGACAGGTCAACGCCCAAGTTTTCGAGAACGCGGGCCGCGACCCCCTCGCCTTCGCGGATCAATCCTAGGAGCAGGTGCTCGGTGCCAATGTAATTGTGGCCGAGCTGACGGGCCTCTTCCAAGGAGAGTTCAAGCACACGCTTGGCTCGGGGGGTAAAAGGAATTTCAACGGCCACAAAGCCGGAGCCACGACCAATGATCTTTTCAACTTCAATGCGCGCATCCTTGAGGTTGACGCCCATTGACTTTAAGACCTTGGCGGCTACGCCCGTGCCTTCTCCAATTAACCCCAGGAGAATCTGCTCAGTACCCACAAAGTTGTGGCCGAGCCGACGAGCTTCCTCCTGAGCCAGCATGATGACCTTGATTGCTTTTTCTGTGAAGCGTTCAAACATGATGGTATTAATCACCTGGTGCGTGCCGGATAGGCAAATTCTAGCACAGCGATTTTTGTCAGTTGTGCCCTACTAAACAGGCGGTTTACCGCGCTTCCTTCAACTACTCCTTTGGGCTTAGAAATTAATTGGGATCGCCAACTGTCAATAGATTGAGTTTGTAAAAAATGTAAATTTTCTCAACTTTAAAGGTTCGGTTTTATGTTCGGTTGAGGGGCAATTTTTTGTTTGTTATCTCCCATCCTTGCCGCTTCAAGCGATCGCTCACCACACTGCGATGCTGCTGGAGTTGATCACGAAATTCAGGGGTTTTGAGGGACTTTTGCCACAGAATCAGGGCATCTTCACCGTCGGCGTAGTAGCGACGCCGACGACCTAAAGTCTCGAACCCAAAGCTCTCATAGAGGGCCAAAGCACGACTGTTAGAGGGGCGCACTTCTAGGGTGGCGCGGGTGAGGGGGCGCTCACTAGCGTCTAATAAAAGATTCACCAGCAGCCATTTCCCTAGCCCCCGCCGTTGATAGCGGGGATCGACGGCCAGTACGGTGATGTGGGCCTCATCTAAAATTGCCCAGTAGCAACCCAGGCCGAGGAGAGCGGATCCATCGCTGCGGTCTAGTTCTGATGCAGGGCCGGGCTGGAGTTCTGAATCCTCTAAACCCGAAGCCATTTTCAGATCAGCCATCGACGCCGTCGATAGATCGGCCTGATTCTCCTGGATACTATGAGGTCTATGCACCAGCATAAGCAGACAGCTGTTGGGGCTATCCAGCTCACGCCCATAACCCTCCGCTGACCAAAGCCCCCCTAGGGTGCGCTGGTCGAGGGCCACCAGGGCAGCAATGTCGTCGTGGCACGGAGCCTGGCAAGAGAGGTAGCCCACCAACTTTACGGCTTTTATTTCTGGGCAAGAAAACTGGCACAGCCATCAATTGTACACTGGGGGTTGGGGTCAGGGGCGCAATGGGCAAAGACTGGTCGGGTCGGGCGATCGCCAGTTCCAGGCCACAGCTGTCTCAAATCAATCCTCGAACAACGTTTTTCTGTGAGCGCAACGTCTATGGTTTCGACTTCTCCTTTGCCGGCCTCAATCGCCGACAGCCGCCAGTACCTCCCCCCAGCCAACCCCGAAGCAACGCTGTCCCCCAACCAGCAGCTGTTGCCCCTGACCGCCACCACCACCCCGAACGACCATTTGAGCGTCGGCGGCTGCGACGTGGTGGACTTGGTCGAGCGCTTTGGCACTCCTCTATATATTCTCGACGACCACACCCTGCGCACGGCCTGCCGTCAGTACCGCCAGGGGTTTGAGCGCTACTACCCTGGCGAGGCGCTCGTAATTTACGCGTCGAAAGCCTGGAATTGCCTAGCGGTATGTGCTGTTGTCACCGATGAGGGGCTAGGTATTGACGTAGTCTCGGCGGGCGAACTGCTCACAGCCACCGGAGCCGGAGCCATCCCCGATCGCATCTATTTCCACGGCAACAACAAGTCGTTTGAAGAGCTGACTCTAGCGGTCGAGGTGGGCTGCCGAGTGGTGGTCGATAATTGGCTTGAACTTAAGAGCCTGGGCGAGCTGGCTACCCAAGCGGGTAAAACCGTGCCGGTTTTGCTGCGGGTTACCCCCGGCATTGAGTGCCACACCCACGAATACATTCGCACCGGCCACCTCGACAGCAAGTTTGGCTTTGACCCCGACCAGATCGAGGCGGTATTCGAGTTCCTCGCGAGCCAGCCCCAGCTGCACTGTTTGGGAGTTCACGCCCACATTGGCTCACAGATTTTTGAGCTGAATCCCCACACCGATCTGGGGGGCGTCATGGCCCAGTGGATGGTGACGGCCCAGCGCTACGGGCTCACTCTGACAGAACTGGATGTGGGCGGTGGTCTGGGCATTCGCTACACCGAGGGCGATGACCCACCGAGCATTGACACCTGGGTGAAGACTGTGTGCGAGAGCGTGATCGCGGCCTGTGCAGCTCACAACATTCCGCTGCCCAAGCTGCTGTGCGAACCGGGGCGATCGCTAATTGGCTCCGCCTGCGTCACCGCCTACCGAGTGGGTAGCCAGAAGGTGATCCCCGGCCTGCGCACCTACGTGGCTATTGACGGCGGCATGTCTGACAACCCTCGCCCCATCACTTATCAGTCGGTATACCGGGCGCTGGTAGCCAACCGCATGACGGCTCCTCTAGCCGAAACCGTAACCCTAGCCGGTAAGCACTGCGAGTCTGGAGATATTCTAATTAAGGATGCGGCCCTGCCCGAGTTGAAGAGTGGCGATGTGGTTACTATTGCGGGCACGGGTGCCTACAATTACAGCATGGCTTCGAACTACAATCGGGTGCCCCGGCCTGCGGCGGTGCTGGTGGCCGATGGCGATGCTGCCCTGATTATTCGCCGAGAAACCGTGGCGGATCTGCTTCGGCAAGACTGTCTGCCCGAAACCCTCAGGCCGAAAGCAAAGTCTACCTAGTCAGCTAATCGTTGCTAGTCTTGGGCGGGGTTTTGCCAGGGGGCTGTCCGGGCCACCCATCAGATAGCTGCTCAGACACCATCCTTTAATGCTGCATGAACTATCTCTGGGAGCAATGGCTAACAAACCTTGACCAGGTTAGGTTCGTGCTTCAGGCGCTCGACATTGCGCTGGTACTGCTGCTGAGCTATGTAGTGCTCGTCATCATTGGCGAGAAGCGCACCCTGTGGATGGTGCGGGGGCTGATTTTTTTGATGCTGGCAGCGGCCTTAAGCAAGTTTTTGGGCCTAGCCCTACTTGGCTTTGTGCTCGACAAACTGGTGATCGGCTCGGCGGTGGCCATGGCCTTTATGCTCCAGGGGGAGTTTCGGCGACTGCTGGAGCTGCTAGGCCAGGGGCGGGTATGGGAATTGCTCAGTCCCTCGCGAGAGGCCATGCCCCAGCCCGACAACGTGATCGATGAAATTGTTGATGCCGTCAAGGAATTGTCCCAAAACCGCACCGGGGCACTGCTAATTCTCGAGATCGACAAGCTCATCGACGAGCGCGACTTTACGGTGCCGGGGGTGCGAATCAATGCGGAAGTGTCAAAAGAACTGATTCAAACCATTTTTCAAACCAGCACTCTGCTTCACGATGGGGCCATGCTGGTGCGGGGTTCGCGAGTTGCGGCGGCGGGAGTAATTTTGCCCATTTCGGAGCGGGTGGCCTCACGTCAGCTGGGCACTCGTCACCGAGCGGCGATGGGCATTACCGAACGAGTAGAGCATTGTATCTGTGTTGTGGTATCAGAAGAGACGGGCTCTATTTCGCTGGCGGAAGGCGGTATTCTAGATCGGCCTCTAACTAGCAGTCGTCTGCGCAGTATTCTGCGGTCTAAGTTCTCTAAATCGGTAGATCGCGAGGCGGTGGCACCTCAGCTCAGAAGCCTTGGTCGGCGGCTGGGCAGCCTTGGAGTTAACTACGTACTGCGCTTGCTTCGTCTTCCCTCATCGTCTCCCCGAGAGAAAAAATGACTACCAAGCCTGTTGTTCGCTACGCCCTACCCGCCGACCTCAAGCCCGATCGCCTACCCCAGCACGTAGCGGTGATTATGGATGGAAATGGGCGTTGGGCTAAACGCCGGGGGCTGCCACGCATCATGGGCCACCGCCGGGGGGTAGACACCCTCAAAACCCTGCTGCGCTGCTGCCGCGACTGGGGCATTGGAGCGCTGACGGCATATGCCTTTTCGACAGAAAACTGGGGCCGCCCCGTTGAAGAGGTAGATTTTTTGATGGCGCTGTTTGAGCGGGTGCTGCGCCAGGAACTGCTGGAGATGATGGAGGAAAACGTCCGCATTCGCTTTGTGGGCAATCTTGCGGCCCTACCGCGATCGCTCCAGGGTGAGATTCATCAGGCGGTGACCCAGACCCAGGGCAACCACGGCATCGATTTTACGGTGGCCACCAACTACGGCGGTCGGCAGGAGATTGTGCAGGCCTGTCGCGCGATCGCCGAGCAGGTACAGCGGGGCGAGCTGAACCCCAACGACATCAGCGAGGATCTATTTAGCCGCCACCTCTATACTTCCGAAATTAGCGATCCCGACCTGCTAATTCGCACTAGCGGCGAAATGCGGATTAGCAACTTTCTGCTGTGGCAGCTGGCCTACGCCGAGATCTATGTGACTGACACCCTATGGCCCGACTTCGACACCTCAGAGTTTCATCGGGCGATCTATGCTTACCAACAACGCGATCGCCGCTTTGGCAAGGTCAAGGGATAGCGCCTGAGCTTGTCCCAGCAGTCCTTTTCCCTAAAGACCTCTCTTAGGGGGGAGAGAAACCTGGGGCTAAAAAGAACTTTGATGGAGAAACGCTAGGCGCTGCCCCATTCACTCCAATAAGCATTCGAAAATCTATGAACATTCCTACCTGGATCACCGTCTCCCGGCTGCTTGGCGTTCCCCTCCTGCTGGTGCTGCTCCAGGCGCCGACGGCGACCCAGCGGTGGTGGGCAGCGGGCATCTTTGTGGTAGCGGCAAGCACTGACTGGCTCGATGGCTACCTGGCCCGGAGGCTGAACCAGGTGACCGATCTGGGCAAATTTTTAGACCCCCTGGTGGATAAGCTGCTAGTGCTGGCTCCCTTGCTCATGCTGGTAGGGCTGGGCCAGGTGCCTGGCTGGGGCGTGTTTTTGATTGTGGCGCGGGAGATTACTATTTCTGGCTGGCGGGTCAACCCGGCCATGCAGGGGGGCGCAGTACCGGGGGCAAACCTGTGGGGCAAGGCTAAAACCGTGGTGCAGATTGTAGCGATCGCCCTGCTCCTGGCCCCGCTACCGGCGGTGTGGGATGGGCCAGCGCAAATTTGCTTTTGGGCAGCCGTGGCACTGACCCTAGCATCGGGCTTGGTATATCTGTGGCCCCAGATGCAGCCCAGCCGCAGCGCGTAAACAAGACGGTGGGGCACAATGTCTATAAAAAGTCCTGGAGTTACTTCAAGTCTCTGCCGAGTGTCTGCTAAACTAACGAAGAACTACTTCTTGGAAGCGTGGCTGAGTGGTCGAAAGCGCCTCCCTGCTAAGGAGGTAGGGGAGTAAACCTTCCCTCGTGGGTTCAAATCCCACCGCTTCCGTATTTTGAGTCTACAAAAGCAGCTGGTATGAGTACTCATACCAGCTGCTTTTGTCTATAAACTAATAGCTTTTTAAAGATACAGGAGTACTCAAGGTTCTCCTGTACTGTAGGCTGAGAATGATGGTGCTAATGTACCTATGATTCCCAAGCACATTGCCCTCAAAAATTTTCTCAGCTATCGCAATGCCAGCCTAGACTTTAACGGGCTGCATGTGGTTTGCGTGGCAGGGCCCAACGGCGCGGGCAAGTCGTCGCTGCTAGAGGCGATCGCCTGGGCCCTCTGGGGACAGAGCCGAGTAGCAGCCGATGACGACGTCATCCACCAGGGCGAGATGGAGGCCCAGGTGACGTTTCAGTTTCACCAGGGTGACCATACCTACCGGGTGATGCGTAGCCGCCACCGCAGCCAGGGCACCAGTCTAGAGTTTCAGGTGCACACCGAGGAGGGCTGGCGGGTGCTGACCCAGCGCGGGGTGCGGGCCACTCAACTCTTGATTTGCCGTCACCTCCGGCTCGACTACGACACCTTTATTAACTCCGCCTACCTGCGCCAGGGCGGGGCCGACGATTTTATGCTGAAGCGGCCCGGCGAGCGCAAACAAATTCTGGCCGATCTGCTCAAGCTGCACCAGTACGACCACCTGGCTGAGGGCGCGAAAGAGCAGGCTCGCCAAGCCAAGGCCGAAGCTGCCCTACGTCAAACCCAGCTCGACGAACTCACCGCTGCCCTGGCCGACTACGAACCGACCATACAGCGCCAGGCCCAGCTCCAGCAAGAGCTGCACGACATCGATCAGGCCCAGGAGCGCGATCGCCAGCAGCAGCAGCAGCTTCGCACCCTTGAGCAAACCCACTACGCCTACGATCAACAGCTTCAGATGCAGCAACAGCAGCGGCAGCACCTGACGGCTCTTCTGCACCAAACCAAAACGTCTCTGGCGGCGCTGACCCGCGAGCAGCATCAGCACGAGCAGCGTTTGGCCCAAGCCGCCGAGATTGAAACCGGCTTAGCTGAACTGACGGCGCTAGAGGCAGAAGATGCCCAGCTCAACCAAAGATTTCAACGCTACCAGGCACTGGAGGCGCAGCGTCAGAGCTTAGAAGCTGAGTGGCAAGCCCAGTCGGCCGAGGCCCGCACGCGCCTAGGTCAAATCCAGCTCCAGTTGGCGGCATTGCAGGCCCAGATCGCAGATTTAGACGCAGCTCTGCTGCAAAGTGAAACTGTTGACGCGGCCCGCCAGCAGTTTCTCATGGCCAAAGCCCGCCTTAAACATCTAGATGCGCTGCAGCTTCAGGCTGAACCCTTACAACAGCGACGACGACAGCTAGAGGCCGGGCTACAGCAGGCCCAAACCCGGCTTCAAACTCGGCTTGAAGAACTCGCCGCTGCCGCCCAGCAGCTCCAACAGGACCAGGTGAACCCACCCCAACTAGTAGCAACTGCCCAGGAGGTGTCAAAGACCCTGAGCTATCTAGAGCAGCGCCGGGCTTACCAGGAGCAGGTGCGCGAAAAGGGACTAGAGCGGCGCAGCTTTATGGAGGTGCTTCAGTCTAATCAGCGCGCCTGCGAGACCCAAATTGCTCAAATTGGTCAAAAGCTAGGCATGCTGTCTCAACCGGAGGCCGTCTGTCCCCTGTGCGATCGCGCCCTCAAGCCTCGTCACCGCGCCCTCGTTGAAGGTCGTCATCGCCAGCAGCAGCAAGAACTGCAGGAAGAGATTTGGGTCATTCGCGAGCAGCTGGCTGTTTCAGAGCGCGAGATTCAGGTACTGCGGCAGGAGTATCGAGCGGTCGAAGCCGAACTGGAGGCCTACGCCCCAGTGCTCCAAAAGCAGGGCCAGCTTACAGCGGAGATGGCCTCCCAAGCCACCGTCCACGAGCGGCTTCAGGCTCTAGAAGCTGAGCAGCAGCGCCTAGAGCAGTCCCTAACCGAGAACCAGTACGCCCTCGACCTGCGCACGGAGCTGCACCAGATCAACAACACCCTGGCCCAGCTGGCCTACGACGATCGCGACCATGCCCTGACCCGGGGCCAGGTCAATCGGCTGCGCTGGGCTGAGATCAAGCACCACGAGCTCGTCCAGGCAAAACGCAGACGGCAGCAGCTCGAGCGGCGGCAGCAACAGCTTGAGGCCGACCAAACTGCCCTTGAAACTGACCTGGCCCAGCTTCAGGTTGGCACCCAGGGCCAGGCCTTGGTGGCAGCCCAAGCCGCCCTTGAGCAACTCAGTTACCGCATTGACCATCACCAGCAGGTGCGCCAGGCCCTGCTAGCCGCCCAAGTCTGGCGTCAGCGCCACCGGGAGCTAGAAGCAGCCCGCCAGCAACAGCCTCAGCGACAGGTTCAGATCGAGGGACTTCAAGCCCAAGAGCGGCAGCAGCGCCAGGAACTAGAGCAGTTGAGCGCAGCGATCGCCGCCCTAGAGGAGCAGCACCACGCCTTAGCCTACGATGCGCATGCTCTAGAACAGTTAGAGCGAGCGATCGCTGCCCGTCAGCACCAGCGCGATACCCTGCTGGCCCAACTAGGTGCCCTGGGCCAGGCCCGGCAGCACCTAGACGACCTGCACCAGGGGCTAGCCCAAAAGCAGCAAGAATTGGCCGCCGTACGCCAGCGCCAGCGGGTTTACCAAGAGCTAGCACAGGCCTTCGGCCACAACGGCATCCAGGCGCTGATGATCGAAAACCTGCTGCCCCAGCTAGAGGCCGAAACCAACAACCTGCTGGGCCGCCTGAGCGCTCACCAGCTCCACGTGCAGTTTGCTACCCAGCGGGCCACTAAGCGGGGCCAAGGGGTCATCGACACGCTAGATATTCTGATTGCCGATGCCCAGGGCACCCGCCCCTACGAAACCTACTCGGGCGGAGAGGCGTTTCGGGTCAACTTTGCCCTGCGGCTAGCCTTGGCCCGACTGCTGGCCCAGCGATCAGGCTTGGCGCTACAGTTGCTCGTCATCGATGAGGGCTTTGGTACCCAAGATCAGCAGGGGTGCGATCGCCTAATTGCAGCCATCAATGCGATCTCGGCTGACTTTGCCTGCATTCTGACCGTTACCCACATTCCCCATTTTCGAGCGGCCTTTCAAACCCGCATTGATGTGACGAAAACTTCCCAGGGATCGCAGCTCTCTCTCTCAGCCTAGAACTAGCCCAGATTCCGTAAACCTTTAAGTAGCTTCTCAGATTTTTATTAACATTCTTTTTAGATTTTAAGAATTTCTCCTTTGGCCATTCCAGAAATATGTCTTCTGGAATGCAATACGACCCAGTCAATCGCCTTAATCTATAAGGGTAAGAGCCTACGGGATCAAGGAGGACTGAGTATTAATAACCATTCACGACCTCCTTCATAAATGTTACAGTTGTTTACATATTCCATTAACAACCTTTTACCTATGAGCTTTGTTGGACCCCTTTTAGAAGTTGGTATTGCTGCTGTTGCTGCCGGTCTCATTCTCAAGCGTCAGGCTGAGGAAGCGGCTCTAGAGCCTGAGCCTATTCCGGTGCCGGTGCGCTCTCGTCGCTAGGCTGCGAACCAACCGTCACCCCTGTGTGCGAACCAACCGTCATCCCTGTGCTAGACAACTACTGCTTTTCTGGGCTTTGAGCCCTGCCGTTCCCCGTCGCTCTCTCCCCACTGTGCCGCTATGAGAACTGTGCAAAATTCCACCGACCTAGTTCGCACTTACCTAAAAGAAATCGGTAAGGTGCCTCTGCTCACCCACGAAGAAGAGATTGTGCTGGGTAAGCAGGTGCAAAAGCTGTCGGCCTTAGAGGCTAAGCGGCAGGTTTTAGAAGAGACAGCCGGCCACGGTCTGACCTTAGAGCAGTGGGCCAACGCAGTTAACATGCCCCTACCTGAACTCAAGGCAATCGTGCGCGATGGCAACCTAGCCAAGCGCAAGATGGTAGAAGCCAACCTGCGCCTCGTGGTCTCGGTGGCCAAGAAGTATATCAAGCGCAACGTCGACCTACTGGACCTGATTCAGGAAGGCACCATCGGTATGCAGCGCGGGGTTGAAAAGTTTGACCCCACCAAGGGCTATCGTTTCTCTACCTACGCCTACTGGTGGATTCGCCAAGCGATCACTCGCGCCATTGCGGAGAAAAGCCGCACCATTCGCCTGCCCATTCACATCACCGAAAAGCTCAACAAGCTCAAGAAAGCCCAGCGCACCCTGTCTCAGCGCTATGGGAGAGCGGCCACGGTGGCTGAGCTAGCCATTGAGTGCGACCTGACTGCCAAGCAGGTGCGCGACTACCTAGAAAAGTCCCGCCAGCCCCTCTCCCTAGATCTCAAAGTGGGAGACAACCAAGACACTGAGCTGGGTGAACTGCTCGAAGATGATGGCCCTTCGCCAGAAGACTTTGCCACCCAGGTTTCACTGCGCCAGGATCTAGAGCGGCTGATGGGCGATTTGACTCCCCAACAGCGAGAGGTGCTTTCCCTCCGCTTCGGTTTGTCCGACGGCAAGACTATGACTCTGGCCAAGATTGGTGATCTGCTCTCCATTAGCCGTGAGCGAGTGCGCCAGATTGAGCGGGAAGCCCTGACCAAACTGCGCAAGCGCCAGTCTGACATTCGCGAATACCTAGCTAGCTAAGGAGCTGCGCTTTCCGAGGGTCGCAACGCGCATTCTATTGAACCCATAGCCCGAAGGGATTTTCTTTCGGGCTATCTTTTTGGCGTTGAGCAGAGTGCTATGAGGTGGGGGCTCCTGTGCGCCAAGTTTAACAACCGTAGCCCAATTGACCAAATCGGGGAGATCCCGCATTCTAGAGTGGTTCTAGCTAGATTCGCCCCAACTGAGGAGTCCCCATGAGCTATCGCATGGACCGCCGTGCCTATGCCGAAACCTTCGGCCCGACGGTAGGCGATCGCGTTCGCTTAGCCGACACCGAGCTCATCATCGAAGTTGAGCAAGACTTCACCACCTACGGGGACGAGGTGAAATTTGGCGGCGGCAAAGTCATCCGCGACGGCATGGGGCAGTCGCCCATCGGGCGCGACGCGAGCGCGGTAGATATGGTAATTACCAACGCCCTAATTTTGGACTGGTGGGGCATTGTTAAGGCCGACATCGGCATTAAAGACGGCAAAATCGACAAAATTGGTAAGGCAGGCAACCCCTACATTCAAGACAATGTCGACATCATCATTGGCCCCGGCACCGAGGTGGTAGCTGGGGAAGGCATGATCGTCACCGCTGGGGGCATTGACAGCCACATTCACTTCATTTGCCCGCAGCAGATCGACACCGCGATCGCCTCCGGCATCACCACCATGATCGGCGGCGGCACTGGTCCTGCTACCGGTACTAACGCCACCACCTGCACCCCCGGCGCCTGGAACATCTGGCGCATGCTACAAGCCGCCGACGCCTTTCCCATGAACCTAGGCTTTTTGGGCAAGGGCAACAGTGCTCAGCCGGAAGGTTTGGTGGAACAAGTGAAAGCCGGTGCCATGGGTCTCAAGCTCCACGAAGACTGGGGCACCACCCCTGCCACCATCGACACCTGTCTCGGAGTAGCTGACGAGTACGATGTCCAGGTGGCGATCCACTCCGACACCCTCAACGAAGCGGGTTTTGTCGAAGACACCATTGCCGCCTTCAAAAATCGGGTGATTCACACCTACCACACCGAAGGGGCTGGCGGCGGCCACGCACCGGACATCATTAAAGTGTGCGGCGAGGCCAACGTGCTGCCGTCATCGACTAATCCCACCCGGCCCTACACCCGCAACACCCTCGACGAACATCTCGACATGCTGATGGTGTGCCACCACCTCAGCCCTAGCATTCCCGAAGATATTGCCTTCGCCGAGTCGCGCATTCGTCGCGAAACCATTGCCGCTGAGGACATTCTTCACGACCTCGGTGCCTTCAGCATGATCTCCTCCGACTCCCAGGCTATGGGCCGAGTGGGGGAGGTGGTAATTCGCACCTGGCAAACCGCCCACAAAATGAAGGTGCAGCGGGGGCCGCTAGCGGAGGATTCTGATCGCAACGACAACCACCGGGCCAAGCGCTACGTGGCTAAATACACCATCAACCCCGCTATTACCCACGGCATCGCTAACCACGTAGGTTCCATCGAAGCGGGCAAACTAGCCGATATTTGCCTTTGGCGGCCCGCCTTTTTTGGGGTGAAACCCGAAATCGTGATCAAGGGCGGTTTGATTGCCTGGGCGCAGATGGGCGATGCCAATGCTAGTATTCCGACGCCGCAGCCGGTGCACATGCGGCCTATGTTTGGCAGCTACGGGGGGGCGATCGCCGCCACCTCCCTCACCTTCATTTCTCAAGCTGCGATGGATCTGGGCATTCCTGAACAGATTGGCCTCGCTAAATCTACTGCTGCTGTGGCGAACTGCCGCAGCCTCAGCAAGGCCAACATGAAGCTCAACGCCTACCAGCCCCACATGGAGGTCAACGTCGAAACTTATGAAGTGCGGGCCGACGGCGAATTGCTGACCTGTGAACCGGCCGAGGTTCTGCCCATGGCCCAGCGATACTTCTTGTTTTGATGCCATCGAATCAAAAAAAGTCCCAACGGGTCGCGCTAGGGTTGGCAAGCAGCTGTTGACAATAAGGGCGATCGCTCAACTAAAAACCACCAGTAATTGAGCCAAAAGTTTGTTGGAAGACGTCTACAATGGCCTAGATGCCTCAAAGTAGAATGACGGCAAAATCAAAGGTCGTACTCAGGCTGTTGAGGCAGAGCAAATGACAGCCAGCAGCCATCCATTAGGGTCATTAGATAACCGGACAGATCGGGCCGAAACACGGGACGACAAAACACCGTCTAAAGCCAGCATTGGTAGTTGGCACCAATCTAGAACGTAATCCTAGATAGTGGTGAGGTCGTCTGCTGCATCCTGAAACGCCTTAGCATCAAACCTTGAATCACTACGCAAGTTCCCTCAACGCAAAAACAACTTGTAGCTATCATAAGTTTGTTGCGAATGTCATTAAGCAGTGGCAGATTTTCAAGTGTCCACAGTACAATAAAATGGTACTGAAACCTTTGTTTCAGTTCACTCCTCACACCACACTCCGCCCAGGCCATTGGTCTGGGCGGTTCCTTATTTAAAGTACCTTTGGCTCGAAAACGCTGAAATGTGGCTAGTTTAGCCGAGTTAGCACCCATCCCCTCGGTAGATATTGATCCCTCGCCTAAGAAGCCGGGGATTGGCTATGATAAGATTGCGTGTGGTTAATAACGGCAAGGAACACAAGGCATGGCAGCCGCTCAGGTAACAGACTCTACGTTTAAGCAAGAAGTTCTTGAAAGTACCGTTCCCGTACTGGTTGATTTCTGGGCTCCCTGGTGTGGCCCTTGCCGTATGGTGGCTCCGGTAGTCGAAGAAATTTCTGAGCAGTACGACGGCCAAATTAAAGTCGTTAAGGTCAATACCGACGAGAATCCAAGTGTGGCCAGCCAGTATGGGATTCGCAGCATTCCCACTCTGATGATTTTCAAAGAGGGGCAGCGGGTTGACATGGTAGTGGGCGCCGTACCCAAAACCACCTTGGCAAACACCCTTGAGAAGTATCTCTAAGCTCACCTTTCTCTGCTTAGATCTACTCAAGATTAGCCGCATGGCGTGACGAGGGCGATCGCTTCAACCTTTGCACTAGGTTTCAGCAGAGGCATATCGTCGCAGGTTTAGTCACTAGCTTATTAACATCTGATACAGCCCTCTAGCGTTGGTTAGTCTCTCGCTAGAGGGTTTTTGCACGGCAGGGGGCAAAATTGTCGCTAGAATAGGGTGCTGCCTCTATGGACCCAACGGCGTATGGTTGCGCTTCCCTCAAATTTACCCTCTAGCCTTCAGGCCGATTTGGCCGCGGTGTTTGAGCAATTGTCTCACTTAGAGCATGGCAAGCTCATTCGCCAGGTGCTAGAGACCATTCTGCGTATGATGGGACGGGAGGCAGACCGACTCGACTGGAAGATTTTGAATTCTGCTCTGCTGGATATGGAGCAGGGATTTCAGGTCTTTTACCCCTACCGGCATACCCGCAAAATTACTATCTTTGGCTCGGCTCGTACAGGGGCGATCAGCCTCGATTATCAACTAGCCGAGAAGTTTGCCAAGCAGATAACGGAGTTGGGCTTTATGGTTATGACCGGTGCTGGGGGCGGCATCATGGAGGCAGGTAATGCCGGAGCTGGTGCAGAGCAATCCTTTGGATTAAACATTCAGCTACCCTTTGAGCAAGGCGCTAACCCGGTGATGGAGGGCGACCCTAAGCTGATTAATTTCAAGTATTTCTTTACCCGCAAGCTGTTTTTCCTGCGCGAAAGCGATGCCCTGGTGCTGTTTCCGGGAGGGTTTGGCACCCAAGACGAAGCCTTTGAGTCACTAACGCTCATTCAGACTGGCAAGGCCGACCCCATGCCCGTTGTCATGGTCGATCATCCTGGCGGTAACTACTGGCAGGGGTGGGATAGCTACATTCGCGAGCACCTGCTGAGCCGAGGGCTGATTAGCCCCGACGACCCCAGCCTGTACACCATTACCGACAATGTCGATGACGCCTGCCATGCCATCAGCAGTTTTTATCGGGTATACCATTCCTGTCGCTATACCAGCGATCGCCTCATCATTCGTCTCAAGAGCGATCTCCCCGATGGCGCTGTCGACCTGCTTAACCAAGAATTTGGCGACGTTTTGGCCAAAGGAAAAATTGAAAAGTCAGCCGCCCTGGCCGAAGAGCAGAAAGACGCAACTGTCGCTTTGCCACGGTTAGTGATGCACTTTAACAACCGCGACTTTGGCAGGCTTCACCAGTTAATCTGGCGGCTCAACGACCTAGGCGACCATCGCCCTGAGGCTCAGCACCCTGAGCAGAAGTAGGTGATGTAGGTAGGTGGATGGGTAGGCGGGTGGTCATCTCTTGCCTAATTCAGCGTGTCACGCCTGTCATCTTTCACTCCGGCGATCGCCTATCCACTTGCCCACTACCCACCGACTCCCCAATGACCCAGGTTCAAGCGTTTTTGGAGCAGCTTTACCACGAGTTCAAGGGAGTTTCTGAAGGTCGAGTAGCGTCTTATATTCCCGAGCTGGCGCGGGCTAACCCCGACTGGTTTGGCATTAGCATTGTCACCCTCGACGGCCGCACCTACGAGGTCGGGGATGTGGCGCAAAAATTTACCATTCAATCGATTTCAAAGGTGTTTGTCTACGCCATGGCCCTGGAGGACTATGGCCGGGAAAAGCTGCTCAAAAAAGTGGGAGTGGAGCCCACTGGCGATCCATTTAATTCCTTAATTCGGCTGGATGAGGACTCTAAGCGCCCGGATAACCCAATGGTGAATGCGGGGGCGATCGCCACCACTGGCCTGATCCCGGGCAAAGACCCCGCAGAACGCCTCAACCGGCTGCTGGCCATGTTTCAGCGCTATGTTGGCGACGAGGTATTTGTCGATGTATCGACCTTCATATCGGAGCGATCGACTGGCCACCGCAACCGGGCTATGGCCCACCTGATGCTCAACTTCGGCATGATTGACCAACCCATCGATGAAGCGCTCGACCTGTACTTTCAGCAGTGTGCGGTGCTGGTTACGGCCCATGACTTGGCAGTGATGGCCGCCACTCTAGCTAACCAGGGTGTTAACCCCGTCACCGGGGAGCGGGCAGTGGGGGCCGAGCATGTGCGCGACATTCTCAGCGTTATGTATACCTGCGGCATGTATAACTTCGCTGGGGAGTGGGCTTTTCGGGTCGGTATTCCGGCCAAGAGTGGGGTCTCAGGCGGCATTCTCGCCGTTGTGCCAAACCAGGCTGGCATCGCCGTGTTTTCGCCTCCCCTCGACAGTCGCGGCAACAGCGTACGCGGGCTCAAGGTTTTTGAGGCTCTGTCCCGAGAATACGGGTTCCATCTATTTGATTTGTCCCTTGGCCACTGCCGCTTTGCCCAGGCTATTCAGCCCGTAGATGCCGTAGCCTTAGATGCTTAGCCCCCTGATTACTCACACCAGGGATAGCTCTGGCTTTTGACCGGGCTGCACCAGGCTGGGCCGGCCTGCAGCGGGCTTAGTGACAAACTCCACCACTTTGCCCAAATCCTTGAACATCTTGCTTTCGATGTCACGGCGATAAGCCTCGACGACTGAGGTGGCGCGGAAGTAGCGCAGCGCGTCAGTGAGGTACTGCACATGGCGTTCCTCATCCTTGAGCACTGATTCGAGCGCCGCCCGAGTGGCGGTGAGGTGGTCAGGCAGAGCCTTAAGAATGCAGCGAAAGCCCCGTACCCCCAGTTCTTCGGCTAGCAGCACGCTGGCTAAAAGGTGGGGCAAGGGAGCCGCCGCTAAATCATCAACCTGGTGATAGCGCCGCATGGAGGACTCGCCCACGCTAGACAGCGACTGCTGAGCAGCTTCGCTGTCTAAGTCGATAAAGTAACCCTCGCGCTCAACAGCCTTAGTAAAGATCTGAGCGTGACGCACCTCATCGCTGACGTGGCGCTGCATCTGCTCATCAAGCCAGAGAGGGATCTCGGCGGCTTTGGCAGAGCGAATGTGGGCGACGGTGCGACTGCCTTCAGCCTCCTGCAACGCTAAGGAGGCAAACAGGTGAGGCCGCCGTTGGGGGTTGGCGGTGCTCTGGCTATAGTAAATGGCGCTAAAGCCGATAAATAAATAGTGCTGGAGCATGACTAGGAGAAATTTGGGGCATGGATCCTGTTGGCTATTGTAGAAACTTCTGACTGTTTGTGCTGCTTGTTCAACGCATAAAGCCGCAGCGACCTAAGTCACTACGGCTTCAAAATTGTTGAGAACAAGGTTCGGAAGACAATTATTCCGGTTCGCCCACTAGGCCAGTTGAGGTTGCCGGCCCAATGCACCCATTCTCTAAGCTAAATCCTCTTCCTCACCAAGGCCGGCGCTCACGGTTGCAACCGGGGATGGGGGTTCAACAGGATCGGGGGGCTCAATTGGGGCTGGCGGACCACTGGGGGTCGGAGGCTCAACTGGAGCTGGCGGACTACTGGGGGTCGGAGGCTCAACTGGGGTAGGAAATGGAGGCGTTACGGGAGGGGCAGGAACAGGCGAAATGGCGGGCTGCGGCTCTGGTTCCGGAATGCCCAGCTGCTGACGAGCCTGGGCTAGCAGATAAGATGTGCTCGACTGAACGGTATCAAGCAGCGCCTGACCAGTAGAAGTCATCGATTGGGCGTCAGTGCTGGGGTCTTTTTCGCTGAGGCCAATGTACCAGGCGCGGGTGCTGCGCCCTAGGCCAACCGCAGTACGGTAAAACCATTCGGCCCCCACAAAGGCTAGGCAAACAACTAGCCACAGCAGCAGGCCCACTTCGCGCAGAATATCCCAGGTGCGGGCAAGGGCTTTCTTGTAAATGTCGCCTGTGTCGGTGGAAAACAATAGCTGGCTAACAGTATTGGCCTGCTCTTTGATCGTATCCATAGGTTTAACTCTCTAATAGCTGGGCACGGTTGGGGTAACGATAGCCCTCTGCTGACATAGTAGGTGTGGAGTCTATAGGGTGGCTATGGCAGGGTTAGCCCCAGACCAAGCTGGACTATTATGCCCCCTCGCTCCAGACTTTTTTAAGCACCTGATCGGGGGAAATGTCGGCCAAAGTACTGGTGGAGGAGGTTAGGGTAACCAAGCGATCTGCGCCTGCGGTGATGGTCTGGACTTGGCTATTGCCAGAGAATAGCCCCAGGGTGTAGACGTTGAGGGCGATCGCCAGCGGTAGAGGATATCCCTCTACCGCTATCAATAGGTTAGCGGCGGCAATCAATGCTGCCGTCTGTCCTGGGGTTTCAGGTCGCAAAACCTTAAGATTAGGGACGGCACTGGCGATCGCAGCGGTTTGAGGGGCCGCATCGTCGGTTTGTAGCAAGGCCAGAGGCATATCGGGCTGGCGCTGCTGAAAGTCTTTGAGGATGGCGATCCAGCTTTCAGTGGGGTAGGTGGGGCCGCTAGCAGTGGTGCCGGGGTACACCAACACATAGCCATTTGTGAGCCCGTTGCCCTGACGCAGGTTGTCTACGGCGGTCAGGTCTTTGCGGGGTACATTCACGGTGAGGGCAGGCGGTGTACCGGTAACGTTGATCAGCTTGAGCAGATCGCCGTGGTGAGCTATCTCAGCGGCGCGGGGAGCCGTTGAGGTTAGCAGCAAGTTGTTGGCAGACCCGCTGTAGCCCAAACGAGTGGGCACACCACTCAGCCACAGCAGCAGGGCAATGGACCAGGAGTCGGTCAGGGTGAGGGCAACATCGAACTCGCGATCGCGCACAATCCCCAACAGGTTGGCCCAGTCGGCAGGGCTGTTGCTGGCCTCAAAGTTGTAGGGCACAACTTCGTCAACCCCCTTAGAGAGCTGGTAAATAGCCGTAGCGCTAGGAGCCGCAACCACTGATACCTCAGCATTCTCGAAGCTATCCTTGATCTGATTGATGACCGGAAAGAAGCTCAGCTGCGTCTCCGTTTCTCCTGGAACAAGAGCCAGTACCCGCATATGTTACGTCCATGCCTGTTCGCAAGTATTGTAGTGGAACCTGGCCAAGGTTTAGGGGATATGTGGCTTACAAAATGAATTAAATTTCACCACAGGGGATAAAAATCCCCCAATTTGCTCAGCCCGTTATGGTTTTGCCCTGTGTCTATGTCCCCCGTTCATGTGCTTATCCCCGCCGCCGGCAGTGGTCGCCGCATGGGGGCCGATCGCAACAAAGTGCTCCTCGATCTGCTCGGTCAGCCAATCATCGCCTGGACTCTAAAAGCCGCCGCTCAAGCCGATACTGTGGTTTGGATCGGGGTGATTTGCCAGGCGGGCGATCGACCCACCCTAGAAACCATCGCCAATTCGCTGAACCTACGCAAACCAGTAGCCTTCATTGACGGCGGCACGACTCGCCAGGAGTCGGTCTATAACGGGCTACAAGCGCTACCCACCGAGGCTACCCGCGTGCTGATCCACGATGGCGCACGCTGCCTGTCCACCCCCGACCTGTTTGATCGCTGCGCCACTGCCCTAGATACCTGCCCCGGCTTAGTGGCAGGGGTGCCTGTCAAAGACACGATCAAAATTGTGGATGCCGACCAGCGCGTGGAAACCACCCCCGATCGCCAGCAGCTATGGGCCGCCCAAACCCCCCAGGGCTTTGATGTAGCTTTACTGAAGCAGTGCCATCAGCAGGGCATCGAGCAAGGCTGGAGCGTCACCGACGATGCCGCTCTGTTCGAGAAATGCGATCTGTCGGTGCAGGTGGTGCCCGGTGAAGAGACCAACCTCAAGGTGACGACGCCCATGGATTTGGCGATCGCAGAATTTATACTAAAACAGCGCCTGGGTTAGCCGAGAGGCCTCCCCAAGCGCTGCTTTTAGATTCCAGAATTTTGGTTCTAGAGGTCGCCGCCGCGCAAAAACAGCAGAAACACGATCACTGGGCCAGCGATGACAATCATGGCAAGCATGGTCAGCTGGGCAATGAGCTCGAAATTAATGTTGCTCAAAAAACTACTCAGAAAGCTCATGAAACCTCCCAACACAAGGCGACTGGACTGATATAAACTTCATTACAATCCCAGAAGTGGAGTTTTGCCCGTAGAAAAGCTACAGACCCCGCTCTGGGCTTGGCGTAAAGCTTGCTTATCGGAGCTTATTTTACCTGCTAACGCCGCCCCTATTTTAGATAACTTAACAAAATTCTAAGGCAGCACCCGTGCCTTTCCACCGCTAGGCCCGAGACGGCCGAAGGAAATTCAATGGCCACCTGGCAATGTGTCAAATCCTGCGGGGCCTGCTGCTTCTTGGCCCCCGACGAGCGCCCCGACCTCGACTCCTATCTCGAGCCCGACCAGCTAGCGCTGTATCTGAGCATGGTGGGAGAAGACGGCTGGTGCATTCACTACGATGCGGGCGATCGCCTCTGCACCATCTACGCCGACCGACCAAGCTTTTGCCGAGTCACCTTTAGCACCTTCGAGACCATGTTTGGCGTTGAGGCCGACGAGCTCGACGACTTTGCGATCGACTGCTGCCAGGAGCATATTACCGATATTTATGGCGAAGCTAGCCCGGAGATGGAGCGGTTTAATCAGGCGGTAGGAGTAGAGGAGTGATGGGGAAGGCGAGGAAGATACGGGAGTAAGGTGATGAGGATGAGGGAGTGGGAAAGATGAGAGGGCTGGGGTTGCGGTTTGGTTAACTCTTGCAGATAATGAAAGCATTATGAAATCTTTGGCAGTAATCAACGGTCTTGGCGTTGCTCTGTGCCCAGCCTTGTTGACCGCTCAGCAAACCTGCCTTTTACCCTATTGTGTCTATCTCTAGCTCTCTTCCCCCTTCTTCTAGCGCCGTCGAAGCCAAGCCTTCTGCTACCTTGAGTCGAGCGGCCTTTTGGCGGGTTTTTGGCTCTACGTTTATCACTATCTTTTTGGCTGAGCTGGGTGACAAAACCCAGGTGACTACGCTACTCATGAGCGCCCAGTCTCAGGCACCCTGGATCGTTTTCTTAGGTGCTGGCACTGCCTTGATCAGCACCAGCCTGATTGGCGTATTGCTAGGGCAGTGGCTAGCCCGCCGCGTTTCCCCTGCCACCTTAGACACCGCCGCTGGCACCATGCTCATCGGCATCACCGTCTGTCTCCTCTGGGACATCGTCCACCTCTAGCCCAACCCCCACGTGGTGCGAGCACATAGATATCTCCTATCTCCCCACCCATCCACTCCCTCACCCCATTACTCCCCTACTCCCCCGCCCATGGACTGGAACCTCCTGGCCGTCAGCTTTACTGCCGTGTTCATCTCAGAGCTGGGGGATAAAAGCCAACTGGCGGCGATCGCCCTCGGCGGCAGCTCAAAGTCTCCCCGCGCCGTATTTTTAGGCACCGCCGCTGCCCTGCTGCTGGCCAGCTTGCTGGGGGTGATTGTGGGAGAAGGCACCGCCCAAATTTTGCCAGAACGATTGGTTAAAGCCGTTGCCGCCATTGGGTTTGCCCTGCTGGCCGTCAAGCTGCTGTGGCCCGCAGCCAGCGACGATTAAGAGGGGTTAAAACTCAATCTGGTCAATCACACCTCGCAGGGTCTGAGCTGAGTGCTGAAGCAGCTCCTCCTCATGGGGGCTAAGCAGCATATTCAACCGCCGGCTTACCCCAGTGCGCCCTACCACCGCAGGCACACTCAAACACAGGTCTTGAACGCCAAAGATTTCGTCAACCACGCAGCTCACCGTCAGCACTCGGTTTTGGTCACGCACGATCGACTGCACAATCTGCGTTACCGCCAAACCGACTGCGTAGTTGGTATACCCTTTGCGGCGGATGATTTCGTAGGCGGCGTTTTTGGTCTGCTGAAAAATCTCATCCATGGCCTGGCGATCGCCATCAGCCATCCCCTCATGGTAGAGGGGGGTGCCGCAGACATTGGCATGACTCCAAAACGGCACCTCACTGTCACCGTGTTCGCCAATGATGTAGGCATGCAAGCTGCGCGGGTCAATGCCTAGGCGACGCGATAGCAAATACCGAAACCGCCCCGTGTCTAGCACTGTCCCAGAGCCAAATACCCGCGACTTGGGCAGTCCCGACAGCCTCCAGGCGGCGTAAGTGAGCACGTCTACGGGGTTAGACACCAGCAGCAAAATGGCCTCGGGGCAGTGGGCGACAATATCGGGAATCAGTTTTTTGAGAATTTCGACGTTTTTTTGCACCAGCTCCAGGCGAGTTTCGCCTTCTTTTTGGGCTGCCCCAGCGGTGATCACCACCACGTCGGCCCCAGCAGCATCGGCCATAGTGCCCGCCTTAATCAGCGTCGGCTCGACGAAGGACATACCCTGTTCTAAATCCATTACCTCGCCGATCAGCTTGTCCTGGTTGATGTCCACCAGCACCATTTCATCCAACACATTTTGGATCATCATGGCGTAGGCGCAGGCCAACCCCACCTGACCAGCTCCTATAATCACCCCCTTCAGGGGTCGTAGCGGGTCGGTTTGCAGGTCGGTCAGCGGATTGGAGGTAAAAAGGCTATCAAACATAGGAAGGACATCCTGGTTTACGGGCCAATGCCTTTAATAAACCACGGTCTAGTTAGATTGCCCTTAATAAATCACGGTCTAGTTAAATCTTTCTGTCCTCAGTCCTTCACCTCGACGGCATTTAGCGGCTGTTAGGGAGCTGCTAGGACAGTACGAAGGGTTGCGCCGCGGCGCTGGCTTGGCGGGCAGTGACCAGGCTTTCTAAGCAAGTCTTGAGATCTTTGGTGAGCTGGGCAGCCCCGGCTTTGAGCGCTTCGGGAGAATCCTCACCCTGGAGGTAGGTCTGGACTGCCAACGGTGCGCCGATGTTAATTTGAGCCGAGCTACGCCAGCCTGGATAGGCTGCGCCATAGTAAAGGTCTACTGGCAGCACCTGTACTCCCAGGCCAGTTCTAGCAGCCTCGGCCTGCACCGCCAATCTAGCTAGGCCGGGCTTGAGGCCATGGATTTTGTCTTCTCGACGAATGCCACCTTCGGGATAAATCACCAGCATTTCGCCCTCCAGCAGCAACTCAATGCCGTGGCGCAGGCTGGCTACCGTGGGTCGCCGCACATTGACCGCAAACCCTCCTAAACGCCGAATGAACCATCCCTGAAGACCCTTGACCTCATCAGCGGTAACCATGAAGCGCAGGTCGCGGCCGGTAACGGCTCGGCCGGTAGCGTAGGGCAGCAAAATCGAATCCCACCGGGCCCGGTGGGTAGGGGCCAAAATCACTGGCCCAGCAGTAGGCACATGGTGCTGCCCGGTAATAGTGATGGGGCCAAAGTAGGCGGGCACCACTAGGTGGCGGCCGAGAAAATAGGCTAGGGGAGTTAGCACTGGCGAACAGCGCGATTGGGCAGGGGCGATCGCCCCGCCCTTAACCAACCCAGCCGACGATTCAGGAAGCTCAGAGGATTTCATAGGAAGGCGTAATACAGGAGCCATGATCAGCTAAATCCCAATAGTGCCGATGTTAGGCCTTCCCAGTATGCCCGTCGCTAGCTACCACACAGCCTGCGATCGGAAACAAAATGGGTCTGACCCTGGTCTACATGCTTTACCCTACAGCCCTCGCCAGAGGACGCAACCTGGCTCAGGACAGTTCAGTTGGTGTCATGGTGAGAGGAGGTCGGCGCTGTTCTTGGCGGCGCTGCTGAAACCATTGCTGCAGCTGCTGACGACAAGGTTCGGCCAAAACGCCGGTCACCACCCTTAACCGATGGTTAGAGGCGGGCCCATCGGGCAGATTTAGCACCGATCGCACCGCTCCCGATTTGGGGTCGTGGGTACCGTACACCAATAGCCCTAGGCGGCTCAAAACAATTGCCCCAGCACACATCGGACAGGGCTCAAGCGTGACGTAGAGCGTGCACTCGTTAAGATGCCAGTTGCCCAACTGGTGCGCAGCCTGCCGTAACGCCAGCACCTCGGCATGGGCGGTGGGGTCTTGATCTTGCTCTCGCCGATTGCCCGCCTCCGCCAGCACTCTATCTTCAGGGCCAACCACTACGGCCCCCACTGGCACATCCCCCGCAGCTCCAGCGGCCTCGGCCAGTTCCATGGCCCGCAGCATCCAGCGCTGGTGGCGCAGTGTAATCTCATCCGCCAGCTCGTGGGGAGGCAGGTCATGGGAGGACAGGTCGTCGGGCATAGTAGGTCACTCAAGCAACCACATTGAGATTTAGCCTACCCATAGTAGACCAGAGCATTCTTCAAGCATTGCCTACCCAAAATAAACCCCCTCCGCAGACCCAGGGCCAGCAGAGGGGGTGAGATGTTTGGACGCAATAGTCTGTGGCTTTGAGCGCTGGCTAGGTGACCAGCCAGATGATGTGACGTTGATCAAGCCAAGGCTTAGATGTAGGCCGAAATGTCTTCGCCGCACTCGTCGGCTAGGTAGCAGAGGGCTCTAAATCGCAGCTCCACCAGTTCGTTGTAGAGGGGGTTGAGTTTGCACAGGGGCGGAATGTGAGCCACCGAGCGACCCAGCAGCACAATGTCGCGCTCAAAGGGGCACTGGGCGGGGATCAACTCTGCCACCTTGCGGGCGCGGCGGGGGGTCTCGACTCGCAGGTGGCTAACCCACTGGCGCAGTGGACGAAACAGGTCTAGGGGGGCTTGACCTACAGTGTGCAGCCCGTGACGAAGGGAAGATAGAAAGCGATTCATGGTTAAACCTCTCGCAAGTCCAACAATTGAGACTGTCTGAGAAACGGTCGAGCACTGAGTCTGGACTTGGTATGGAAACTCAATACTGGGTGGAGCGACCAGGGAACTAACTTAGATGTTGGTGAGCCTTTCGCTTACGCTAAAGAATTCCCTCAGCTATCGGGTAAAGCATCAACAAAGCTGATTAGATTTCCACTAAAGCTCAGGTAAAGAGTTACTTCAGCAGGGTGCATGATAATTCCGGAAAGACTTGCCACATATGGAGCACAGATTATTTTTAGAGCAAAATGAGCGCAATAATATCGAGTAGTTTTACTGAAGGTGGCCTGTATTTAATTGTTCCAAGTAAAAATAAATTTTGCGTGAATGTCAGGACACTTTTGCAACCGGGCATACCACCTGTTGCCTCTCTCTAGATAGCTCTTTTTTCTGTATAGGACACTACCTAATCTGATACTATCGGCGATGAACTTTTGAGGCACTGAGTCATGGCTAAATACGTGATGTGGGGCAGCTATTGTGAGGATGTGCTCGAAAAGCGTGCTCCCTTTCGAGCGGCGCATCTTCAGGGCTTGCAGCAGCAAAAAGACGACGGTCTGCTGGTAGCTTTAGGCCCAACCACTGACAACACCAAGGTGTTCGGCATTTACGAGGCTGAAAGCGAGTCTGCTGTGCGGCAGTTGGTAGAGGGCGACCCCTACTGGCAAAACGGCATTTGGACAGAGTACAAAATCTATGCCTGGAATCAGGTGTTCTAAACGTGCCAGAGGTTTTCAACTGGCCTCGGCTACATTGACGGTCGTTTCCCATTAAAATGACCTCGTTCGGGTTCATCGACCAGGGCAAAGTTCCCCATAAATGTCTCCAGTGAGGTGCCGTGGCTAAGTTAGCTCCTACCCAAGTCGAGCAGCTCCAAAGTATCGGGGCGCACCTACGCCAGGTGCGTCAAGAGCAGGGGCTGGCCATCGATATGCTGGCCAACCAAATTTTTATTCGCCCAGCCCTACTAAAAGCACTGGAGTCGGGGCATGATGCTGAGTTACCTGAGCCAGTATTTATTCAAGGATTTATTCGCCGCTATGCCGAAGCCTTGGGCCTTGATGGTCAAACCATCGCCCAAGAATTTCGGGTAACGCCAGTGAATGTGCTACCGACCCCAGAGCTGGTCGAGCGGGTCGACACGAACGGCACTGCGGCACCGAAACCGCCTAGTCCTAGTCCTAGCCCTCGTCCTCAGGTGAGCGATCGCACCCCTCCAGCTGCCTCTAGCCCAGCGGGACGATCATCGCTGCCGCTAGTGCTGAGCCTAGCCGCTCTGGCAGCAATTTTGGGGTTGGGGGCCTGGGGGCTGTTTGGCCGCAGCAACGGGCCATCCCAAGCCAACAACGACAATTCAGGGGCGGAGACAATTCCTGAAACCGCCAATACTGGCGCTGTAGCCCCGACCCCAGCAGAGACTACGACACCGGCGGAGGAACCGGCGGAGGCCGAAGATGAATCGAGTGCCCCTCTAGAAGCACCTGTGGTAGTCAGCGCTAATCTGAGCGATCGCTCCTGGCTGAGTGTAGTGGCCGACGGTGAGAACGTTTACGAAGGCGTTGCCGAAGAGGGCTTTGAAGAGACCTGGACAGCCGAAACCAGCCTGACATTGAGAACGGGTAACGCTGGGGGGGTAGAGCTGTCTGTCAATGGCGATCGCGCTGTTGTGATGGGTGCCTCTGGAGTAGTTAGAACTCTCACCGTGACCCCTGATTCGGGGGTAGAGAGCGTTGAGTCTCCCTAAGCTCGGCCATGATCCCAAGCTAGCGAAATCATGGGCTTACAATAGAAGCGATCGTCCTACTGCTCACCTGCCCAACCTATGACACCGCCCACCGAGCTTGAGAGCACCACCACCGAGACGGCCATCCTTAATGGTGACACCGCTGACCTCGACGAAGTGCCCTACGATGTCGAGATGTCGCTGTTTGACCACCTGGAAGAACTGCGGCAGCGCATTTTTTACAGCCTGATTGCCGTAGTGTTAGCTATCGTGGTCTGCTTCTGGCAGGTAAGGCCCATTGTCAGCCTGCTAGAGGTGCCGGCCCAAGGGGTGAAATTCTTGCAGCTGTCGCCAGGGGAGTACTTTTTTGTCTCCTTTAAGGTGGCGGGCTACAGCGGACTAGTAGCCGCCAGCCCATTTATCCTTTATCAGATAGTGCTGTTCGTGCTGCCGGGTCTGACTCGGCGGGAGCGTCGGCTAGTGGGGCCGCTGGTGCTGGGGTCGAGCGTATTATTTTTTGCCGGGCTGCTGTTTGCCTACGTAGCACTGATTCCGGCGGCGCTGAACTTCTTCATCAGCTATGGCGCCGATGTGGTCGAGCAGCTGTGGTCGATCGATCGCTACTTTGAGTTTGTGCTGCTGCTGCTGTTTAGCACTGGGTTGGCCTTTCAGATTCCAATTCTACAGATGCTGCTCGGGCTGCTCGGCATTGTCAACTCTAACCAAATGCTGAAAGGCTGGCGCTACGTCCTTTTGGGGGCAGCGGTGCTAGGGGCAGTGCTCACTCCTTCTACTGACCCAGTTACCCAAAGCCTGCTGGCGGGAGCGGTGCTGTTTCTCTACTTTGGCGGTATTGGGTTGGTGAAGGCGATCGGGCGATAGCGGTTAGGAATGGAGGGCTCAACGGTATAGGGTTTAGAGTCTAAGGCCAGTGGCCAATCCTTAAACGCTGAAACTTTTAGCCTCAAACCGTTTTAGCTCACTAAAGTCTAAGCTCTAGCTTTTAACCGATACCTTTTCCGCAAGCTTTCAGGTTAGGATCAAGCCGTCGCTACGGACTGACCTAATGTTTTTAGACGAGCTTACTCCCTTTGTGCAAGAGCTGACCGCTCACCCTGTGGCGTTTTTGGGTGGGCTAGCCTCAGGGCTGCTGCGGCTTAGTCTATCGGATGACCCTGTGAAAAGCTGGCTGCAGAATCAAGGGATTACACCTACAAGCGGAGATGGTGGTAGATGGGGAGGCAACGATCGCAACGGCGGTCCCCAAAGCATTTCAATTGATTAATTAGAAATAAATAATAGATGCACACTGAACTAGCGCTGGACTCGCCTTCCCTACTGAATTAGGTGCAAGGCGCGACTGTTAGGCCCAACTCTGCTGGGGCAACAGCTCTTCTGCCCAGCGATTGACTCGCTGAACTAGAGCTCGGAGTTGCTCGCTCGACTGACGGGCTGCCGCTGCTGTCAAGGCGCGGCGGTAGTCAGCGATCGCACAGTTCCAGTCACCGCGCAGGTGATAAGTACGGCCCCGCTCAGCATAGATAAACTCAGGCAGCTGGTGAAACATCAGCGCTTCGTCAAAGCAATCTAGGGCGCGATCGAGGTCGCCCATCTGCCGCAGGGTCGCTCCCATGTTGATACGGGCGCGGCCGTTAAAAGGGTTGAGATCAACGGCCTGTTCGTAGTCGTCAAGGGCGGCGGGCAGATCGCCGAGGGCTGCGTGGCACATGGCCCGATTATTGTAGGCCTGGTCGAGATCTGGGTTGAAATAGATGGCGCGATCGCAGTCGGCCAAAGCTGCGTAGGGGTTACCCAGCCACAATTGCACCAGACCCCGGTTGCTGTAGTACATGGCTCGCTGGGGATGGCGCTCAACTAGCTGATCTAGCAGGTGCAGCGCCTGAGAGTACTGCTGACGTTTGACCGCTGCCGCCGCTAGTCGGCTGAGGGTATCGTCGTCGGTGGTGTAAGACCCGGTCACCGAGTCGTGGGCCGTGGGCCGGGCCGCCGAGTCAACCGGGGGCAAGCCCGACGGTTGAAGGGGAAGCATGCAAACCAGAGGCTGTTGTGATCGGTAGATGTGCATGGTTTTAGTCCTGTTGTGTGCTCATAAACCGTTAAATCAATCTAGCGGGAGAGCAGAGGCTCAAAACCCCTAAGCTCGTGCCCTCAAAGCAGGAACTGTTTATAGAATCCCATCTTGGCTGACGGGTCCGGACGAACCTGTGGCAGTTGTCGAGCTGGCTAGGTCTAGCGGCGAAGGCCCACTGATAATCCAAACGAGATCTTCGCTGGCGCTATCTCTGTAATCCTGCCTGATGTTGCTATGGTCGCATCTCCCCCCTGGGGTCTAAACCGGAAAAAAACGGAGGTTAAACCCGCCTTTTGGCGGCTTAACCCCCGTTTAGGGTCATAACCTAAGGGAATATACCGAAAATCTACATGTAGTTTCTTGTGGTTAGGTGATGACTTTGTAACCGCCTGAGTATTTATTGGGCTTTCAGCAGCAGTGAAAGCGCTATTTACTCAGCCCGCTGCAGAGCCGAGATCTTGGGGTCAACAATTTTACGGCCCTGACCAGGAAAGTTGATCGCCAGGCAAATCTTGTTGCCTGCTCCAAATATGTGGGTTACTTCTCCGGCCCCGTAGGCTTTGTGCACCACCACATCCCCCACAGTCCAGTCTGACTCGTGGGCTCCGCTCCCCGGCTTGGCAGCGGCCTCGCTGCGATTGCGGGCTTCGCGGATGGGGGTGCTCCACTTTTGGGGCAGGCCCGTGGTGCTGTTCCCAGTGACGAGATCGAGGGGCAACTCGCCCAAAAATAGCGAAGGGCTAGCGGGTTCGCGACTGCCGTAGAGGCGACGGGCGCGGGCATGGGAGATGAACAGGCGCTCCTTGGCGCGGGTAATGCCCACGTAGCAGAGGCGACGCTCTTCTTCAGTGGCGGCGGGGTCTTCGAGGGAGCGATGGTTGGGGAAAAGGCCCTGCTCTAGGCCAACGAGAAACACCACGGGGAACTCCAACCCCTTTGAGGAGTGCAGGGTCATCAGCGACACCGCATTTTTGCCGTCTTTGTTGTCATCCATGTCGGAGGCCAGGGAGGCGTTAGACAAGAAGGCTAGCAGCGATGGGTCATCTACGTTTTCTTCTTCAAATTGCAGTGCGGCGTTGTAAAGCTCCTGCACGTTGCCAAAGCGATCGTCGGCTTCGTCAGTGCCTTCAGCCTTCAGAGCGGCCAGATAGCCACTGTCTTCGAGCACCCCCTGAATAATTTCAGAGCCCTTTTGGTCATCCATGTCCTGGCGATACTTTTTGATTAGGTCGGCAAATTCCAGCACGCCTTTGGCCGATCGCCCCGCCAGGGTCTTCACCGAAGTATCATCAGCCAGAATCTCCCACAGGGGAATACCGCCCAAGGTCTGAGTGGCTTGTTCTAGCTTGTCGATGGTGCCCTTGCCGACGCCGCGCCGGGGTACGTTGATTACCCGCTTGAGGCTGACGGTGTCGAAGGGGTTAGCGATCGCCCGCAAATACGCCAGCACATCTTTAATCTCGCGGCGATCGTAAAACCGCAGCCCGCCCACCACTTGGTAAGGAATACTGTAGCGGGTTAGCACTTCCTCAAAGGCGCGCGACTGGGCGTTGGTGCGGTAGAGGATAGCAAAATTGCCCCAGTTCAGCTCCGGGTGTTGGGTTTCAAGGTTGCGAATTTGACTGATCACAAAGTCAGCCTCGGCGGTTTCATCCTCGGCCCGGTAAACGTAGATACTCTCGCCCTCTCCCCGAGTGGCCCGCAGCACTTTGTCGATGCGCTCGGTGTTGTTTTCGATCAGGTGGTTGGCGACTTCGAGAATGTTGGAAGTGGAGCGGTAGTTTTCCTCCAGCTTGACCATGCTGCGGGTATCGTCGTCGGGCAAACCGTCGCCAAAGTCATCCTGGAAGTTCATCAGAATGGTGAAGTCGGCAGCGCGGAAAGAATAAATTGACTGGTCGGCGTCGCCCACCACAAACACCGAGCGATGATTCCAGTCTTTGTAAGCGGCGATCGACTCGCCGTTGGTGGCTAGCAGACGAATCAGCTCGTACTGGGTGCGGTTGGTGTCCTGGTATTCATCCACCAAAATGTGGCGAAAGCGCTTGTGCCAGTAAGCCAGCACCTGCTCGTTCTGCTGAAACAGGAAGACCGGCATGAGAATTAAATCGTCAAAATCGAGGGCGTTGTTCTCCGCCAGCGCCTTTTGGTAGTAGCGGTAGACATCGGCGATCACCCGGCCCCGATAGTTGGGCTGCTCTCTTTCGAGTTCGTCGGGGGTGAGCTTTTGGTTTTTAGCGTTGCTGATGGCAAAGCGCACCGATCGCGGGTTGAATTTTTTATCGTCCAGATTTAGGGTTTGGGTGACGATGGTTTTAACCAACCCTTGGGCATCGGATTCGTCAAAAATAGAGAAATTCTTCGTCCAGCGATACCCGGCGGAGTGCTGATACTTTTCAATATCGAACCGCAGAATGCGGGCGCACAGGGCATGGAACGTGCCAATCCACAGGTGCTTAGTGACGGTCTTATAGACCTGAGATCTCAGCTTGGTCTGCTCATACTGCGGCAAAGACGACAGAGCTTTGCCGTGGCGGGCCTGGGCATCCTGCTCGGCAAACAGCACCTCAATGCGCTCCTTCATTTCCTTGGCGGCCTTGTTGGTAAAGGTCACCGCCAGAATGTTGTCGGGGTCGGTTTTGTGAGTGAGAACCAGGTTGGCGATGCGATAGGTCAGCGCCCGGGTTTTACCCGAACCCGCCCCTGCCACCACCAGCAGCGGACCGCAATAATGCTCGACGGCCTGGCGTTGGGCGGGGTTGAGGGGAGCGAGAAAGTCAGTCATCGGTGGCCGAGGGTTTTTGCCTATTTAGTATGACACTGGCCGAGGTGAAACGATGGCCTCACCCCCTACTCTAGCTAGAGGTTCTCGCCGTTGAGGCCGCTACCTGGCGCAGCAGCAGCACTTGCCAATAGGGAATCGGAGCCAGCAGCACCGTGCCATGCCCTTCAAAAACGTTGACGAGAAATTCTCCAGAGGTCACAGAGCTCACTATAGATTTGGTGGCCTTTTCGATCCGGTAGCTGAGAGTACCGGTGCGGGCGATCGCAAAGCTACCGTCTACCACCAGACGCTCCCCTCGCAGCTCAACGGTTTCCACGGGGCCTTGGGCCACCATCACTACCTGACCACGGCCCTTGACCTTGGTTTGAAACAGCCCTTCGCCGCCCACCATACCGCTCAACAACTTATTGCGCTCAATGGCAATCTCGACGCTGCCTTCGCTGGCCCAATAGGCACCCCGATCCAAAATCCATTCCTCACCCGACAGATCTAACGTGTGATACCCAGACAGCGATGGCGCTAAATATAGCTCCCCTGTGCCGGTGTAGGTAGGACGAAAAATATTTTCCCCGGTCGCCAAAGACTTCAGAAAACCACCTGCTGAAGGGGTTTGAGTCTGCATAGCAATAGCACCTCGCATGTAGTGCAGGGCACCTGATTCAGTGCGCACAGTTTCGTCATTTAAGATGATTTTGACTAACCGTGTCCCTTCTCGCTCAATAATTTCGAAGTTGGCCATAGGGACCTCTGAAGCAACGCCAAAACAGACGAGGGCAATCAGCAATTCAACTCGACGAAGCGGCAGCCACCGACTTTAGCCATCTTAGCTTTGTCAGCGATTGGCGGGCGATCGCCCCATGACTGAATCGCTGGTCGGCATTTTCTCCAATAGCTTCAGGGGTACAAAGTCGCACCCTGCTAGCAGCGGCGGGGGTCACACTATCGTCACAGAGCTGTCATCTCACCGTCATGATTGCCCCCTAGGGTGTCAACCCATGGGCACCAAAGTAGTGCCTGGTGTAAATCTCCCCGGCGAGGTTTGCGACTGACGATATTGCGAGGATCATCGCTCATGAAACCTTCCACACTGTTTAAAGGTCTTCTGGCTGCCACCCTGCTGCTAGGTGTTCCGGCCGCTGCCGTAGCCCAGGAGCAAGAAGCACCAGCGCCAGCACCGGCTCAGGCTGCCCCAGCAGAGGTATCTGAGACCCAAATCGACCGTTTTGTCAGCGCCTATCAGGCAATTCAAACCATTCAACAGGCGGTGCAAGCTGACCTGGTTGCCGCTGTCGAGGCCCAGGGACTAACGGTGGATGACTATAATGCGATCGCTGAATCGCAGCAGTCTCCTGAAGCGGCTGCCGAAGTTCCGCCAGAGCAGGCTGAGCAGTTTGCGGCTGCGGCTGAACAGGTTGCCACCCTGCGCGAGGGCGCTCGAACTGAAATGCAGGCCGCCATTGAGGCTGAATCGCTGAGCATTGAAGAGTTTGAGCAGATTATGGCTCAGGCCCAGGCAGATCCCGCTCTGCAACAAGTGATTGTCGAGCGACTGGCTGAGTAGTCATCAGTAGGTAATCCAGCGCCTCAACTGTTCTAAGGCCAGGGTCCTGGAGACTAAGAGCCTAGATTTTAGATCAAAGCCCTCCTTCAACACGAATTGAAGGAGGGCTTTGACATGTCAAATCGCTAAGCGCTGACGGCTGTTTTTTAAGGACAGGTGATTGGCGTTACGTTATTGCCTAGGCCATTGGTACCAGTGCGGGCAATCCAGCCAGTACTGCCGTTATAAATAGTCACCTGCATCCAGCGGCGACCGTCTGTGGAGGTTTGCTGGGTCGGTGGGTTAGCGCTGGCGATTACGGTGTCGCCGACGTTGTAGCCAGCAACGGCGCTAGAGCCGGCTGTGGGGCTAGACCTAACCACCATTTCACGATCGGCCCTAAAGCAGGCCTTGGTAGCAGGAATCGGAGTGCTACCGCAGGCGGTCAGAACGCTGGCGTTAATCCAGCCTACGGGCTGTGCCGAAGACAGAGTGCCGCTTCTCAGAAAAACCTGGGCTCGCCCTGGGGAAGTTGCCCCGGTCAAGCTCACCTGGGTGCCCGCCTGTAGAGTGCCAATGCGGGTTGCGATCGGACCTAAAGTGGAGTTGTCAAAAACTTCGGTGGCTCGGTTGAGCTGACGACAGCCTCGAATCAGGGCTGGATTTTCGGTTAGAGCCCGACTCTCCTGAGCGAGGGCCGGGGCTACGGACAGTGACCCCGCAGATAGTAGCGCGATCGCTCCGAAGGAAAATTTCCGCAACACGTTTGATGGCATGGGCAATCCTGATCCCTTCATATATAGCTTTTTAAGGTCGAATTTCAGGGTTCACCTGGCCATCCTACCATCCGCAAAATTAATCCTCGCGGTGGCTTTCACGAAGCTTATCGCGGGAGTTTTTAGGCAGCTTTGCGCCTCGATGGGTTAAGGGATCCTCCCCAAAGCATGCTCCAGACATTGGGCTATGCGGGCTTAGCGGCATAGCGAAGGCTACAGGTCTTTGACCATCGCGCGGTAAAGCAGGCAGACGTGGGAGAATGAACACCCTGTGCGCAAATGGTAACAACAGTATGACGGCGGCAATGCCCTATTCTTCTGAGGTAATTGAGTCAGCGATGCAGGCAGGGGAGCTGACCTTTGCCCTCCCCGACCCCACCGACGAAAAAATCTCTGACTACGAGTTTAACCAGCAGATGGAGGCGGCCTGGCAGGTGTGCGATCGCTTCGACCTGCAAACCGACATCTGGCGAGGAAGAATTTTGCGGACAGTGCGCGATCGCGAAAAGAAGGGCGGCGACGGGCGCGGCACCGGCTTTCTCAACTGGCTTAAGGATCGCGAAATCACCAAAAGCCACGCCTATAACCTGATCGAACTTGCTGAAAGCGCCGACCAGCTGCTCGACGCGGGCATGCTTACCCCCAAAGAGGTCAACCAGTTCAGCAAACGCGCCTTTGTCGAAACCGCCAAATCTGCCCCCGAAGTGCAGCAGCTAGTCAGCGACTCCGCCCGTAAAGGCGACCACATCACCCGCCGCGAGGTGCGTCAGGTGGCCAACGAATGGGCCGCCATGACCTCCGACCTGATTCCCGAAACCCTGCGGGAAAAGGCCGCCAACAACACCATCCCCACCCGCTACATTGCCCCCTTAGTGAAGGAGATGGAGAAGCTGCCCTCTGTGCACCAGAGCACCCTCAAAACCGAGGTGGAGCTAAACCCTGATTTGGACACCCTCAAACAGGTCACTGCCGAGGCTCGCTACCTGTCAAAGTATCTGGCCTCCGCCAATCAGGTACAGCTACTTGAAGCCAGCGGCATTGATTTAGAACTGGCCCTCGAAGAAGCCCTGCGGGTAGGCTGCCTCAACTCCGCCGCCGACATGGTGGCCCAGGCGGCCCAGATCGAACAAACCGCCGTCAAGCTCTACACCGTTTGGAAGCGCCTCAACCAATTGGCAGAACGGGTGTTTGTCGACAGCGGCGAAAGCACCCCCAACCTGCGCGCCCTGCTCACCGCCCTCGGCCCCGTCACCAGCGAAACTGTCCAAGTGCGCTTGGGTGAAATCGACAGCGTCACCTCCCAAACCATCCGCTGGCGGCTAATGGTCGAAGAGGATTAGACAGTCATCAGCTCAGGCCGTCTTGAGCCTCAATTCAAAAACTCATCTGGGATGACAAATCTGTCTCTTAGTATCCCTCTCCACAAGTGGGCACTTCCCCCGAACCAGCCCTGGTCATGCCCAAGAGAATGAGCCCGTTGCGCTAGGGTGTAGCCAGGACTGAGCTTGAAACTGTTCTCGATGCCTTTTGTCAAACGCTTTATCTACATTCGTCAAGCCGTTGGTTTTGTCGCTGTGGCCCTGGCGCTGGTTGGTTGCGAGCCTACCGATTTAGAACAACTGGTCGAACGCATTCCTCCAGTTACTCGCATTGGGCGAGAGCCGCCTGCAGAGCCAGACGCGACAGGAGCCCAGTCATCGGCTGTCACCGAGATGGAAACCCTGGTCTATGAGCGCATCAATGAGATTCGACAGCAGGAGGGCCTCAATCCTCTACAGCCCAACGGGCCATTGGCCCAGGTAGCGCGCCAGTACAGCCAGCGCATGGCTGTCGAAAACTTTTTTGGCCACGTTAGCCCCACAGGGGATGCCCCGGCTCAGCGGGTATCAGAGGCAAACATTCTCTACGCCATGGTGGGCGAAAATTTGTTTACCAGCACCAATGCCCCCGACCCTGCCCCTCTAGCCGTGCAGGGCTGGATGGATAGCCCAGGGCACCGAGAAAATGTCCTGCGATCGGGCTTTACTGAAACGGGGGTAGGCGTCTGGCAAAGGGGTAGCACCTATTATTTCACCCAGTTGTTTATACGCCCCTTGTGAGTAAGCAGGAGAGCGGCCCTAGTGGTTTCCTTGCGATTCGACTAGAGCCATCAGCATCACTTCCCACACCAAGCGGGGCTGCACGAAGCGGCGCAGGTGGCCCTTGGCGGCTTCAAGTTTTGGTAGCCATTCGGGGCTGGCGGCTGGGTAGCTTTGCCAGTACCAGTTGAGCAGGTAATCAAGCAACCAGAGCTGCGATTCGGTGTCGAGAGTTTTGGCTACTTGGCGACCCTGTTCTAGGGCTTCGCGCAGACTGCGGGGGGGCTGGTGCAGGGCGTTGAGCAGGTCAGCAGGAATGGTTTGAAGCTGTTGATAGGCAGCGATCGCACTCCCTGGGCTCCCCTGGGCCATCGCCAAAATTTGCGGTTGCCCTAGCACCTCAGCTTGCCCTACCCGGTGGAGCACCGTTGCCATATCGGTCGCGTTTAGCCGCTGAAAGGGAACCGTCTGACAGCGTGACACCAAGGTAGGCAACAGCGATTGTGGACCAGGGGCCAGCAAAATAATCGTTGCCTGACCGGGCTCTTCCAAGGTTTTCAGCAGGGCGTTGGCCGCCCCCTCGGCCATAGTTTCAGCCGCCTCAACCACGACTACGGCGCGGGGTGCTTCCAAGGGCGGACGGCTCAAGAATTGGGCGATCTGACGCACCTGCTCTAGGCGGGTTTGAGGCGGGCTTTTGCGGGCGATCCCCTCCTCAGCCGCATGGGAAGCCGCAATGAGCTTGCCCTGGTGTAAATAGGTCGGTTCGACCCACAACAGGTCGGGGTGGTTGCGCTGGGCAATGCGTCGCTCCAGGGCGGCTGGCGGTGCCCCAGAGGGCGGGGCAAACAAAATTTCGGCAAAGTGCTCCGCCGCTAGCCGCCGTCCGATTCCGTGGGGGCCAGCAAACAGGTAGGCGGGAGCCACTCGCCGCTGCTCCACTGCGCGACAGAGCAGAGCAACAGCGGTGTCTTGGCCCACTAAGCCGTCAAACTGGGGGCGTACCACTGCTGCAAATGTCCTTCTACAACGGCAAAAATTTCGGCGGCGACGGCATCGACTGTCCCCATCGCATCGATCGCCACAATCCGTTCTGAATGCCGTGCCGCCAGGGCCTCAAAGCCCACCTGCACCCGCTGATGAAACCCCAGATCGGCCTGCTCCATGCGATCGGCGGCCCCTCGCTGGCGAGTGCGGGCCAGCCCCGTAGCGGCATCAAGCTTGAGCCACAGGGTGAGGTCGGGCACCAGCCCCCCAGTGGCCACCTGGTTGAGCTGGTCAATCAGCCTCAGGTCGAGGCCGCGCCCATAACCCTGGTAGGCCACGGTGGAGTCGGTGTAGCGATCGCACAGCACCCAGCAGCCCTGCGCCAAAGCCGGCTTCATCAACTCTTCAACATGCTGGGCGCGATCGGCGGCGTAGAGCAGCAGCTCAGCCCGACTAGCCATCGCCGCCCCGCCCTGATCGCCCAGCAACAGCTGGCGCAGACCCAAACCCAACTCTGTGCCCCCCGGCTCGCGAGTGGCGAGAATTCGGGGAATCAGCCCCTGCTGCTGAAGCTGCTGGAGGCGATCGCTTTTCCCTAGAGCGCTATGCAGGAGCTTTAGCTGAGTCGATTTGCCACAGCCCTCCACCCCTTCAAATACCAGCAGCTTACCCGGCATAGTTCGTCCAATATCGCCTCTCAAGCTTACAGACAAGGGGGCCATAGCCCAGACCCCCAGCAAGCTATGGTATACACTAAGATACAAACCGGACTAGTGCATACTAAGGTCAAGGGTGCAGCTCAGTGTGGGCTTGTCAGAACATGCCCGCCACGACCATGCGCTAACTTGTAGTTATGATGGTCTCATCGAGGACGCCTATGGCCCGGTATACCAACACACTTCCTATCTCAGCAACCACCGCTCGGCTGCGCGATGCAATTGTTAGCTCGCTGCAAGCCTTCGGGCTCAATATGGTCTACGAAACCAGCGACTATCTAATGGCCAAAGAACAGCCAGGACAGGTTTCCCTGGCTCAGCTCACCACCATTGAGGTGCTGATCAGTCCACCTACCGTAGCTGCTGACGCAGCCTCGGTGAACCTAGTTGTCAGCAATCAAGAACTGCCCCTGCGCCACAATAATCACTGTGAGCAGGTGTTCAGCGCCGTTAACCAGGCTATTGTTGCCTTGGTCTAAGACCCAGGCCTTCAAACCCACCAGGCGATGGGCTAGATCTCGGTATCATCATCTAGACTATCCGACTCCTCATCGCCCTCTTCAACCATGTTGGGGCTAATGAGGGTGATATCAAACTCGTCGGGGGGCAGAGTCGACTGGCTATCGCGCTTGAGCTGGTAGTAGATAGCGCGAGCTTGGGGCCCAAACACAATCTCATCTTCATTTTTGAGGTCGTGGGCCTGGAGCTTGCGTCCGTTGATCAGCATTCCATTGGCGCTGGGTTTGCCCTTTAGGTTGCCGTCAACTATGCGGTAGTAAAACGTGTCATCGTCCTTCGGCAGTTGCACCAAGGTGGCGTGGTGCCGCGACACAAACTGCGACGACAGGCGAATGTCGCACTTAGGATCTCGCCCAATGGAATATACCGACCCATCCAAGACAATTTCTCGGCGGCCTTTGCTATCTTCAACAATGAGAATATTACTGAGTTTGGTGTGGAGTGGCATGCGCTGTCACTAGCAAAAACGGAGCTCAGAATCGGTTGAGAATGAAACGACGACCTTAATCACCAGGGAAACGTAGAGCATATCGCGTTTAACCCACCCCATCGCCGCGATCGCTCCTGTGAGCCAGTTTTAACCACCGCAGATATAGCCCAAACTTAAGCTCACTTACGCCAGCTTACCTTTAGCCAGGAGGGGCATAGCCATGGGGGTGCGCCCAACGGTTGCTCTATATTACCCCCTAGTTGCCTTGCCTGAATGGTAGCAGAATCTTTCTTAGGCGATGAATGTGGGCTGCATTCAGCAAAAATGTTTGACTTTTCGCTCCGATTAACGAAGCCAAGCGGCAGCTTAGAGACTGAATGTTGGGGAAAGCCCTAGTCGGCAGAGTCCACCTCAAGTTCTTCCCAGGGGTTAGAGTTAACGTTGCGCAGACGCTTGAGCATCCAGTCAAAGCGAATGTTTCCCATAGAGAGCATATCGCCCATCTCGTCGAGCCCGGCATCATCGGGGTTAGCCACAGGACGCCAGTGTTCACCCTGCAAATGCTTGACGGTGCTGCGCAGGCGGCTAGAGAGCAAGATGGCCAAAGCTCGATAAAAGCGCGAGGCAAACCACATATCTTGCTGGAGCTTGTGGCGCAGCTGACTACAGGAAATAGCCAACACAATGCCAGGTTCGAGGGCCGTCACCGTTGCAGAAGGCGGTTGACCGTCAACAAACGACATTTCGCCGACCACTTCACCAGTTGCCAGCTGGGCAATGGACTGGTCGCCCATGGCTGCCACCGAAACCTCCAAGCTACCGTTTAGAATGAGGAAAATATCGTCGCAGGCGGCACCCTCACTAATCAACACCTCTCCCGGTTGCAGTTCTCGACGCTGACCAGCATCAATCAGCCAGTCAACGTCTTCGTCTTCTAAAACCCCAAGAATAAATACCACACGCTTCATGGCTGCGGCCCTACATCACAATACCCGAACCGCCCATGGCGGTAATAACAGCACCCAATTGGCTTGCACTTTTAGAGACAGAGGCTAGCCAAGGGCATTGCCGTATTGCTACCTGATGTCAACCCGTGCCAGTTTTTAACATAACCTACGATGGGATGTGAGGAACATTTCTCTAGTATCGGCGTTCTGCAACAGTTTTCACCACCGGCCGAAGGAGTGAGACCCAGTCCTTCGCGCTGCCGGATATCGCCTGTTTTCTACCCTAATTTCCCATGACTACTGTTATATCAGAGACGGTTACGGCAGCCTCCGATCGCACCGACGACGTGGCTGTACGAGCCTATTTTTTGGGCCAAAGTATTGATTTAGGTGCCCTAGCCAAACCTAGCGGTCCAGCACTGGTGCCGTCTTCGCCGCTGATGGTGCCCGTTGGAGAGGGCGGTCAGGGGGTGCTGTTTAGCTACGGCGCCGTGGTGCTGTTTGGCCTTTCTGCCGACGCAGAACAGGCTTTTATTACCAGCCTCAGGCCCCACATTGCCAACCCTATCGACCACCCTGAAACCGAAGCTGCCACTATTCGCTTGGCCCCTAACAGCAGTGGCAAAGTGCAGGATGGACTGATTTTTTTGTCGTCCCTTGATGGGTTGCGCCTGCACTTGGTGGCCGATGTGATGGCTAAAAGCGTGGTGCTAGCCTATTACGAGATCGGTGCGGCGGCTGTGTTTGACCGCATTGAGCCCTACGCCGTGGAGCTGCAACATCAGCACCGCCCGAGTGTTCAGGGCGACCAGTTGCTCAAGCAGATTGGCCAAACGCTGATGATTCAGCACAAAATTGTGGGTCGAGTCGAAATCATCGATAAGCCTGAGCTGCTGTGGGAATACCCCGAGCTCGACTCTCTCTACCACCGCCTGGAAGACGAGTACGAAATTCGCGATCGCCACTCGGCCCTAGAGCGCAAGCTCGACCTGGTCAGTCGCACTACCGAAACCGTGCTCGACCTTCAGCGGCACCAAACCGGTCTGCGGCTGGAGTGGTATGTGGTGCTGCTGATTGTGGTAGAAGTGCTGCTGTCGCTCTATGAACTATTTGTCCGCCCCCACTGAGGTACCCGATGGGACAGTCTATTGTCGTGAATCAAGCCGAGTTTGAGCAAGCGGTGCTGCAACCCTCGTTTGAGCAGCCGGTGCTGGTCGATTTTTTTGCCACCTGGTGCGGCCCCTGCCAGATGCTCAAACCGATGCTCGAAAAGCTGGCCCAGGAATATGACTTCACCTTGGCCAAAGTCGATATTGACGCCAACCCCGAGCTGGCTAAAGCCTTTAAGGTTGAAGGGGTGCCCGATGTGCGCATTGTCAGCCAAGGGCAGGTGCAGGAGGGGTTTGTGGGGGTGCTGCCTGAGCCGCAGCTACGGGAGTTGTTGTCCAGTCTAGGTCTGCAATCCTCTCTGGAGCAAGATCTAGCGGCCTTTGAAGCTGCCCAGGCCAGCGGCGACAAAACAGAGATTTATCCAGCTCTGGCCACGCTGCTGACTCGCTATCCCAACAACGGTCAGATTTTGCTCAAGGCGGCCCAAGTATATCTGGTGCAGGGGGATGATGCCCTAGCCAGCCAGTATCTGGATTTGATTGATCCGAGCGATCGCGCCACCGCCGACCAAGCCGATGGCATTCGGAGCCTGCTCACCCTGCGCCAATCCTTAACCGACCTGGGAGACTCTGATCTAGATGTCGCCTATGGGGCCGCTGGCCAGGCAGCGTTAAAGGGCGATTTTGCCGCTGCCCTGGAGGGCTTTTTGGGGGTGGTGGAGCGCGATCGAACCTACCGCAGTGACGCCGGTCGCAAGGCCATGCTCACCGTTTTCAAACTGCTGGGCGACAGCGACCCGCTCACCCTCACCTACCGCAAGCGCCTGATGCAAGCCCTTTACTGAACCAACCCTTTACTTAGGAAAGTTTGAAGAATATGAGGCCAAAAGCGTTTGGTTAAAGCCACGACAGTTATTGTAGAGACAGTTCCCTAAGCTGATTTTTTAGCACTTTGGCCAACGCTACCTAATCGGTAAACCCTTATGTCTCTCCTGGCACGCTGGCTTCAGTTTTTGCGCTTTCTCGAAGGGCTGTTGGAGTTCTTAGACTTTCTCACTACCCCCCTGGGATTGGTAGCTAGCGTTGGGCTAGGCCTCTACAGCCTGCTGGTGTTCTTCGGCACCGATGCCTCAGCCGCCGCTACCCTAGCCGGGTCAGTCGCCTTGGGCCTTAGCTGCCTAATCACCCGTCCCGACTTCTAAACCCTGCGTTCTTGCTTCTCCTAAGAAAACGGCTGGTCTGTGGGCTTGCCTAAGCGACAAGCGATGCCGTTCTACCGTTCCCACTCGCCTCAGGGATATGCCCACGGCTCCCTTACTCCTTATCGAGCATGCCGCGCTACGCTCTCTACAGGTCTTGAACCCAAGGCATGCCCACCTCATCTTCCCCACTCCTGTTATCTCCCCACCTCCATGCTCCCCGCCGCCGAGGCCGAAGCCAAAATTCTCGATCTAGTGCCGCTCCCAACCGAGGTAGAGCAGGTTTCCCTGGATGCCTGCCTAGGCCGTGTTTTAGCCAAAGCTATCCCTAGCCCGCTCGATTTTCCCCATTGGGATAATTCAGCCATGGATGGTTATGCCGTGCGCTATGAAGATGTGCAGGGAGCTACTGCTGAGCAGCCCAAGGTGCTGACGCTGACAGAGACGATTCCAGCAGGGCGATCGCCTCAGCTCCCCGTCGGCCCGGGCCAAGCCGCACGCATTCTCACGGGCTCCATGCTGCCCGATGGCGCCGACACCATCGTGATTCAAGAGGTCACCCAGCGCCAGGGCGATAGTGTTTTGGTGCTAGAAACCCCAGAGCCGCAGCAGTTTGTGCGCCACCGGGCTAGCTTTTGCCGGACGGGCGAGGCGCTCATGGCCCCAGGCCTCTCCATTGGCGGGCCAGAGCTGGCGGTGCTGGCCTCGGCCCAGTGTCTTCAGGTGCCGGTGTTTCCTCAGCCTCGGGTAGCGATTCTCTCCACAGGCGATGAGCTGGTGATGCCTGATGTGCCGCTTCAGCCGGGGCAAATTGTGGACTCTAACCAGTACGCGCTGGCAGCGTTGGTGCGGCAGGCAGGGGCGATTCCGCTGAGCCTAGGCATTGTGTCCGACCAGCCCCAAGCGTTGAAGGCAGCGATTCAGTCAGCGCTGGCCCAGGCAGATGTAATTGTGTCGTCTGGTGGCGTTTCCGTTGGTGACTACGACTATGTGGATGAGATTTTGGCGGAGTTGGGAGCGACGCTGCATATTTGCTCGGTGGCAGTAAAGCCCGGTAAGCCCCTAACGGTAGCAACCTTTCCAGCGGAGGGGGGAACTGCGCCGCTGTACTTTGGCCTGCCGGGAAACCCAGTGTCTGCCCTGGTGACCTTTTGGCGATTTGTGGCCCCGGCGCTGCGGAAGCGATCAGGCCTGGCTACAGGTTGGGAGCCGACATTTGTGCCCGCTACGACTCGCGATGCGCTCAAGGCGGGTGGCCAGCGAGAAACCTATCTGTGGGGCAAGCTTGAAACGACTGCCCAGGGCTATAGGTTTTCGTTGGCGGGTGGTGGCCATAACTCTGGTAATTTAATCAACCTGGCGGGAACGAACGCTCTAGCGGTAGTGCCAGTGGGGACGAAGCTGATCTCTGCTGAAGCAATGGTGCCGGTGATGGTGGTGAGTTCATAGCAGATCGGTCCCCTCAACTTCGCTTAGGAGCCGATACTCGCAGGCTTAGTCTGGCTTTTTCTGGGCAATCGTCGCACAGGCATACTCCATTGCCGCAGAATTCAAAGGGTCGGGGTCAACGGGCATCCAGCGATCGCTGCCCACAGGGCCATTAAACTCGACATCGCGAAAGCGGTGGCGATCGCAGTCATATTCAGTTAAATAATCAGTGCGCTGGGGCTGTCCAGATCGGCGATCGACATAGTAGCTGCCCACCCGCACATGTCCCCAGTCCAGAGGCTCTATAGAATCGATGTCGACAAACTGCTGCTGCTGGCCTTGGCCGGTTTCAGCTACTGAGTACCAAGTAGTCGCTAGGGCGCTGTCAGGGTAGATAGCCCAGTTAAGAGAGCAACCTAGAACAAGCGCCATCAGGCTGACCATCCACTGTGCTAGCCGCCAAGGCCAAGGAACAAGCTGAAAAAATTGGGGGCGTTGTTTCACGGTGGACGATCCGGAAGTATTGTGGGCTCAAGTTCAGGCAGCAATGCGGCAAACGGCAAAACGACGCAGCGTTTTAATCCTGTTTTCGATTAGGCCACATAAATGAGTTTAGGTGTGAGCTTCCTTAACCAGTCCATTGCCCTCCCGCTATTCAGTGCTGCACCCTGGTGGTTAGGTTGTGATCAAAGGGTGGGGAAAAACAGCGATCGGTAAGCCCCAATCAGTACGTCACCCCAGAACACCGTGATCACAGCACCGATCGCTAAAAATGGGCCAAAGGGCATCGGCTGACGGCGGCTGATGAGTTTGAGGGCGATCGCACCTCCCCCCACCGCCGCCCCTACTACACAGGCCAAAAATCCGCTGAGCAACACTCCCTGCCAGCCCAGCCACGCTCCCAGCATAGCTGCCAGTTTTGCATCGCCGCCCCCCATGGCCGTTTGTCCTAATGCTGCTGAGGCAAATAGGGTGATCAGGTCAAACAGCCAAATGCCCAAGACCGCCCCTAGGATTCCTCCCAAGAGGCTTTGCATAGGGCTGGGCCACGATTCACCCTGTAATAGCGGCAGGGCAAACTTCACCGCCAACCCCAATCCCAATCCCGACTGAGTGAGCGCATTTGGCAGCATCAGAGTGTCGATATCAATAAACGCCAGCGCCACTAGCCAACTCAGAAATAGCCAATAGCCCACCGTGAGCCAAGTGGGGCCAAACAGCCAGAACGTCGCTAAAAACAGCGCTCCTGTAAACGCCTCAATCAGCGGGTAGCGAGGAGAAATAGACGTACGGCAGTAGCGACAGCGCCCTTTGAGCCAGAGCCAGCCTAGCACCGGCACGTTGTCGTAGGGTTTGAGCTGGGTATGACACTTAGGACAGCGAGACGGCGGGTGCAGCAGCGATAACCCCGCTGGTACCCGATAGATCACCACATTGAGAAAGCTGCCCACGGCGGCACCAAACAGAAAAACCAGGGCAGAGGTGATGAGGGCATCCATAGTGGGGGCGACAAAAGAATGTTAAATCGGCGGGGGAAGGAGAAAGGCTTTGGGGGGTGGGGAGTGAATGAGTAAAGAGTTAGATGGATAAGGGGCTACGGGACCCACAGATGGTTATCCCAATTTATGGGTAAAACGGATAGGTTCAGAATGCCCAGGATGAGTTAGATGGATAGCTGGCCGGACGATCTGCTTATGGCAAGGCTTTGCCAACGTGCCTAAAATCAAGGGCAACCCATCTTTCCTAATCTTATGTCTCCCGACGCCACGCCCTTTTCCTCAGAAACCCAGGCCATCCACAGCGGCAGAAACATTGACTCTGCCACCGGAGCCCTAACAGCACCGATTCATCTCTCCACCACTTTTGAGCGAGATGGCGATGGCAGCTATCCCAAGGGCTATGTCTACGGCCGCAGCGGCAACCCTAACCGCGACGCCCTCGAAACAGCCTTAACCACCCTGGAGAAGGGGGCAGAAACAGCCACCTTTGCCTCTGGGTCAACCGCCACCTTTAGCCTGCTGCAAGCCCTCGGCCCGGCCGATCACGTGATAGCACCTCAAAGCGTCTACTTTGGCGTGCAGCAAATGCTGAGCCAAATTTTTGCCCCGTGGGGCTTGAGCTACACCCTGGTGGATACAACAGACTTAGCGGCAGTAGCCGAAGCCCTGCGCCCCAACACCCGCCTGTTGCTAATCGAGACCCCCTCAAATCCACAACTGGCCGTCACTGACATTCAAGCGGTTGCTGACCTAGCACACCAAGCCAATGCTTACCTGGCTTGCGACAACACCATTGCCTCCCCAGTACTGCAAACTCCGCTCACCCTGGGGGCCGACTTCGTGATTCATGCTACTACTAAGTATCTGGCGGGCCATGGGGATGTAATTGGCGGCGCGGTGGTCACCCGCGAATCCAATCCACTGTTTGATCAGTTACGGCTGGTGCAAACCATCGGCGGCGTGGTGCCGTCTCCCTTCGACTGCTGGCTGACGCTGCGCGGTCTACAAACCTTGCCCCTTCGAGTACGTGCCCAAGCACAGGCGGCCCAAAGCATTGCCACCTGGCTATCCCAACATCCCACCATTGAGCAGGTACTTTACCCCGGACTGCCCGAACATCCGGGCCACGAGGTCGCGCAGAAACAAATGCAGGGCTATGGTGGCCTACTCTCATTCCTAGTAAAAGGCGATCATGACAGAGCTATGGAAGTCGCCGCCAAAACCAACCTGATCGCTCGTGCCACTAGCTTTGGCAGCCCCCACAGTGCGATCGAACACCGCGCCTCAATTGAGCAAGGCACTCAAACCGCGCCTAACCTGCTGCGACTCTCCGTTGGTCTAGAGCACGTAGACGATCTAATCGCCGATTTAGAGCAAGCCCTAAGCCAATAATTCAATCCTGTTGATTTCCCTAAATTTTTCGGAAAAACGGCGCTGCTCCTAACCCATTGCCTAGTCCCTTCATTTTCTTGATCTCTCCATTCCCTCATCTTCTCGCGCTCCTGCCGTAGGGAAAGGTCTTCGCCGATCCTCAGTCTTGGGTTGCAAACCCGGAGCTTGAGAGCCTTGGGGAGTATAAGGCTCCCAAGCATCGCAACGTTATGAAGGTAGCGGTGGTCTGTTGTGCCCATCTTGGAGCCCAGTCTGCGAAATTTCGCAGACTGAGGCGATCGCCCTGCTCGCCGTGGCTTGACGCGGCGTTTTCTGCCCGCTGCTAACCACCCCCAACAGCAACACCCTGCCTCTATAAGCTGGGATTAACGCATAAGCAAAATTAAGGCAAGAATTTGTTGCAATATCGTTACATTGCTGTTACATTAGTTTACATAAAGAAACATTCAGCACCCCAGGAGGGCCTCGCAATGTTCACCACTACCCAACTCGACAACGGCATTCTCAACAACTACGCCGTAGAGCCCGAAGTGTATTTCGCGTCCTATCCTTCGCCTGAACAGCAAAAGGGCTACGCGCTGCAAGCCGCGATCGCCACTCTCTTCGTAGCTGGTCTAATGCTGGTCACCCTGGCAGTCAGCTAATTTCGCTCAGTTTCGCAGGAAGTTTTTAAGAGTCTTTGGAGGAGAAGCGCTATGTTTGCACCGATGGTTCTGCTCGTTCGCAACATCATGGGAACCCCGAATTTTAACAAGCTGCGGGGACAGGCGATTGCGCTTCACTCCAGAACTATTACACACTTCTGCAACCGCTTTGGCATCGATAGCAAAGAGCGCCAGGCTCTAATTCGCAAAGCCAAAGCCAATGGCCAATGGCTCGGTTTTCTAGCCTAAATGATATCGATTTAGCTTATTAAGTCGCTGAGATCAAAAACCCCTAGCTCCGGCTAGGGGTTTTTTGTTGATGAGTATTAGACAGGTTGGGGATAGATAGGCTTGAAATGAGGTGCGATCGCCAGTTGCACTATGCACGAAACAATATCTTCCCCAACGGGCAGTAGCTTTATGAAGCTTGCTGACTAGCCCATTGCTCTTGTAACTTAGCCATCCAGGCCTTAGTTCCAAAACAACCGCCTAACAAACCTGAAACAGAAAAATCAGCATCAAGCCTTTTCCAGTGCAGCCCTTCTCCAGAAGGGGTTATCTCAACCGCTGCCAAACTCTCAGCCGATGCTCCAGCTAACCCCTGAGCAATGTCAGGCGAGAAGCTAAATACTGCACCACTGTTTAGTCGAATCATGATCAGGTGATTTACAACATCGTAAGAGGCAGCTATCGCTCTAGGTTCTGTAGCGCTAGCTTGGTTAGCAGCTGCTACGGCCCGCTGATACTGCTCTAGAAACTGAGCATCATCTAGATCAACCATGCATCTCTACCCAACGCTTCAAAAGTTCGGTCTGATATTCCAGCACGATCGCTAGCGCCTGCCTAGCCTCTTTACTGCTCATATTGTAGGCCACCAGCACTGTAGGCTGAGTCAGCGGATCTCCCAGATTGAGTTTGGCCTCTCCATCGCCCTTGAACGCATGAACGTGGGCAGGGATGTGATCATCAAAATACATCCGAAAGTCAAAGCCATCTTTTCTCAATACCGTTGGCATAAAGCCTTACACCCGGGCAGATTCCACGATAGTAGTGCTACGACCCTAAATAGCAAAACTCCCCGGACAGAGCGCCGAGGAGTTTTGAAGAGTTTACCTAACTGACCCAACCTAGCCGAATCGGCTTGACGTTGAAGCTATCAGGAAGGCCGCGTAGGTGAGGATGTAGCCCACCGTGAAGTGAGCCAGACCCACAACTCGACCCTGAATGATGGACATGGCAACGGGCTTGTCCTTCCAGCGAACCAGGTTCGCCAGGGGAGTGCGCTCGTGGGCCCAGACAAGAGTTTCAATCAGCTCTTGCCAGTAGCCCCGCCAGGAGATCAAGAACATGAAGCCGGTAGCCCAAACCAGGTGCCCAAAGAGGAACATCCAGGCCCAGACGGCTAGGTTATTCATGCCGTAGGGGTTGTAGCCGTTGATGAGCTGAGAGCTGTTGAGCCACAGGTAGTCGCGCAGCCAGCCCATCAGATAGTTGGACGACTCATTAAACTGAGCCACGTTACCCGACCAGATAGCGAGATGCTTCCAGTGCCAGTAGAAGGTCACCCAACCAAGGGTATTCAGCATCCAGAACATCGCCAGGTAGAACGAATCCCACGCGGAGATGTCGCAGGTGCCGCCACGGCCAGGGCCATCGCAGGGGAAGCTGTAGCCGAAGTCTTTCTTATCGGGCATCAGCTTCGAACCGCGGGCATCCAGCGCACCCTTGACCAAGATCAGGGTGGTGGTGTGCAGGCCGAGGGCGATCGCGTGGTGAACCAAGAAGTCGCCAGGGCCAATGGTCAGAAACAGCGAGTTCTTGTTGCTGTTGATGGCATCAAACCAGCCAGGCAGGTAAACAGCATTGGCGGTTTGAGTCACGCTGTCAGGGTTCGACAGCAGCGTGTCGAAACCGTAGAGCAGCTTACCAGAGCAGGCTTGCACCCACTGGGCAAACACAGGCTCAACCAGAATCTGCTTTTCGGGGGTGCCAAAGGCTACCACCACGTCGTTGTGCACGTACAGACCCAAGGTGTGGAAACCCAGGAACAGTGACACCCAGCTCAGGTGCGAGATGATCGCTTCCTTGTGCTCCAGCACGCGGTACAGCACGTTGTTCTGGTTGGCTTTGGGGTCGTAGTCGCGCACCAAGAAGATCGCGCCGTGGGCAAAGGCCCCCACCATGATGAATCCAGCGATGTACTGGTGGTGGGTATAGAGCGCTGCCTGAGTAGTGTACTCCTGAGCCATGAAGGCGTAGGGGGGCAGCGCATACATGTGCTGCGCCACCAGGGAGGTGATCACACCGAGGGAAGCTAGGTGAAACGCTAGCTGGAAGTGCAGCGAGTTGTTATAGGTGTCGTAAAGACCCTTGTGTCCTTCACCCAAACCGCCACCGGGTGGTTTGTGAGCATTCAAGATTTCCTTGATGCTGTGGCCAATACCGAAGTTGGTGCGGTACATGTGCCCGGCGATGATGAAGATCACCGCGATCGCCAGGTGGTGGTGGGCCATATCCGTCAGCCAGAGAGACTCGGTCTGAGGATGGAAGCCGCCTAGGAAGGTCAGAATCGCAGAACCAGACCCAGTCGCTGTACCAAAGATATGGCTAGAGGTGTCGGGGTTCTGGGCATAGACTCCCCAGTTGCCGGTAAAGAAAGGCATCAAGCCTTCGGGGTGGGGCTTCATCGAGAGGAAGTTTTCCCAACCAACGTGGACACCGCGAGATTCGGGGATAGCCACGTGTACCAGGTGACCGGTCCAGGCCAGCGAGCTGACGCCAAACAGACCAGCCAGGTGGTGGTTGAGGCGAGACTCAGCGTTTTTGAACCAGGACAAACTGGGGCGAAACTTCGGCTGAAGGTGCAGCCAGCCTGCGAACAGGAAGACCGCCGACAGAATCAGCAGAAAGACAGCGCCACTGTACAGATCGGTGTTGGTGCGCATACCGATGGTGTACCACCAGTGGTACACCCCAGAAAACGCGATGTTCACCGGAGTCGAAGACCCAGCCTGAGAGAAGGCATCTACCGCAGGCTGACCAAAGTGAGGATCCCAAATCGCGTGGGCGATCGGTTTGATGTTGAGCGGATCTTTGATCCACTGTTCAAAGTTGCCTTGCCAGGCGACATGGAACAGGTTGCCCGAAGTCCACAGAAAGATGATTGCCAAGTGGCCAAAGTGGGAGGCGAAGATCTTTTGGTAAAGATTCTCCTCCGTCATGCCATCGTGGCTTTCAAAGTCGTGGGCTGTGGCAATCCCGTACCAGAGCCGACGCGTGGTCGGATCTTGGGCCAGGTCCTGGCTAAATTTTGGGAATTTAGTTGCCATGAATCAAAACGGATTCTAGTACGACATTTGAGTCATGAGTGCGGTATGTAGGGGCGCAGGGCCTGCGCCCCCAGGAGATTCCATGACGAGAAACCTAGCCCACCGCGATAATTCGAGCCAGGAAGAAGGCCCAGGTAGTAGCGATACCTCCGAGGAGGTAGTGAGCCACACCCACAGCCCGACCCTGAGTGATGCTCAGAGCGCGAGGCTGAATAGAAGGCGCTACCTTCAGCTTGCTGTGAGCCCACACGATGGACTCAATCAGCTCTTGCCAGTAGCCACGGCCACTGAACAAGAACATCAGGCTAAAGGCCCACACAAAGTGAGCACCCAAGAACAGCAGACCGTAGGCCGACAGCGCCGAACCGTAGGAGCCGATCACCTGGGAGGCCTGAGCCCACAGGAAGTCGCGCAGCCAGCCGTTGATGGTGATGGCGCTAGCCGCAAAGTTGCCACCAGTGATATGACTTACCGTGCCATCAGGGCTCACCGTGCCCCAGATGTCAGACTGCATCTTCCAGCTGAAGTGGAAAATCACAATCGAGATCGAGTTGTACATCCAGAACAGGCCCAGGAACACGTGGTCCCAACCGGAAACCTGACAGGTGCCACCCCGACCCGGACCGTCGCAGGGGAACCGGAAGCCCAG